>JAZKHR010000098.1:10306-18799 GCA_040385305.1 Pseudomonadota bacterium
TGCCCTGAGCCGGCGCCGAGCGACAGGCCGGGGTTGATCCAGGTCAAGATGATCCACGCGAGCCCCGCCTAAGCTCCCGCCCATGCAACCTCACGCCATCGCTTTCGATGCCGACCTGCTGCGCCGCCACGACCGGCCCGGACCGCGGTACACCTCTTATCCGACCGCTCCGCAATTTCGCACCAGCTTTGGCGAACCGGAACTCAGGGAAGTGGCCGCGGCAAGCAACGGCGATCCGATCCCGCGCCGGCTCTCGCTGTACGTGCACGTGCCCTTCTGCGCCAGCCCGTGCTTCTACTGCGGGTGCAACCGCATCATCACGCGCGACAGCACGCGCGGCGAGGCGTACCTGGAGAGGCTGTACCGCGAGATCGCCTTGGCCGCGCCGCTCTTCGACCGCGACCGCGAGGTGATTCAACTGCACTTCGGCGGCGGCACCCCGAACTTCCTGTCGCCATTGCAGCTGCGCGAGGTGGTGGACACCCTGCGTAGCCACTTCCGTTTTTCCGACAACGCCGAGCGCGACATCTCGATCGAGCTGGATCCACGCTTCGTCAGCCCCGAAGACATCGCTGCGCTTGCAGCCACAGGCTTCAACCGCGCCAGCTTCGGCGTGCAGGACTTCGATCCCGAGGTGCAGGTCGCGGTGAACCGCGTGCAATCGGTGCAGGAAACCCGCGCGGTGGTCGAGGCCTGCCGGGGCAACGGCTTCCTCTCGGTCAACATCGACCTGATCTACGGGCTGCCGGAACAGACGCGCGAGGGCTTTGCGCGCACGCTGGACATCGTCGCCGAGATGCGCCCCGACCGGGTCGCGGTGTATGGCTACGCGCACCTGCCGGAACTGTTCAAGCCACAGAAGCAGATCGTCGCCGCCGACCTGCCCGATGCCGAGACGCGTTTGGCACTGCTGCAGCTGGCCATCGAACGACTCACCGCCGAGGGCTACGCCTACATCGGCATGGACCATTTCGCCCTGCCCGACGACGCGCTCGCGCTGGCGCAGGCGCGTGGCGGTCTGCACCGCAACTTCATGGGCTACACCACGCACGCCGACAGCGACCTGGTAGGCCTCGGTGTGTCCGCGATCAGCCACATCGGCGACAGCTTCAGCCAGAACCCGCGGGACCTCCCCAGCTGGCAGGCGGCGCTGGACGAGGGCCGCTTGCCGGTATTCCGCGGCATGCGCCTGGGTGCGGACGACCAGTTGCGCGCCGACCTGATCCAGCAGCTGATGTGCCAGGGCGAAATACCGGTGACGGCCCTGGAACAACGCTACGGCATCCACTTCAGCGAGTATTTCGCCGACTCGCTGGCCAAGCTGGAGCCCCTGCTGGCGGACGGCCTGGTGCAGGTCGAGAGCGACCGTATCACCGCGACATCTCGCGGGCGGTTGCTGTTGCGTAACGTCGCGATGTGCTTCGACCGTTACCTCGACCAGCCCATCGCCGATGCGACGCCGCGCTTCTCGCGCGCGATCTGAGCGCGCGCCGTTCCACGACTTGAGGGGCGTGCCGTTGCCGCGGCCGGGTCCGCGCATCCTCGCCGACGACGGTAATGCCCTGCACTTCTGTTTCCCCCGCCCGTTTTCGACTACTGGATGCAGCCGCCTCGCAGCGCTGGCTGCGCCAGTACCGCGCGGCTACGCACGCTTGCCGGCCTCGCCGGCACCGGACTTGACATGCATCAATGCGTGCCGCGCCCGCCAGGCCGACGATTCCCGCAATCTTTGGGAGAAGCCGTGATGAGCAAGACGCGGAAACTGTGGCTGGGGCTGGCGACGTTGCTGGTGGTTTCCTTCGGGGTCCTGCTTTGGGCCGGCGGAGAGATCTTCCGCGCCGCGCCGCCGATACCGGAACAGGTGGTCGGGGAGGATGGCTCGGTTGTATATACCCGCGCCGACATCGAGCAGGGCCGCCAGGTCTGGCAGTCGCTGGGCGGCATGCAGCTGGGGTCGATCTGGGGCCATGGCGCGTACGTCGCACCCGACTGGAGCGCGGACTGGCTGCACCGCGAGTCGGTCGGCGTGCTCGACCTGTGGGCGCGGCGCGATGGCGGCATGGCTACCTACGCCGAGTTGCCGGCCGAGCAACAGGCCGGGTTGCAGCGCCGCCTGCAGCAGATGATGCGAACGAATACCTATGACCCCGACACCAGGACGGTCACGCTGACCCTGGACCGGGTTGCCGCCTTGTCGAACGTCGCCGCGCACTACGAGAGCCTGTTCGGCAACGATCCGGCCACCGCGTCGCTGCGCGAAGCCTATGCGATGAAGGAAAGCACCGTCGACACGATGGAGCACCGTCGCGCGCTGACCGCCTTCTTCTGGTGGACGGCGTGGGCCGCGACCACCGAGCGCCCCGCCGCCAGCGGTGCCGCGGTGCCCGACGCCAGCGGCAAGCTGGGCAAGCAGGTCACCTACACCAACAACTGGCCGCACGAGCCGCTGGTGGGCAACACGCCGGCACCGTCGCTGTGGCTGTGGTCGGCGTTCAGCGTGCTGTTCCTGATCGCCGCCATCGCCCTGCTGGGCTGGCACTACGCAGTCACCCATGGCCGCGGCGAGGAGGAGCACGCGATCCCCAACACCGACCCGTTCGCGACCCTGCGGATCACCCCGTCGATGTGCGCGACCGCGAAGTATTTCTGGGTCGTGCTGGCGCTGTTCCTGGCGCAGATCCTGCTTGGCGCGATCACCGCGCACTACCAAGTGGAGGGCCAGGAGGCCTACGGCTTCGCGCTGTCGCAATACCTGCCCTACTCGCTCACGCGCACGTGGCACACGCAACTGGCGGTGCTGTGGATCGCGACTGCGTGGATCGCCACCGGCCTGTACATCGCCCCGGCGCTGTCGGGGCATGAGCCGAAGTTCCAGCGTCTCGGGGTCAACTTCCTGTTCGGCTCGCTGTTGGTGATCGTGGTTGGCTCGTTCGTCGGCCAGTGGCTCGCGGTGATGCAGAAGCTCGGCCTTAGGTACAACTTCTGGTTCGGCCACCAGGGCTGGGAATACGCCGACATGGGCCGCTTCTGGCAGTGGTACCTGTTCGTCGGCCTGCTGCTGTGGGTGGTGCTGGTCGGCCGCGCGCTGTGGCCGGTGCTGCGCGGGCCTGCCAACGCCGCTAAATCGATCATCGGCCTGATGTTCCTGTCGACGGTCGCGATCGGGGTGTTCTATGCCTCCGCGCTGATGTGGGGCGAGCACACCCACATCTCCGAGGTCGAGTACTGGCGCTGGTGGCTGGTGCACCTATGGGTCGAAGGCTTCTTCGAGGTGTTCGCCACCGCAGTGATGGCGCTGATCTTTACTCGACTCGGCCTGATCAAGACCTCCACCGCCTCGGTCACGGTGCTGTCCGCCACCATCATCTTCATGTCCGGCGGCGTGCTGGGCACCCTGCACCACCTGTATTTCATCGGCACGCCCACCGCGGTGGTGGCGCTGGGCGCGAGCTTCAGCGCGCTGGAAGTGGTGCCGCTGGCCTACATCGGCTTCGAGGCGTACCACACGTACAAGCTCGGCAAGGCAACGCCATGGATGGCACGCTACAAGTGGCCGGTGATGTTCTTCATCGCGGTGTCGTTCTGGAACCTTGTCGGCGCCGGCCTGTTCGGCTTCCTGATCAACCCGCCGCTGTCGCTGTACTTCATGCAGGGCCTGAACCTGACGGCGCTGCATGGGCACACCGCGCTATTCGGCGTGTACGGCATGCTCGGCATCGCGCTGATGCTGTTCTGCCTGCGCGGCCTGCGTGGCCAGATGGCGTGGGACGCACGGCCGCTGAAGGTGGCGTTCTGGTCGCTCAACATCGGCCTCGCGCTGATGGGCCTGCTGACCCTGCTCCCGCTGGGCATCCTGCAGCTGCTGGCGGCGATCGAGCATGGCTATGCACACGCGCGTTCGGCCGAGTTCATGCAGCAGCCGATCGTCGAGATGCTGATCTGGATGCGCATGCCCGGCGACATCATCTTCAGCATCGGCGCACTGGCGCTGTCCTGGTTCGTGTTGCGGTTATGGGTCGCACCGACCCGTGACCCGGCCTTCCTCGGCACCACCCAAACCGACTGAACCACGCTTCGGCCCCGGGCAACCGGGGCCGATGTCCATATCCCCCGACCACGGAGACACCCATGATCCGGTACACGCTAGATGCCAGCGCCGCTCCCGAACTTGCGGCGATAGAACGCGCGCTCTCCACGCTCGACACGTCCGCCCTGCTCGACCGCGACGCAAGCGGCAGCACGATCCGCATTTCGACGCTGGCGACGCAGGACGAGCTGCTCGCCTGCCTGCACGCGGCCGGCGCCACCGATCCGTCGCAGCACCTGGTCCAGCTGCCGTCCGAGTGCTGCGGCGGCTGCGGCGGCTGAGGCGATGAGCAACGGCGCGCCATCCATCCGCCTGCTGGCGCAAGCCCCGCATCGCCTGATGTTCTTCATCGGCGCCAGCAACCTGTTGCTGGCGATGGCGTGGTGGTCGATGTGGCTGGCGGACGCGCGCTGGCAATGGTTCGGGCTGCACCAGCCACAGCCCTACGCGGGCTGGCTGCATGCCTTCGTGATGCAGTACCAGATGCTGCCGAGCTTCATGTTCGGTTTCCTGCTCACCGTGTTCCCGCGCTGGATGGGCTTGCCGGACCTGGAGCGCTCGCGTTACCTGCCGGTGGGGCTGGGCCTGTTCAGCGGACAGCTGGCCACCTTGCTCGGCGCGTTTGGCTGGAAACCCGGGATCGTGGTGGGCGTGGTACTGACCTTGGGCGGCTGGCTGACCGGCATTGGCCACCTGCTGCCACTGCTATGGCGGGAACGCGCCACCACCTGGCATGCGCGTTCCTGCGTGGCCGCGCTCGCGCTGGGGCTGGCTGGGCTGCTGGCGTGGCTTGGGTTCCTGATGACCGAAGCGCCGCTGCTGGCGTTCGCCAGCATCAAGGTCGGCACCTTCGGGCTGCTGCTGCCCATCTACCTGGCGGTGGCGCATCGCATGTTTCCGTTCTTCGCCGGCGGCGTGGTGCCGGGCTACCAGCCCTGGCGCCCGATGTGGCTGCTAGCGGCGTTCTGGGTGCTGGTGCTGGCACACCTGCTGCTGGAGTTGGTGCACGCCTATGGCTGGCTGTGGCTGGCAGACCTGCCGTTGCTGGCGTTGCTGCTGCTGGCGCTATGGAAATGGTGGCCGCGCGGCAAGGCGCCAGGCTTGCTGCTGGTGCTGTTCATTGGCCTCGCCTGGTTGCCGGTGGCGATTGCGTTGTATGCCTTCCAGAGCATCGCCTATGAAGTGACCGGCAGCTTCCTGCTGGGCCGCGCGCCGGCGCATGCGCTGTTCATCGGCTTCTTCGGCAGCGTGCTGGTCGCGATGGTCACGCGGGTGACCCAAGGCCATTCGGGGCAGGCGCTGGTGATGCCGGCGGCTGCATGGTTTGCGTTCGCCGCGATCCAGGTGGTGGCCGTGATGCGGGTCTTTGCTGAGGTAATGCCCGATGGCCTGGCCTGGAAGGCCGCGGCCGCGGTCGGCTGGCTGGTGGCGTTCCTGCCCTGGGTCGCGCGGATCGCGGGCATCTACCTGTCGCCGCGCAGCGACGGCAAACCCGGTTGAGGATCAGTCAATGATCGAGTTCTATCCGCAGATCAAGTTGTTCCACATTGCCCTCGCCCTGTTTAGCGGCGCGCTGTTCGCGCTGCGCGGCGGTTTCGCGCTGGCGGGCGCGCGTTGGCCGCAGGCGCTGGCGGTCAAGTGGCTGAGCTACAGCATCGACACCGCGCTGCTCACCGCTGCACTGATGCTGCTCACCATCCTGCCGTGGGCACTGTTCGCCAATGGCTGGCTGCTGGTGAAGGTCGGGCTGATCGTGGTCTATATCGTGCTGGGCATTCTTGCCATGCGCCCGCACCGCCGGACGCGCGCGCGCGCCTTGTATTACACGGCGGCACTGCTCGCGTTCGCCGCGATCTACGGCATCGCGCGGGCCCACCATCCGCTGGGTGCGCTAGCCTCGATGTTGGGCTGAGTGCGGCCGTGGGGCTTCACCCGCCTACCGGTGCCTTCGGACGGAACTTCTTGATCTGCCTCAATGCGCGCCCCGCGATGCACGCCACACTACAGGCACACCCAAGCACCGGAGGCCCACCGTGAAGATCTTGCTCGCTGTCGATGGAAGCCCGATGAGCACGCGGGCCGCACGCCACGCGGCCAAGCTGGTGAAGAAGATGCCCGACGCCACGCTCACCCTGTTGAACGTCGATCCACCGCTGATGCAGGCGGTGGCGGTCAAACTGGGCGTGGACGCCAGCCATCGCTACCACGCCGAGAATGGCCAGTTCGCCACCCGCGCAGCACGCACGCTGCTGCGACGACTGCGCGTGCCGTTCGAGGAGCGGATGGTGGTCGGCGAGCCCGCCCAGCGCATCGCCCACGAGGCCAAGACCGGCCGCCACGACCTGGTGGTGATGGGCAGCCACGGCCGCGGCGCCCTGCAGGGCCTGCTCCTGGGCTCGGTGGCCAGCAAGGTCATCGCCCTGACCGAGGTACCGGTCACCGTGGTGCGCTGATCGGCAACCACCCGCGTCGGCGCGATCAGCGGTTGCCCTTGTACTCCAGCTGCAACCACACCTTGCGGGTATCGGAGCCAAACGATGCAGCGCGGTAGTCGGCGAATTTCAGCAAGCCGGTGACGCCTTTCGCCAGCGGCAGGCTGAGCGACGCATTCCACTCGTGTCCGTAGCGTGCGTCGCCCTGGTCGGCGCGATAGTCATGCCATGCAACCTGCCACGCGGGGCGGGCGCCTGCGCGTTCGCGCCCCACGCTGCCTCCCACGCCGATGTAACGATCCTCCAGCCCTGCCGGCGGCGTCACCAGGAACTTGTCGGCCCAGCCATTGAACGCATGCAGGGTGGCGAGCGGCGACTGCAGCGCGTGCGTGCCATTGCCGCCGAGCTGCTCCCAGCCCACGCGTGCGGTGATGCCGCGCATGGCGATGCTCGGTTCCATCAACCAATAGCCGTGGGTGAACCGCAACGGGTTGTTGGCATGATCGCGCTGTCGGGCGCCTTCCAGCGTCCAGCCAAGCATGGCGGCCGGCAGCGGGTGCGAGCCGGTCCAGCGCAGGCCCCACGTCGCGCTGGATGCAGCAGCGACATCGCGGTCCTGGTGCTGGTAGCCGTAACCGGTGACCTGGTGCCTGCCGTGCTGCCACGTGGCGTTGAGCATGTGGCTGGAAAGTGCACGCTCACGGTTGCGCGGATCCAGCGCACCGTCGCCATTGACCCGGTGCACGCGGTCAAGGAACGCGTAGCGCAACCCCACGCCCTTGCGCGGCGCGAACTCGAGCGCCAGCCCATCGAAGGTCTGCTCGTTCTGGCGCCAGCCGACGTTGCCGATCCAGCGCTGGTTGTCGAACAGCAGCCGCTGGCGGCCCAGGGTTGCGGCCGCGCGCGCACCCTTCCACCGGAGCCACGCCTGGTTGAGTTCGACTCCGCCCGGGTCGATCACCGCCGGATACGCCGTGCGCCCATTGGCGCCGCTGTCGTAGCGCTGGTTGCCGGCCACAGCTTCTCCCTCCAGCAAGCCGCTCCAGCCCGGCGCCGGGGCAAACCGGAGGGCGGCGCGCAGGCGCAGCGTGGTCGCCTGTGCGTCGCGCGCGAAGGTGGCGGCGTCAACGCCCTCGAAGCGCAGGCGCAGGTCCCACTCGAACGACGGCACTCCAGGTCGCAGTACCGCCTGCGCCGTGCCCGCGAAGACGGCAAATGCGATCAAACCGGTTGCCATGACGGGTTGGGAATGCGACATGCGGCAGCGCTCCGGGGAACTGGCGCCAGCCTCTTCCCACGACGGCCGTGACGTCTTGACCTGTGTCAAACGTCGGGTCGCGGCAGGTTGACCTGGATCAACACGGTGGTTCGCCGGGCAGCCCAAGCTGGCCTTAGACGCTCCCACCAGACCATCCACCACCTACGGACGAGGGTACCCAGATGACACGCACATTCCGGCTTCTTGCGTTGAGCCTTGCCATCGCGTTGGCGCTGCCCGCCTGCCGCGGCGAGTCCACGGACGAATCGGCCACCGCCACGGCGAAACCCGATGAAACCGGCGGGTCGGCCAAGGGCGACTTCGGCCCGCCGCAAGGGCAGCCCATCGAAGCCATCCTCACCGCACCGCCGATGGTTCCCCCCGCCACCGGCCGCACCGCGCCGGCCAAGGTGATCGTGTCGCTGGACGTGGTCGAGAAGGAGATGGAGATCTCAGAAGGCGTGACCTACACCTTCTGGACCTTCGGCGGCACCGTACCGGGCAGCTTCATCCGCATCCGCCAGGGCGACACGGTGGAATTCCACCTGCGCAACATGCCCGACAGCAAGATGCCCCACAACATCGACCTGCATGGCGTGACCGGCCCGGGCGGCGGCGCCGCGTCCAGTTTCACCGCGCCGGGCCACGTCAGCCGCTTCAGCTTCAAGGCGCTCAACGCCGGCCTGTACGTCTACCACTGCGCCACCGCGCCGGTG
>JAZKHR010000099.1:0-30869 GCA_040385305.1 Pseudomonadota bacterium
CTGCGGCAACGGATCGGCGAGGGGTTCAACTTGCTGCAGCAGGACCGTGTGGCGGATGCCCTGCAGCTCAGCGACACATTGGTTGCAGACCATCCCGGCGATGCGGAGGTGCTGTTTCTTGCCAGCGAAGCGCGGCTTGCGGCGGATGACCCCGAAGCGGCCTATGGCTTCATTGCGGCCGCCGTCGAGGCCGCCCCCGGCGAGCTGCCCCTGCTGCTGAAGAAAGCCGACAACCTGATCATGCTCCGGCGCCGGCGGGAGGCCCGACACGTCGCGGCTGACGCGGTCGCCGTTGCAGGCAACTTGGCCCGCGCGCTCTGGGCGATTGGCAGCATCTACAGCAGGTGCGACGACCCGGCCAACGCGCGCGATCTCTACGCACGCGCGCATGCGGCCATGGGCAATGATCCCGCCCTGCTGTACGACCTTGCGCTCGCCCGGTTCCATACCGGGGATGTCGAAGGCGCGGAAAAGGATCTTGACGCTCTGCTGGCCATTGCCCCCGCCACAGGACATGCCCTGCATCTGCGCTCGACCCTGCGCAGGCAGACCGAGGCATCCAACCACGTCGGCCAGCTTGAAGCGCAGCTGGCTGCCGGATTTCCGCACCCAGCGGCGCGGGCCGCCTGCCAGTTTGCACTTGCCAAGGAGCTCGAGGACCTGGGGCAGGCGGACAAATCCTTTGCCGTGCTTGCCGAAGCTGCCGCCCTCAAGCGACAAACCGTCCGCTATGACGCCGAGGCAGAGCGAGCCTCGATCGATGGGGTCCGTGAAACCTTTACCGCAGAAGCGTTGCAGGCGGCCTCTGCGGGCCATGACGAAGCGGGCGCGATCTTCATCGTCGGCATGCCGCGTACCGGCACCACGCTGGTGGAACGCATGCTGGGCCGGCACAGTGAGGTCAAGTCGGCGGGGGAGCTGCTGGATTTCGGTCAGCTGCTGGCGGCGGCGGCGCGCAAGAGCCTGCAGGCCAATCCCGGCAAGACAGTGCTCGAAGCCTCGCTGTTGATCGATTTTGCCGCGCTTGGACGCGCCTACATGGCGAGCGCGCGGGAAGCAGCCACTGGCAGCCGCATGTTCATCGACAAGATGCCGGTCAACTACATCTACTGCGGCCTGATCCGGAAGGCTCTGCCCGACGCGCGGATCATCCACGTGGTGCGAGACCCCATGGACAGCTGCTACGCCGTCTACAAGACCTTGTTCAACCAGGCCTATTATTTTTCCTACGATCTTGACGAGCTGGCGGAATACTACATCAGTTACCACCAGATGATGAGGCACTGGCACGGGGTGATGCCGGGCGAGATCCTGGATGTGCAGTACGAAGACCTGGTGACCGATACCGAAGGCCAGGCACGTCGCATGCTCGACTGGTGCGGCCTCGATTGGCAGCCGGAGGTGCTGGCGCCTTCAGCCAACGAAGCACCATCGACCACCGCCAGTGCGGCACAGGTACGCGAGCCGATCTACACCAGTTCCGTGCACAAGTGGCGGGATCACCAGGCGGGCCTGGCACCGCTCCATGCACGGCTTGAGGCAGCCGGCATCGTGGGTGCGCAAGGGTAGGAGCCGTCGGCGCCAATGAATCTCACAAAAAAAGCGGCGGGCCGAAGCCCGCCGCTCAATGACTTGCACGTTGCAGCAGGAACTTAGAAGCGCATGGTGAAGCTGGTGAAGAAGAAGCGGCCCGCCTGGTCATAACCGCCCGGCGCGTTGCCGTTCAGGGCCTGGGTGCTGCCCACCAGCGGCGGTTCCTTGTCGGCGATGTTGTTCACGCCCACCGTCAGCTCACCCCAGGATCCGACCGCCAGTGAACCGGACAGGTCGATGTAGTTGTACGCCTTGAGGGTGCCGTCACCCAGGCACGAGGCGAATGCCGCCGTGGTCCCGCCACTGGTGCTGCAGAGCAGCTTGTCGGTGGAGAGGGGCTGTTCGGTCAGCCTGTCGACGTAATCCATCTCGCCGAAATAGCGCCAGCGCAGGTTCACGCTGCCCCACTCGCGGGAGTAGCGCAGGCTGGCGATGTGGCGCCATTCGGGTGACTGGCACTGGACGTTGATCTTGCCAGCGCAATCGTAGGTGGCGGAAGCGGACGCCGGCGCCAGCGGGGCGATTTCCTGCTCGAGCAGGTAATTGCCCTGGAACGAGGTGGAGAACCTGCCACCGAGCATGTCCCAACCATAGAACGCGGACAGGTCGATGCCCCGGAAGGAGATCTCACCGAAGTTGCCGGTCAGGTTCCTCACCAGGCCCGACGTCGCCGGGTCGTTGCCACGGAACAGGTCGCCGCCGAGCGGATTGCGCCGGATCTGCGCGCAGAGCACCGCGTCGCCGGTCAGGCCGCACTGGTCGAGGATGGTCTGGGCACCGATGGTGCTGATGGTGTCCTCGATCGCAATGTCGTAGTAGTCCACGCTGACCCGCAGGTCATCCATCGGGGTAACCACGAAGCCCAGGGTGTAGGTGTCCGCCTTCTCGGGCGCCAGCTCCAGGTTGCCGCCGATGAACTGGTTGTACTGGTTCGCGGGATTGGCGGCGATCAGGCCGTAACGATTGGTCGGCACGCCCAGGTTGACGCACTGTGCCGCGGTGAAGCGCGGGGTGGCGCCCGCACACGGATCCACGCCGTTGAACAGCGCAATCTGCTGCTGGGCAAACAGATTGTTGATGCCCGGAGCGCGGATGGCGCGGTTGTAGCCGCCACGCGGCTTGATGAAGCCCATGTCCGCGGTGAAGCCGACCTTGAACGTTTCGGCGGTACCGGCCAGGTTGTAGCGCGACAGGCGATAACCAAGGTCGAGGTCAAACGTCTTCAGGAAACCTGCGCCCCTGACCACCGGCACGTTGGCTTCGCCGAACAGCTCGTTGACGGTGATCTTGCCGCTCACCGGTCGGGCCGGTCCGCCGGCGCCCGCGAAATTGCCGGCCTGGCTATCGCTGTCGGCGGTGAAGCTGTACTTGTCCGAGGTGCGCACGCCACCCACGGCCAGCGAGACGTTCTCGCCACTTGCCCACGGCAGGCCATAGCCGGTGGTGCCCGTGATATAGGCCGTGAGCGACGCGGTTTCCGTCTTGGTCACGTTGAGGCTGGTACCTGCGAGCGCCCTCGCAGCTTCGGGCGTCACGCCATTCGGGACAAACACCCGGTACGGAATGCAACCGGCGAACGACCCAGCCGGGCAGCCGAGGAGGGCTGAACGGATGCGGGGGGTAAGGAAGTCGTTGGCGCCAACGTTATCGGCGTTGGTCTGGCCATAGAGGTAGTAGGCGTTATAGGTCCAATCGGCCGCCTCGTCGATCTTGCCTTCCACGCCGCCCACGATGCGGAACTGGGTGGTGTCGGTTTGCGAGCGACGGGGCCCGCCTTCGACGTTGCGCTTGGCGACATAGACGGTGAGCGGGCCATCCGCAGGATCAAAGCCCAGGTCGCGGCAGGCGGTCCCGATCAGCGGATTCGTGCAGTTGATGCCGCTCAGGCTGGTGAAGAACGCGCCCGAGGGAGCAATTTGCAGGGCGTCCTTCTTGTTGATGAACATGGTTTCAAGGTACGGCTTGAAGTGCTCGTTGACCTCGAACTTCACCGAGCTGCCAAAGGTGTAGCGTTCATCCGGGCGCTGGTAGTAATTGATCGGTGCGTAGTTGTACGGCGCGCCGTAGGCGTTGAGGTACGTGCCATCCGGCCTCAGGCTGGCCGAGGACCCACTGCCCGAGCCGCCCTGGTAGAAGTAGAAGTTGCCGGCTGCGTTGGTGGCCGAGCCCCCGCAGGCGGTACCTGCGGCGCTCAGGGCGCACGACGAATAGTCGCGCTCGCCCTGGAACAGTTCATCGTTCTTGCGCCAGGTCATCCACGCCATGGCATGGCCACGGCCATCGGCGAAGCTGCTGCCGGCAGCCACGTCCACGTTCTGGCTCTTGCCGTCGAAGCCTGAATCCCCGGAGGGGAACGGGAAGCTGCGCGCGCTGAGCTTGCCCTGGATGTATTCGTTGTCGTTCTTGTGGCGGTAGGCGGACGTGCCCACGCTCATCTTGACGCCTTCGAACTCGGTGTCGAGGATGAAGTTCACCACGCCGGCCACTGCGTCCGACCCATACACCGCCGAGGCACCGCCGGTGAGGATGTCGACGCGCTGGACCATGAAGGAGGGGACGATACTGATGTCCGCGGCTTCAGCGGCACCCGGGGCCAGACGCTTGCCGTTGACCAGGGTCAGGGTACGGCCCGCACCCAGACCGCGGAGGTTGACGGTGGGGTAGCCCAGCGACGGGTTGTTGTTGAAGGAGTCGAACGCAGGCGACATCTGCGGATACTGGTTGACCAGGTCCTCGGTGCGGGTCACGCCGGCGTACTGGAATTCTTCCTGTTGGATCTCGGTCACCGGAGAAGACGCCGTGACCGTCTGGCTCTGGATGCGCGAACCGGTGACCACGATGGTGTCGAGGTCTGTGGCTTGCTGGTTGGTGGTTGCCGGCGTCTGCGCGGGCGTGGTGCTCTGGGCAAAAGCGAGGCCCGTACCCGCGAGGGAAGTCGCGCTCACGGCCAACGCGAACATGATCGCGTCGCGGAGCTTGGTGGTCTTCAAGGTCATCTGGTTATTCTCCAAGTGCAAGTCGTTGCTGGGTTTCCCAAACAGTGGACCTCTCCGGCAGAGTCCAAGCAGACGCACGAACCGGCAAGGCGTCTCGATCCTAACGCGATTTTCACTCTCATTAAAGTGTCGTTAACAATTGAAACACGTGAGTCGACTGAGCGTTCCTCGTTGACGGGCAGGGCGAGGGTGCGCCGTAGGGTCTAGAGGGACAGTCCTGATGGGATTCGTCCGGCCAGTTCCGGCCCCTTCAGACGAACCTCAGAGCCCCCTGTCGACGGATTTCCAGAGCATTCGGGGTGTCGTCCGTTGGAACCTGAATGCGGTGCATGCAGAGTAATGTTTCGTTACAAGCTTGTTAAATATTCGTCACACCGGCTATAGTCGGGGCTGTCAGGCCTTTTCACGCCTTGCCAACAGCCTGCATTTTGGTCACAACGGTTCGTCTCAAGAGGGTTACATCACTATGGCTTCCCAATATTTCTCCAAAGGCCTGAAGCGGAGCGCGTTGACCGTTGCTCTGGGTCTGTGCTTCGTTGGCGGCGTCCAGGCGCAGACCAATACGTCCGGTTCCGTGAACGGTCGCGCCGCGGCTGGTGACACCATCACCATCTCCAATCCCGCCACCGGTTTCTCCCGCACCATCACCGTGGATGGCGACGGCAGCTACCGCTTCGCGCAGCTTCCGACCGGCCAGTACCAGGTCAGCCGCAACGGCGGCGCGCCGCGTACCACCAACGTCAACGTGGGCACGTCGTCGAACGTCGACTTCGTCACCAGCGGTGGCGATGCCCAGACCCTCGACACCGTGACCGTGATCGGCTCCGGTGCGGTCAACCCGATTGACATCTCTTCGGTCGAGTCCACCACCATCCTGACTGCCGAACAGGTTGCCAAGATCCCGGTCCCGCGCAACGCGACCTCCGTGGCCCTGCTGGCTCCGGGTACCGTGCGCGGCGCCACTGCCGCCGGCTTCGGCTCGCTGCCGTCGTTCGGTGGTTCCTCGGTCGCCGAGAACCAGTACTACGTCAACGGCTTCAACATCACCAACACCTTCAAGAATCTTGCTTTCGCGCAGGTTCCGTTCGAAGCCATCGCGGAAACGCAGGTCAAGACCGGCGGTTACGGCGCGGAATTCGGTCGTTCCACCGGCGGCGTGATCAACATGATCACCAAGCGCGGTACCAACGAGTTCAAGGCCGGCGGCAACATCTTCTGGACCCCGGAAGCGCTCTCCGAAACCTCGCCGGACCTGTTCTACAACAATGGTCTGCGGGTCTCCAACAACGAGAACGACAACGGTTGGGAAGCCACTGCGTCCCTGTGGGCGAGCGGCGCGCTCATCAAGGACCGCCTGTTTGCGTATGGCCTGATCCAGTACGGCCGCACCCAGAACGAATCCTTCACCAGCCGCTTCGGCACCGTGAACCTGGACAGCAGCAGCGAGCGTCCGCAGTACCTGGCGAAGGTCGATTGGGCCATCACCGACAACCACAGCCTGGAACTGACCGCGTTTTCCGACAAGCGTGAGTTCGAGGACGACTACTACGTCGCTGTGTTCCCGAACCTCGCCAGCGGCGATCCGACCACCACGAACGGCGCTTTCCGGGGTACCGACTTCAACGAGGCGGGTGGCGACAGCTACGTCGCTCGCTACACCGGTTACATCACTGACAACTTCACCATTTCCGCGCTCTACGGCCACGGCGAGTTCAGCCGTTCCAACTATGGCGTTTCCGCTGCGGGCGTGACCCAGGAATATTCCGGCAACCTGACAGGTCCGGTTGCTGGCTGCCCGATCATCAGTGATACCCGTCGCGGCGTCTCCACCGGTGTGCGCGCCCCCATCCGGGGTTGCTCGTTCATCAACTTCCTTGGCCGTCGCGATGCCCTGGACACCCGCGACCAGTTCCGCATCGACGCGGAATGGCAGCTGGGCGACCACCTGGTGCGCTTCGGCTACGACGCGGACCAGTTCGAGTCGGTTGACGGCACCTCCTACTCCGGCGGTGCGGTATTCACCTACCAGACCACCGGTCCGATCGCTTCGCCGGTCGAACGCGTCCGCTACCGCAGCTTCCGCACCGGTGCGAACGTCGGCGTCGACCAGCAGGCCTTCTACATCGAAGACACCTGGAACGTCACCGACAACTTCATCGCCTACCTCGGCCTGCGTTGGGACACCTTCGAGAACAAGAACGGCGAAGGCGAGACCTACGTCGAGATCAAGAACCAGTTCGCGCCGCGCCTGGGCTTCTCCTGGGATGTGTTCGGTGACAGCACGTTCAAGGTGTTCGGCAACGCCGGCCGCTACGCGCTGCCGTTGACCGCCGGCGTTGCCACCCGCGCCGCCTCGGCGTCGCTGTTCGAAGAAATTTACTACAGCTACACCGGCGTGGATGCGGCGACCGGCGCTCCGACCGGTTTGACCCGGATCGCCAACCCGAGCACCGGCAGCACCGCAACGCGCTTCCTGAATGGCGAAAATGGCCAGCCGAAGTTCGCCGCGGGTTACGCGACCAGGAACCTCAGCCCCATGTACCAGGACGAGTACATCCTGGGCTTCCAGAAGCAGCTGACCGAGAACTTCTCGCTGGGCGTGCGTGGCATCCATCGTGACCTGAAGGCCGCGATCGACGACAGCTGCGATTACGCGACCCTGTTCACCTATGTCACCGGCAATGGACCTGGCGAGAAGTTCAACTACTGCTTCCTGTTCAACCCGGGCGAGGACGCAGTGGTGTTCGCGGACTTCAATGGCGACGGAACTGCCGAGGAAGTGACGATTCCGGGATCGATCCTGGCGGACAAGGCGAAGCGTTATTACACCGCGCTTGAGTTCTTCGCACAGGGCAACTGGGACCGCTTCTTCATGCAGGGCTCCTACACCTTCGCCCGCGCCATCGGCGACACCGAGGGTGGCGTGCGTTCGGACAATGGCCAGGCGGATACCGGTACGACTTCCGACTACGACTACAAGGCGGCCATGATCGGCGCCTACGGTTACGGTCCGAATGACCGTCGTCACTCGCTCAAGCTGTTCGGCAACTTCGACCTGACGGAAGAATGGTCGATGGGCGCCAACCTGCTCGTGCAGTCCGGCCGTCCGATCAGCTGCATCGGCGTCTACAAGGGCTTCGAGACCAGCCACTACGGCAACATCCACTTCTCGTGCGACCCGGGCGTGCCCAACGCCAGCGGCAACAACGGTGACACGATCATTGGACGCGGTACCGTCGGCCGGACTCCGTGGACCCAGACCCTCGATCTCAACGTGGCTTACAAGCCGACTTGGCTCGACGGGCTGCAGTTCAAGGTTGACGTGTTCAACGTGCTGAACAACGACAAGCCGATCTCCGTCAACGAAATCGGTGAGGATGGTGCAGGCGACCCGACCACCGTCGTCAACACCTACCGTACCCCGACCGCGTTCCAGACTCCGCGTTCGGTGCGCTTGATGGTGCAGTACGACTTCTAAGCGATACTTGCTGCACGCTTGAATTGGAGCGGCCACCTTCGGGTGGCCGCTTTTTTGGTAACGTCACCCCCAAATTGAAGCGCCTTCGCGCGCGTTGAAGTATTCATGACCCCTGAAAAACTTGAGGCGCTGTGGCAGCTCGCCCAACAGCATGAAGACGCGGGTTCGCTGGATGCAGCCCGCGGGGCCTATCTCGAAATCCTGGCGGGGAGTCCGCGCCAGATCATGGTGCAGATCCGCCTTTCGGAACTTGAACAAAGGGCGGGGCAGTACCGTGCCGCGCTGTCCCATGCACTGCAGGCCGCCGACACCATCACCCTGACCATGCGCTGGGAGGGCCTCGCTTTCGTCACGGCCAACCTGCTCATCTTCGACGAACGGGACCTGGTGCGAAGGCTGATCGTGCAATCGGATTGGAATGACATGCGCGTGCTCGCGCAATCCGCGGTGCTGTCCCAGCAGTTGTGGTTGTGTGGCGACCATGAAGCCGCGCTGTCGATGCTGGATATTGCCCGGCGCCGGGGCGCTGTGGATCACCGGCTGGCCTATTCCCGTGCAATGGCGCTGCAGCAGTTGGGAAGGATTGGAGAGGCCACGGCGGCGTTCGAGGAATGCATCCGGATTTCACCGGGTTTCGCGCCTGCGCATTGGTCCCTCGCGTACCACGCCGCCTCCGTCCCGCAGGGCGCGCGCGTCGCCCGGATACGCAGTACCGACGCAGGCAACCAAGACGAGCTGGGGCGCGCGATGCTCCACTACGCGCTGTACAAGGAACTCGACGACGCCGGCGATCGGAACGCGGCATGGAGCGAGCTTGAGGCGGGCGCGGCGATCATGCGCCAGGCAGTCGGCACTCCTGCGCATGCGCCCAGTGTGGATACCCTTGCAATGCCGTGGGCACCGCAAGCGCGTGAGGCCGTGCAGGCGGATGCCGGTGGCGGGCACACCCCGATCTTCATCGTGGGCATGCCCAGGACCGGTACCACGCTGCTGAGCCGCATCGTGGGGGGGCACCCGCTGGTGGCTGACGCTGGTGAACTCAATGCGCTGGAGAATTCGGTTTCGGAATGCCTGGACAGGTTCGTGGAATTCCCCCTGCAGCCCGCGGACCTTGCACAACTGCACGGCATCGATCCGATGGCGGTCGCTGATGGGTACATGCGGCGCACACGAGGCTACTACGGCGGCTACTCGACGCACCTGATCGACAAGAACCCGATGAACGTCTTCGCGGCGGGCCTCATGGCAGGCGCGCTGCCGGATGCAAAAATCCTCTGCCTGGTGCGTGGGGCGATGGATACCTGTTACTCCAACCTGCGCCAGTTGTTCCAGAACGGGGCGTTTGCCTACAGTTACGACCAGATCCAACTGGCCGAACGCTACGCCACGTTCCGGGGCGTCGTGGAGCAGTGCCAGGCGCAGTTGCCCGCGAACTTCCACGCGGTCTCCTATGAATCGCTTGTCGCATACCCCGAGGTCACGGCGAAGGCCGTGCTGGAGTTCTGCGGCCTCGACTTCGACCCGGCGTATGTCGACATCACGCGCAACCTCAATCCGTCCGCAACGGCCAGCAGCACACAGATCCGGGAGTCGATTCACACGGACGCCGTGGGCGAATGGCAGCGTTACGAGGCCGAGCTGCAACCGCTGCAGGCACGCCTGCGCGAACTGGGCGTGGCGTCATGAGGCTTGCCTGACGGCAGCGCATCCATGACGCCAGAGCATCTACGGGGAGGCATCGACGCGGCCTTCCAGCGCAAGGACTGGCCGGTCGCTGCGGCGGGATTGCGTGAACTGGTAACAATCGCCCCGCACTTGGCGCGCGCATGGATTGATTTGTCCTATGTCGAATCTTTCCAGGGGCACTACCGCGCCGCCGCAGAGGCCGCCCGTCGTGCCAAGCATGCGTCCCAGCGAACCCGCAGCGATACCTCGGACCTCCTCGCGCGCTTGCGCACTTTCAACGATGGGTGCGGGGTGCGGGAACTTTCGCAAGCCCTGTTGCGTGCGCCTGAGCGCAACGCGGAACTGCTTTCCGCGTGCGCCTTGCAGCTCAGCAACATCAACGACCATGCGCTCTCGATGGAATGTGCACGCGCGGCGGTCATGGCCGACGCGAACGGGATTGCCGCAAGGCTCGTGCGCGGCCAGGTGCTGGCACAACATGGCGACGTGGATGGGGCGGCCTCGGACTTCCACTGGTGCCTCGCTCGCGCGACGGGCCTCGCGTCTGCGTGGTGGGGGCTTTCCCGCCTGTCCAGGCAAACTTCGAAGTCCAACCACGTGCCGTCGCTGCGCCGCCTTTTGGCTTCCCCGGCGTTGAGTCCAGCAGACGTGGCTTATGCAGCCTTCGCCCTGCACAAGGAACTCGATGACCTGGGCGATCACGCAGGTGCATGCGCTGCGCTTGGGCAGGCCTGCACGGCCAAGCGCAGCACGCTGAGATACACGCGCGAGGACAGCCGCAAGCTGGTGGATGCGCTGATTGCATTGCCCGTCGACGTGGCTGCCCACCGTGCGACTGGGGCATCGGCCAAGACCCCCATCTTCATCGTTGGCATGCACCGCTCAGGCACCACCCTGCTCGAGCAGCTGCTGGACGCGCACCCGCAGGTCCACGGCGTGGGAGAGTTGTACGATTTCACCAGCGCACTGCGTTACGCCACCGACCATCACTGCCAGGGGGTGATCGACCCGGTCATCGTGGAGCGTTCGCGGGGACTCGATTTCGCGGAGGTGGGCCAGCGTTATCTCGATGGCATG
The DNA here is from genome assembly GCA_040385305.1 of Pseudomonadota bacterium. Lineage (GTDB taxonomy): Bacteria > Pseudomonadota > Gammaproteobacteria > Xanthomonadales > Xanthomonadaceae > Thermomonas. Next base: position 10,831 of record JAZKHR010000099.1, read on the forward strand.
GCCTGGCGCCTCGGACGGGAATCGCATTTCACCGACAAGTTGCCGTCCAACTTCCTCAATGCCGGCTACATCTGCCAGGCATTGCCGCAGGCGAAGCTCCTGCACATGGTGCGCGACCCGGTGGAGACCTGTTTCTCCAACCTGCGCGAGCTGTTCTCCTCGGCGAATCCATATTCCTACGACCAGCTCGAGCTGGCGGACTATTTCATCCAGTACCGTCGCCTGATGGCGCACTGGAGGGCCAGCTATCCCGGGCGCATCCTCGACGTGGACTACGCCCGCCTGACCGCGGACCCGGCCGGCACCATGCGCGAGGTGGCCACGTTCTGCGGGTTGGACTACGTGCCCGGGATGAGCGACACCCGCAGCAGCACCCGCGCCGTGGCCACCGCCAGTGCGGTGCAGGTGCGCGAGGGCGTGATCCGCCGCGAGCGTCCCAAATGGGCACCCTATGCGCGTCACCTGCAACCCTTGATCCACGCCCTGCGGCAGGGCGGGATCGACGTGGTCGATCTGCCCGCTTAAACCCTCGGCCGCATGCGGGCATCCCACTGGGTATGCTGATGCTGACCATGCCGCCGCCGCCCGTGATCGAACGCGAACATCCCGCCGCGACTGTCCTCGACGCCGGTGAGGATGCCGCACTGGTGCGCCGTGCAGCGGGCGCGGACGTGGCCGCATTTGAGCAGTTGTACCGCCGACATCACCGGCGGGTGCACGGGGTGATCGCGCGGCTGGTCGGGCAGGCTGGCGCGCGTGCCGAGGACCTGACCCAGGAGGCCTTCGTGCGCGCGTGGCAGGCCTTGCCGACCTTTCGCTTCGAGAGCGCGGTGTCGACCTGGTTGCATCGGCTGGCGGTGAACACCGCGCTGATGGAACTGCGTTCGCGCCGCAGCCGGCCATTGCAGGATGACGACGAAGAGGCGTTGGACGCGTTGTCGACGCCGGACACTTCCGGGCATGCGTTGCTCGGGCGCGACCTGGAACGCGCGGTCGCCACCCTGCCGCCCCGCGCGCGGGCGGTGCTGGTCCTGCACGACGTGGAGGGCTGGAAACACGAGGAGATCGCCGCCGAGCTTGGCATGGCGGTCGGCAGTTCCAAGGCACAGCTGCATCGTGCGCGCGGCCTGCTTCGCACGCGGATAGGAGGAATGGCATGAACGAACGACGTCCCGATCACATCCAGCCCGGCGACGCCGAACTGCGCATGGCATTGCGCGGCTTGCGCCAGGACCTTGCGCCCGGCCATGACCTGTGGCCCGGCATTGCTGCGCGCATCCAGTCGATGCCGCGGCAGGCGCCGCCGCCGTTGATGCATGGCACGCATCGGCTGTGGCCGTTCGCGATGGCGGCCTCGGTGCTGCTCGCTGTCGGCGTGGCGTGGCAGGTGAAGCCACTGGCCGAGCCTGCGGCAATTTCCGGGCAGAGCGTCGCGGCGGCCACCCTGGTCCAGCGAGAGGCCGCCAGCATGACGGTGCAGTACCGCGCGGCGCTGCGCGAGCTGGAAACCGCCAGCGTGTCCGCCAGTTGGCAGCCCGGCCTGGAGTCGCTGGACCGCGGCGCCGCCGAGATCCGCGGCGCCCTTCAGCAAAACCCCGACTCGCGCCTGCTGCTCGAACGCCTGCGCGAAACCTACGCCCGTCGGCTCGCGCTCGCGCGCCGCGCACTCTACGCCTGACCGGAGTCGACCATGTCGCGCACCTTCCTGACCCCCTGCCTGCTGGCCCTGTGCTGCCTTGCCGCGCTGCCGGCCCACGCCGCCACCCCGATCGACCAGACCCGGCCACTGGATCCACGGGGGCGCATCGAGATCGACAACCTCAAGGGCCGCGTCGAAGTACGCGCCTGGGATCGCGCTGAAGTAAAGATCACCGGCAGTCTGGGCGCCGGGACCGAGCGGCTGTTGGTCGAAGGCGACCGCGGCGTGCTGCGGGTCGAAGTCAAGTATCCCTCGCGCGCGCGTAATACCGAGCCGACCATCCTGATCCTGCAGGTGCCGTTGCGCGCCGACCTCGACATCGAGACCGTGGCTGCCGACATCGATGTGCACGGCATCGCATCATCCGAGCTGTCGCTGCAGTCGGTCAGTGGCGACATTACCGCCAATGGCGCGCCGCGCAGCGCGTCGCTGGAAACGGTCAGCGGGGACGCACGCGTGACCTTCAACAGTGGCGATGTGGAAGTGGGCACCGTCAGCGGCGACGTGGTCCTCTCGGGCCGCTTGAACGGCGAGGTCTCGGTGGAAACCGTGTCAGGCAACCTGCGCGTCGACAGCAAGGGCGAGCGCCTGCGCGAGCTTTCGACGGCGACCGTGTCCGGCGATGTGGATGTGACGGTTGCCCTGGCCGACGATGGCGAGGCGGACCTGGAAAGCGTGAGTGGCGACCTTCGCCTGCAGGTGCCACGCGGCCTGTCTGCCCAAGTCTCCGGCGAGAGCTTCAGCGGGGACCTGCGCGCGCCGGGCGCAAAGATCCAGCGCGAGGAGTTCGGCCCCGGGTCCAGCTTCAACACCCGCTACGGCACGGGCCGGGGCCGCATCCGCTTCGAAACGTTCTCCGGCGATGCGGAGCTGCGCCTGCCCTGAGCGGGCATCCCCGGCCGCCCCGGCAATGGCGGAGGCAAACAAAAAGGCCGCATCGTGATGCGGCCTCTTTCATTGCGCGGGCGATGCCCGGCATACAGCGCAGCGATTACAGATCCTGCTGGTAACGCACGTAAGGCACGGTGCCCTCGTCGTCCTTGCCGGCCGTCGAGAACGGATTCTTGCCGCGAGTCACCAGGTTGTCGGCACCCACGCTCAGTTGCCCGCTCCACGGCGTGCGCCAGGTCAGGCCAAGGCCCAGGCCCTTCCACACATCGCTCTCGCCGGGCACGTTGACCACGCGGCCAACCACGTTGGCGCCGAACGAACCGATGCCGCCGCCAACGCTGAGGCTACGGGTGTTCCACTGGTCCGCCAGCTGCGGCACGTCCGCCGCAGGCACGAGGCGCGCGCGCGCAACCGTACCGCCGACGCTGATCACGGCTTCGCGACCAACACTCTTCTCGGCGAACAGCGAGAAGTCGCTGGACTCGACCTTGGCCGCGCCCTGGCTGGGAGACAGCCACGCGGGCAGGATGTCGCGACCGATGCCAGCGCCGATGCCCAGCTTGTTGCCGTTGCGGCTCAGGCTGGCGCCCACGCTGGAACGGCGGCTGACGCTACCGGCGCCGCTCCCATCCAGGGTAGCCATCACGCAGTTGTCGGCCAGTTGGCCGATGGCGGAAGAAATCCCGGTCTTGCGGTCGCAGATCAAGGCCAGCGAGTCCCCGGCCTGCAGGCCGTAGGTCGCTTCCAGCGTCGTGCTGCCAAAGCGCGTACGTGCGCCGATCCCGGTCGTGGCCGGCTCCAGCAGGAGCACCGCTTCGAGCTTGCCGCTATCCCTGTCCAGCACCGGCACCAGGGCGGAATCACGCTTGGCCGGCTTCGATTGCGCAAGCACCGCTCCACTGGACATGACCAGGGCGAAGATGGCGGCAGCGATGGGCGAAAGATGCTTGGGCATGGCGAACTGAATGGACAAGCCGCGAGCGGCGAAGTTCCTCACATCAGGGATGACCGAGTCTAGTCGATTTATGATTATTTAACAACACGTGCAACATCGCGAATGGAGCCTGCCAAGGGCCCGAAACCCTTGGTCACTGTATGCCGGAGGCGGCCGGAAGTGCCGCCGCCTCCGCATGCAGCAGCTGGTCGAGTTGCGCTCCATCGAAGCGGTAATCCTGGCCGCAGAACTCGCAGCGGACCTTGGCTTCGCCATCGCCCGCCTCGACCGCGGCGCGGGCCTCCTCGGCACCCAGCGAGACCAGCATGGACGCAACCCGCTCGCGCGAACAGGAGCAGCCGAATCGCAGTGGCAAGGCCTCCAGAACTTCGGGGGTTTCCTGGTGGAACAGCCGATGGACGATCTCTGCCGGGGCCAGCGCAAGCAATTCGGGTGTGCCGAGCGTGTCGAACAGGGCGCCGACCCGGTCCCAGCCATCCTCGTCCGGCGTGGCATCGGCCCGGGTGTCGGACGGCAGGTGCTGCAGCAGCAGCCCCGCGGCGCGTGCGCCGTCGCAGGCCAGCAGCAGGCGGGTGGGCAGCTGCTCGGACTGGTGGAAGTAGGCCTCGAAGGCCTCGCCGAGGTTGTCGGCATCCAGGCTGACCAGGCCTTGGTAGCGCATGGGCTCGCGGCCGCCCAACGCCGGATTCTCGATGGTGATGGCCAGCAGTGCGTCATCGCCCAGCGCGCGCAGGTCCCGCGATGGCGGAGGCAGGGCGTCGTCAAGCTGCACGATGCCCCGCAACGTCCCGGCGGACGTGCATTCGGCGAACAGGGTGCGCAGCGCGCCGTCGCCGCGCAGTTGCACTGAGAGCCGCCCATCCACCTTGGCATGCCCGGTGAACAGTGCGGCGGCGGCGGCGGCTTCGCCCAGCAGCTCCGCAGCGGCGGGAGGATATGCAGCGCGTTCGGACATGTCCTGCCAGGTCTGGTCCAGGTTCACGGCAACCCCGCGCACGCCGGCGGTGGGCAGCAGGAAGCGCAGTTGGGTGTCGCGGTTGTTGGGGCTTGCATTCATGTCGATACCGTATCGCGGCCGGGGCGCGGATAATGGCCAGCGGAACCCGGGCGGGTCCGTTCCGGCGATGGAAGGGGAGAACAGTTCAATGGGGCGGCCAGTCGATCATCGCAAGGCACGGGCGAGCCGCGCATGACGACGTCCGCGCGCAGGCGCCGGGGCTGGCGCAGCTGGCTGTGGAAGCTGCCGTTGCTGTTGGCCATGCTGAGCGTGGTCCAGGTGATCGCGCTGCGCTTCATTGACCCGCCATTCTCGATGTTCATGCTGGCGCGCCAACTGGATGCGGCGATGGAGGGTGACTTCGGTTTCCGCATCGCCCATGACTGGCGCGACTTGGCGCGGATCGGGCCAAAGCTGCCGGTGGCGCTGGTGGCGGCCGAAGACCAGAACTTCGGCCGCCATCGCGGTTTCGATTTCGCCGCCATCGAGAAGGCGCAGCAACACAACGAGCGCATGGTGGAGCGTGCCGAGAAGCGCGGCAAGCCGGTGAGCCGCCTGCGCGGCGCCAGCACCATCAGCCAGCAGACCGCCAAGAACCTGTTCCTGTGGCAGGGCAGTGGGCCGACCCGCTGGCTGCGCAAGGGCATGGAGGCCTGGTACACGGCCTTGATCGAACTGCTTTGGCCAAAGGCACGGATCCTGGAGGTGTACGCCAACATCGCCGAATTCGGCGATGGCGTTTACGGCGCACAGGCAGCGGCGCGCACGTTCTTCCGCAAGGATGCGTCCAGGCTGTCGAGTGCGGAAGCCGCGCGCCTGGCCGCGGTGCTGCCCAGCCCCAAGCGCTATAACGCCGCGCGCCCGGGGCCGTACGTGCAGCGGCGCACCAATTCGATCCAGCGGCAGATGCGCCAGATCGGCGGCAGCGGTTACCTGCGCACCCTTGACTGAGCAAGCCCGCCGCTGCTGGCATACCATCCCGGCATGCACGAGATCGCGCCCGCCGACCGCTGCCTGACCCTGGTGATCGCCGCCTTCAACGAAGCGGAGGCGCTGCCGTCGCTGCAGCCGCGCGTCGGTGCTGCGCTGGACGCCGCCGAGCGCGAAGGCTTGCAGGCGCGCGCGCTGTACATCGACGACGGCAGCAGCGACGGTACGTGGGATGTCCTGCGCGCGCTGGCGATGGACGATCCGCGCATCGCGCTGCTGCGGCTGTCGCGCAATTTCGGCAAGGAAGCCGCATTGACCGCCGGGCTGGACCACGTCGAGCGCGGCGCCGCGTTGATCCTCGATGCCGATGGCCAGGACCCGCCGGAACTGTTGCCGCAGTTCATCGCCAAATGGCGCGAGGGGTTCGATGACGTGCACGGCACCCGCGTCGAACGAGACGGCGAAGGCCTGCTCAAGCGGGCGACCGCGCATGGCTTCTATCGGCTGATCGGAAGCCTGTCCAAGACCCCGATCCCGCGCGATACCGGCGACTTCCGCCTGCTGTCTCCGCGTGCGCTGGCGGCGCTGCGGCAACTGCGCGAGCGCCATCGTTTCATGAAGGGCCTGTTCGGCTGGGTTGGCTTCAACCAGGTGGCGATTCCGTACCACCGCGAAGCGCGCGTGGCCGGGCGTAGCAAGTTCAACTTCTGGAAACTGTGGAACTTCGCCCTCGAGGGCATCACCAGCTTCAGCACCGCGCCGTTGCGCGTTGCGACCTATATCGGCGTCGCGACCGCGTTGTTTGCGTTCGGGTTCGGCGCCTGGATCGTGGTCAAGGCCCTGCTGTGGGGCGATGCAGTGGCCGGGTGGCCGACCATGATGGCGGTGATCCTGTTCCTGGGCGGCGTGCAGCTGATGGCGCTGGGCCTGATCGGCGAATACTTGGGCCGGCTGTACGAGGAGTCCAAGCAGCGGCCGCTGTACCTGGTCGACCGCTGGATGGCGGCGACGGGAGTATCCTCGGCGACATCACCCTTGCAGCAAGGAGCGAGCCATGCGCACGGTGCGACAACTGCTGGAATCCAAGGCATCGGGTAGTGGCTGGCCCGAGGTGCATGCCATCGGTCCGGATGCGCCGGTGATCGATGCGATCCGCCTGATGGCCGAACGCCGGATCGGCGCCTTGCTGGTGATGGAGGGCGCGCGCATGGCAGGGATCCTGTCGGAGCGCGATTACGCCCGCAAGGTGGTGCTGCAGGGGCGGTCCTCGAAGGACACGCCGGTGCGCGACATCATGACCGCCGAGGTGGTCAGCGTGACGCCCCACGATGGCGTCGAGCGCTGCATGCAACTGGTCACCGATGGCCGCATCCGCCACCTGCCGGTATTGGACGGCGGGCAGGTGGTCGGTGTGATTTCGATCGGCGACCTGGTCAAGGCAGTGATCGAGGAACAGCGCCAGGAACTCGACCACCTGCAGCGCTACATCGCCAGCTGAGGTGCGTTTGCCGGCGCGTCAGCCGCCGGCTTGCGTGCAATACCTCGCATCCTTTGCCGTGCCGAGGTCGGTGGTGGCGGCCAGCCCGGCGATCGGTGCCGCAATCGACGCGAGTACCGCCGCCGCCGCTGCGCGCAGCCCCATGCGCACGTAGTCGGGACGTACATTCGGATCCTTGAAGGTGCCGCGCACGTAGAACGGCGAGCGCAGCGACAGCGGGCTGAACTTCTTGTTCCTGGCCTTGAAGGTGAGGTCCAGGCGCTCGTCCTCGAGGTCAATCAGGCCGTTGCCGTTGAGGCGCAACTCGGAAGTGTCAAACACCAATGCACGGGGGACCATCACGCCGTCCTTCACCGCGAAGTCGCCATAGGCGCAGCGGATCGGGATCTGCTGGTCTTTCGTCAGCTTGATCTTGAGGATGCCGGCGAGGTCCATCGACGCGAATTCCATCAGCAACTTGCTGACCTGGCCGCTGCCCATACCCGTCTCTGCATCGCCATCGGCGTTGGCCGCCATCGCCGCGATCGAATTGCCCTGGGTGGTGATGGCGATGTCGGCGCGGACCTTGCCCACGGCCGTCTTGCCGAGTTCGGCCTTGGGCATCAGCTTGCCCAGTGTCATTCCGCGTGCGGCGATGGTGGCCTGGGTGCGAATGGTGCGCTCGCGCGCATCCATGCGGATGGTGGAGCGGATGTCACCATCAGCAACACCGAAATTGAGCGGGTCCAGGCGCAGCACGCCGTTGTCGATGCGCATGCGCGCGTCCATGTCGTCGATGGGCAGGGTGATGGTATTGACCCGTTGCGCCCTGAGGCGCACGTCGGCGTCCATCGCCCGGATCCTGTCGAGCTTGTAGGGTTCGGCGGGCAGCAGGCGCGGGCTGGCGGCTTCCGTCGCGGCCTTGGCGGCAAGCTTCGGATTGCTGGCCTCCCGACCGCCAGCCTGCGGCGCCTTGCCGACGAAGCCCGCGAGGTCATCGAAATCGAGGCGCTTGGAGACCAGGTTGGCCTTGAACAACGGGCGTGCACCGCCCACCGTGACCGATGCATCGCCGCCAAGGTCGCTGTCGCCAACGTTCCCGCTGAACTTGTTGTAATTCCAGGTGCTGCGCTTGGCGCCCGCCTCGATATCGCGGGTCAGGCTTCCATCGAGCGCATAGGGCGGAGTGTCTGGCGTTGCCACGCCGATCAGCGGATACAGGTCGGCCAGGTTGCTGCCGGCCAATGCAAGCTTGAGGTCGAAGTCTCGGAAGCGCAGCGGGTCCAGCAAGTCGCCGCGCGCATGGGCGCGGGTGGCGCCGGCGACTGCCTTCATGTCGATGCGGTAGGGCCGCTCTGCATCCTGCAATTCAAGCGGCGACTCCGCCGTGCCACGCAAGGTGAATTCGTTGCCTTTCCACTTGCCACCACCGACGACGGCGATGGGCGGTTCGGCATCCGTCGCCCGCTTGCTGCCGCTGTCCACGCCGACCGTGATGTCGGTGCGCTGCGCGGGCTCGTAGAAGGTGAGCGCGCCGCTGTTGATGCGGACGTTGCGGAACTCTGGCAGGTCGCTGTCGCCGGATTTCTCGAAGCGCCAGTTTCCTAGTCCCTTGGGATCGCGCTGCAAGTGCACCACCGGCTTTTCGAGCGAGATTCGCGGGATCAAGACCTGGCCGCGAAAAAGGGGCCAGAAGCGCAGGTCGAACTGCAGGCGGTCGGTACGCGCCATCTCGGGCTCGCGCGCCCAAGGCGCATTGGCGAAGCGCAGCCGGTCGGCGGTGATGGTCAGGGTGCGTCCGAGATCCACGTCGAGGTTGCCGTCGATGTGGAAAGCGCGACCGGTGGCTGCAGTGACCCGGCGTTCGACCGGACCCTTGAACCAGTTCCAGTCCCACAACAGCAACAACACCGCGACCGCTACCGCGATGACGAGCGCAAGGCTGCGCCAGGGATGGCGCGCAGGCCACGGGCGCGTGGAACCGGGGGAGTTCTTCATTTCCAGACTGTCCGCAGCGCGCGGTCAATGCCGGGTGAACGCGCGGGGTGCGGTTCAGCGTGCGGGGATCACCTGCTCCATCACCGCGATGAAGTGGCACAGGCTGCCGCCCAGCACGAACAGGTGCCAGATCGCGTGCGAGTAGCGCAGTTGCGGGCGATGGTAGAACACCGTGCCCAAGGTGTAGGACACGCCTCCGGCCAAAAGCCAGCCAAGTGTCCAGCCATCCAGGGCAGCCAGCATCGGTTTGGCCGCGACCACGATCATCCAGCCCATGGCGATGTAGATGAGCGTGGACAGCCGCTTGAACCGGCCGGTGTAGAAGAGCTTGAACACCACGCCTGCAACGGCCAGCGTCCAGATGGCCGCGAACAGCCACCAGCCCACCGGCCCGCGCAGGCCGACCAGGGTGAACGGGGTGTAGGTGCCAGCGATCAGCAAGTAGATCGCGCAGTGGTCGAATACCTTGAGCCGGCCCTTGGTCACCGGATGCCGGGCGGCGTGGTACAGGGTCGAGGCGACATACAACATCAGCAGGGTCACGCCGAACACGATGGCCGCGCCGAGTTGCCAGCCGTCGCCGTGGAGGGCGGCCAAGGTGACCAGGAACGCGCCGCCCGCCAGCGCCGCGGTGGCGCCCAGGCCGTGGGTCCAGGCGCTGGCGAGTTCCTCGCGCATGGAGTGCTCGGGTTGATCTGTGGCGGTCGGAATCAGCATGCCCGCAGCATCAGTGTTCAATGTGGAGCAATTACTCGGTCTCGGGCAATTGCTAGACTGGGCGGGCCTAAAAAGCTCCATACGGATGATCATCTCCCACCAGCATCGTTTCATCTTCGCCGCCGTGCCCAAGACGGGAACGCACTCGGTTCGCCAAGCCTTGCGCGAACACATGAGCGAGGAGGACATCGAACAGGTCGGGCTGTTCGTCAACAAGCGATTCCCCTACGAGGCGCTGGCGGCGGTTCGCCACGGCCACCTGTCGCTGGAGCAGGTGCGGCCCTACCTGGGCGAGGACCTGTTCGCCGGTTATTTCAAGTTCGCGTTCGTGCGCAATCCGTTCGATCGCTTCGTCTCGTACTGCGCGTTCATGACCCGCGACTGCGACGTCTTCAGCCGTACGCCGCAAGCCGTGATGCATCATTTCCTGTTCGTCGAGCCGCCGGAACAACACATCCTGTTCCAGCCGCAATACACGGTGCTGGCCGATTCGACGGGCGCGCTTTTGACCGACATGGTCGGGCGAGTCGAGGACATGCAGGCCTCCTACGATGCGATCTGCGCGAGGATCGGGATCCCGTCGCGAACACTGGACCAGGTCAACACCAGCAAGCGCGGCGATTACCGCCAGTACTACAACGACGAATTGAAGCGCGGGGTCGCCGCCCGCTATGCGCGCGACATCGAGTTTTTCGGCTACGAATTCTAGGAAGCAAGATGTCCTCCGCCCCGAAGCCGCAGGCAAACCCGCGCAAGACGAAGTCGGTGCGGCACCTTGGGCGCGTCGACATCGATGCGCTGCTGGCCGCCGTCCTGGCGATCCCGGAAGCGCTCTGGGACGCAGAGAACGCAGACAAGCCGAACAAGTTCGAGGCGCTCGACAAGACACGCCACATCGTGTTCCGCTTCGTCGACAGCACCCGCGACTGGCGCGGCTCGCATGATCGACCCCTGTGGCCGGAGTGGCGGGGCTTGCTGGCGCCTGTCATGGCGCAGTCGGTGCGGGACTACGGCTACGCGCGTGGTGTGTTCCCGCGGGTGATGCTGGCGCGCATGGCGCCGGGCGGCGTTATCCAGCCGCACATCGATGCCAATCCCGCGGCGAAATGGCCGCACAAGATCCATGTGCCATTGACGACCAACGCGAGGGTCGCGTTCCGCATTGGCGAGACCATCCATCATTTCCCGGTGGGCGAGGCGGTCGAGGTCAACAACCTGGGTCCCCATGCCGTGCACAACGAAGGGGAGACGGATCGCATCCACCTGATCTTCGAGTATTACGACGCCGACCAACCCGATCCGGACTGGCTGGTCCCGTTCCTGGAAGCCGACGCCCAGCGCCAGCTTTGAAGCAACTCCGAACGTAGGGAGTTGCAGGTACGAAAGGACGTCTGCAGGGGCGCTGTCGCGGCGTGACCTCAGCCCTGTCGCCGTACCGCCATCTTGCCGATCAGGGCAAGCACGCCGTCCATCCAGCGCGTGCCGTTGCGCAGGGGGAGCTGCCCCACCTCGTTCGGAATTCTCTGCAGGAATCGATACAGGGTATCGATGTATTCCTCGGTGCCGCTGCCGGAGTCGCCGTGCTGCACCCAAAGACTGCGCCAATCGCGAAAGAAGGCATCCGAAAGCTTGCGCGCGCTGCGTGAAAGTGGTGAATTCGGGTCCGTTTCATCCAACAAGCCGTGCAGGCGGTAGTGGATTTCCCACGGCGACATCACCGAAGGGATGTTGAAACGCTCCCGCATCAGTGCCACCGGCGCGTCGCTTGGCAGCACCCGCTGCACCGGCCAACTTCCTGCCGGGTCGTCATGATGGCGGCCCTTCGCCACAAGGTTCCAGAACGCCGGGCCTCCGACGGTATCCACCACCAGATGGATGCGTGAACGGCTGGCATCATTCTCGACCTTGTGTTCCCGCCAGGTATCGAAGATCCAGCACTCGCCGGCCGCCATGTGGATGGTCACGCCTCCGCATTCGAAGCGCACGGTTGGCTGGGTGATGATGGGCACGTGCACGCGCACCCGGTCCGTCCAGTAGTAACCCTGGTCCACATGGGGCGTGACTTCGGCCTGGCCGGCCAGGCGCATGAGGCGCGTGCGGCCAGCGACCGCACCCAGGCTCGCGATGGTTTGCAGCAGGTACGGGCAGCGCAGCAGTTCGGGCGTCGGCGCCATTTCGCCGAGGAACGATTCGTTCCCCGGCTCCCCGCCGGCTGCCAGCAGGGGCAGCATGGAATTTCCCGGGAACTTCTGGGGGTGGTCGCGCCACACGTCCTCGCCCAAGGCTTCCACTTCCCTGGCCAGGATCTCGGCGTCGAAAAGCAACGGCAACTGCAGGAACGGGACGGGAAGCTTCATGCTGGCATCGCGAACAGGGCGTGGAATCCATTCTAAACGGCGGTGTCAGCCATCACGCAAAGCCGCACCGGTCACATGCCCTCAACCGAGTTCAATCGCCTGCGCATGTTCGCGCGTGGCCAGGAACGTCACGCCTGGTGCGCGTTCCTGGGCCAGCTGCAGGTTGACCCGGGTAGGCGCGAGGTAGACCAGGTGGCCGGCGGCATCCACCGCGAGGTTCATCGCATTCTTCTCGCGGAATTCCTCGAGTTTCTTGGCGTCGTCGCACTTGATCCAGCGCGCGGTGGCCACCTGTACCTGCTCGAAGCCCGCTTCCACGCCGTATTCGTCTTTCAGGCGGTAGGCGACCACGTCGAACTGCAGCACGCCGACCGCACCCAGGATCAGGTCGTTGCTCATCAGGGGTTTGAAGAACTGGGTAGCGCCTTCCTCCGACAACTGGGCCAGCCCTTTCTGCAGCTGCTTGAGCTTGAGCGGGTCGCGCAGGCGCGCGCGGCGGAACAGCTCCGGGGCGAAATTGGGGATGCCGGTGAAGCTGAGCGGCTCGCCTTCGCTGAAGGTGTCGCCGATCGAAATCGTGCCGTGGTTGTGGATGCCGATCACGTCGCCCGGGAACGCGCTTTCCGCCAGCTCGCGGTCTGAGGCCATGAAGGTCAGCGCATTGGCGAGCTTAAGCTCCTTGCCGGTGCGCGGCTGCAGCACCTTCATGCCGGGCACGAACTTGCCGGAACACACCCGCATGAACGCGACCCGGTCGCGGTGCATCGGGTCCATGTTGGCCTGGATCTTGAACACGAAGCCGGTGAGCTTCGGTTCGTGTGCCTGCACGTCGCGGGTGGTGGTCGCATGCGTGCGTGGCGGCGGCGCATGTTCGACGAAGAAATCCAGCAGCGGCTGCACGCCGAAATTGTTGACGCCCGATCCGAAGAAGACCGGCGATTGTTTGCCCGCGAGATACGCCTCGCGATCGAACGGATGCGAAGCGCCCTGCACCAGTTCCAGCTGTTCCCGCAATTCGGCTAGCATGTTCGCGCCGATGCGCTCTTCGATACCGGGCGCATCCAGCGAGGGAAAGATGGTCGAATCCTGGCGGGTGAAATTGCGGCCCGGTTCGTACAGGTGCACTTCGCCGGTGACCAGGTGGACCACGCCCTTCAGGCGCTGGCCCATGCCGATCGGCCAGGTCACCGGTGCGCACTGGATGCCGAGGACCGATTCGATCTCGTCGAGCAGGTCGATCGGATCCTTGCCCTCGCGGTCCAGCTTGTTGACGAAGGTCATGATCGGGGTGTCGCGCAGGCGGCACACCTCCATCAGCTTGATGGTGCGTTCTTCCACGCCCTTGGCGACGTCGATCACCATCAGCGCGGAATCCACCGCGGTGAGCACGCGATAGGTGTCCTCGCCGAAGTCGGCGTGGCCGGGGGTATCCAGCAGGTTGACGATGCGGCCGTCGTACGGGAACTGCATCACCGAACTGGTCACCGAGATGCCGCGTTCCTTTTCCAGCGCCATCCAGTCGGAGGTCGCGTGGCGCGCGGCCTTGCGGCCCTTGACCGAGCCGGCCATCTGGATCGCGCCTCCGAACAGCAACAGCTTTTCGGTCAGCGTGGTCTTGCCGGCGTCGGGGTGGGAAATGATGGCGAAGGTGCGGCGGCGCGCGGCTTCGCTGGCGACTTCGCTCTTGTGTTCGGGCATGGGGGCGCCGCGCGGGTGCGCGTCTTCGCTTGAAAAGGGATGTCGAATTATAGCGGGCGGCGGTTCAGCGACGCGGCATGGCCACGCCGCGCATCCGGAACGGGATCGACAGCAGGCGCATCCCGCGGTTCACCTGCAGCGCGAAGTGCAGGTGCGGGCCGGTCGTGAAGCCGGTATTGCCCGACAGGCCGATCTGCTGGCCAGCGCTGACCCGCTGTCCCACGCGGACCAGCGCGCCATCCGCCTTGAGGTGGGCGTACAGGGCCATGCTGCCGTCGTCGTGGACGATGCGCACGAAGTTGGCGCGGCCGCCGTATTTCTCGCGCTTGAGGCCGGCCTTGCTGAAATCCGACTCGACCTGCATCACCGTGCCGGCGCGCGCGGCTACCACAGGCGTGCCGATGTCGGCGGCGAAATCCAGTGCATAGCGGTTCTGCTCGTCCTGGTGGCTGAACTGGCCGCCGAAGCCCTGGTCCACGCGGCTGCGCGACTGCCGTAGCGGCAGCAGGTACTCGACATCCTGCGGGCGCGCGCTGGGGTTGCCGGGCACCCCGGTCAGGGCCAGCTCGAACATGCCGGTGCGACCCGGATCCTGCGAGCGCAGCCGCGCCACCAGCACCGAGCCGCGCGCGGGCACGGTGGCGCGGGCGGGCAAGGCGGGCTCTCCGCCCACGTTGTCTTGGCGGGTGAACGCGAGCATGACTTCGATCGGCCCCGCCAGGCTGTTGTCGGCATACGCGAGGTAGTCACCGTACCCGGCCTCGACGCGCAGGCGCGCAATCGCGCTGGGCTCCACCGGCACCGGGATCACCCGCACCCTGGATGCCGCGGCATTGCCGGGCTGGCGATCGCCGTAGTGGACCACGCCGTTCCGGTCGACCCAGCGGTACACCTGCGCGCCACCGGCGATCGGCAGCAGGGCGAGCAGGCAGGCAAGGGCAACAGTGCGGCGCGTGATCATGCGTGAAGTATGAAGCCGGATCGGGCGCGGGCTTCTGAACACCAGAACTATATCTCTCCATGCGCATGAAGCGATTGACATGCACGGGATCCCTTGCCAGACTGGCCGCATCCATCGAGACCGGCTGAGGGACAGGCCCATTGAAGCCGGGGCAACCTGATGGAGGCGCAGTCGCAAGGCTGGCCTCCGTCGCGGTGCCAAATCCTGCGGGGACCTGCGTGTCCACCGGAAGATGGTTGCAGACACGCCTGCGCGTGGCCTTGCATCCGCCAGCCTGGCTGGTCGTTCCGGCATTCCCCGCATGACCCGATGGTCCGTCCATCTCCGGGAATTGCCATGAGCCTTGCCGAACGTTTCGACCTTCGCCCGACAACCGCACACGCGCACGACAAACCGTCGCGCCCGCCTGCAATCGGCGTAGCCGATGGGGCTGGCATCCAGCGCGGCGTCATCGATGCGGTGCTCGCCACCCGTCACTCCGGCACCCGCAAGGTGCGGCTGAGCTATGAACTGGTCGGCGTCGCCGATGCGCCGGTCGTCTTCATCGCCGGCGGGATTTCGGCGCATCGACACGTTGCCGCGCATGCGTCGGACCCGACGCGTGGCTGGGCCAACGACCTGCTGGGGGCGGGCCGCACGCTCGATCCCGCCTTGCGCCGCGTGCTCGGGTTCAACTACATCGGTGCCGACGGCCAGATCGATGCACCGATCGACACCGCGGACCAGGCCGATGCCGTGGCCCTGCTGCTGGATGCGCTGGGCATCGACAGCCTGCAAGCCTTCATTGGCTATTCGTACGGCGCGCTGGTCGGCCTGCAGCTGGCCGTGCGCCATCCGGCGCGACTGCAACGACTTGTGGTGGTCAGCGGCGCGCATCGTGCGCATCCGTTCGCTGCGGCGTGGCGCGCGCTGCAGCGCAAGGCAGTAGCCCTGGGCCAGTTGCAATGCGCGGACGAGCAGGGTCTGTCGCTGGCGCGACAGTTCGCGATGCTGAGCTACCGCACGCCCGCGGAATTCGGCGAACGATTCGATGCGCCGCCGGTCGTGCGCAACGGACGCGTGCGCGTTGGCGCCGAGGATTACCTGGACGCTGCGGGTGCGAGTTTCGTGGCGCGCACCTCGACCACGGCCTGGCTGCGCCTGTCGGAATCGATCGACCTGCATGCCGTCGATCCGTCCCTCGTCACCGTATCGACCCTGGTGGTGGCCGTCGATGGCGATTGGCTGGTGCCGCTGTCCGATGCCGTGACCCTGGTCGAAGGCCTGGGGCTGAACGGGCGCCTGCGCGTGCTGCGCTCTCCCTATGGACACGACGCTTTCCTCAAGGAAACCGACCGCATCGATACGCTGCTCGCCGCCGAGCTGGACGGTCCCGGAACGTCGCCCCAAGTTCGAGATATCGCAACCGATCCGATTGGAGTGTCTGTATGAGCCTTCTCCCGACCAGCTCGTTCGCGCCCGACTGTCGCCGCGCCACGCGGGCAGTGCGTGCCGGCATCGATCGCGACATGGCCTTCGGCGCGGTGACGCCGCCGCTGGTGCTGTCGTCGAATTTCAGCTTCGCCGGGTTCGCCGAGAAGCGGCAGTACGACTACACCCGCAGTGGCAACCCCACCCGCGACTTGCTTGCAGAGGCGCTGGCCGAGCTCGAAGGCGGCGCGGGCGGCGTGGTGACGTCGACCGGGATGTCCGCGATCACCCTGGTGCTGAATGCATTGCTGCAACCCGGCGACCGGCTGCTGGTGCCGCACGATTGTTACGGCGGCAGCTGGCGGCTGTTCAATGCGCTGGCGGCCAAGGGCGCGTTCGAGCTGTTGACGTGCGACCTCACCGATCCGCGCGCAATGTCCGACGCGCTGGCGCTCTCGCCGCGGCTTGTGTGGATCGAGACGCCTTCCAATCCGCTGCTGCGGATCACCGACCTGCGCTTCGTGATCGACGCCGCGCACAGGGCCGGTGCGCTGGCGGTGGTCGACAACACCTTCCTGTCACCGGCGTTGCAGCGGCCGATCGCCGACTTCGACGCCGATGTGGTGGTGCACTCCACCACCAAGTACATCAACGGCCATAGCGACGTGGTCGGCGGCGCGGTGATCGCCCGCGAATCCGGTCTACACGAACGCCTTGGCTGGTGGGCCAATGCGTTGGGCATCACCGGCGCTCCGTTCGACAGCTTCCTGACCCTGCGCGGCCTGCGCACGCTCGACGTGCGGATGCGCGCGCACCAGGACAATACCCATGCAATAGCGGGGTTGCTGGACCGGCATCCGACGGTGCGCGCCTTGCACTATCCCGGACTGCCGTCGCATCCCGGCCACGCGCTGGCCGCTCGCCAACAGCACGGCTTCGGCGCGATGCTGGGCGTGGAACTTGATGGCGGCGAGGTCGGCGTGCGCGCCTTCCTCGATGGCTTGCGCTACTTCACCCTGGCCGAGTCCCTGGGCGGCGTGGAAAGCCTGGTGGCGCACCCGGCAACGATGACCCACGCCGCGATGTCGCCCGAGGCGCGTGGCGCGGCCGGGATTTCGGATGGCTTGCTGCGGTTGTCGGTGGGCATCGAACACGTTGATGACCTGCTGGCGGATATCGGCGCTGCGCTCGAGCGCGTGCAGGCCGCAACCCAGGCCGCGAGCAAGCGCGCTCGATGAACGCCCGCCTGGCGCTGTCGCCAGCGCCGGCGACGCTGCCCGCGCGCGTGGCATTGCTCGGCCTCGGCAGCGTGGGCAGCGCGGTGTGGTCGCGGCTGGCCGGGTGGCGCGGCACACCCTTCGGCGAGCGCCTGGTGTTGGTGCATGCGGCAAATTCCCGGGTGGCGATCAGCAATGCCCATGGCATGCCGATGGACGCCCGCGACCTGCCGCTGCGCCATGCGCGGCAGGCCAGCACGCTGGATGCCGTGGAGACAGCGCTGGGCGGTGGTTTGCCGCGCATCGTGATCGATGCAACCGCGTCCGATGTGGTTGCTGCGCGGCACGCCGGATGGCTGGCAGCCGGCATCCACGTGGTCACCGCGTGCAAGCTCGGACAGGGAAGCAACTTCGCGCGTTGGCAGGCAATCCAGTCGGCCTGCGAGCAAGGCGGCACCCGTTACGGCGACAGCGCCACCGTGGGTGCCGGGCTGCCGTTGCTGCGCAGCCTGCGCGGGTTGCAGGCGGGCGGCGACCGCATCCATGCGATCGCCGGGGTCCTGTCGGGATCGATGGCCTGGCTGTGCCACGCCTATGACGGGCTGCGGCCATTTTCCGGTTTCGTACGGCAGGCGCGGGCTGCCGGCTACACCGAACCCGACCCGCGCGAGGACCTGTCCGGCGAGGACGTGCGCCGCAAGTTGCTGATCCTCGCGCGCAGTGCCGGCGTGGCACTGGAGGTGGGCGATGTCGAGGTGGAATCGCTGGTGCCGCCCGCGTTGCAGTCGCTGCCCACGGCTGCGGTGGAGGCGGCGTTGCCCGCGCTGGATCCGCTGATGCGCGCGTGTTACGCGGCGGCCTGGAAGCGCGGCGAGCGGCTGCACTTCATCGCGAGGCTGGAACACGGCCGCGCCCGCGTGGGGCTTGAGTCCCTGGCGCCGGCACATCCGCTCGCCGGTGGCGCCGGCACTGATAACCGGGTGGCGATCTGGTCCGACCGCTATCGCGAGCAGCCGTTGCTGATCCAGGGACCGGGCGCAGGCGCGGGCATCACCGCTGCTGCAATGCTCGACGATGCGCTGGCGATCCAGGCACGCGCGGACTAGGCCGGGCCGGCAATGGCGAAGAACGTGTCGATCGGCTGCGGGCGCTGGAACACGTAGCCCTGCGCGTAGTCGACGCCCAGCGCGCGCAACTGGCGGAGTTGTTCTTCGGTCTCGGCCTGCTCGCCCACGGCGCGCTTGCCGAGCACGTGGGCGATGTCGGTGATCGAGCGCACCACGGCCTCCGAAAGCCCGTGGTTGCCGAGGTCGCGCACGAAGCTGCCATCGATCTTCAGGTAATCGACCTCGAGATCGCGCAGGTAGGCGAACGAACAGAAGCCGGTACCGAAGTCGTCCAGCGCGAACCGGCAGCCCAGGTCGTGCAGGCGGCTGATGAAGCGGCGCGCGCGGGTCATGTCGCGGACCACGCTGGTCTCGGTGATTTCCAGGCAGATCTGCTCTGGCCGCAGCGGGCTGCGCCGCAACCGCGCCGCGAAGTAGTCGCCGAAGTCCTCGTCCACCAACGTGGTGCCGCCGATATTGATGCTGCACTGCTCGATGCTGGCCGCGTGTTCCGGGTGGCGCTCCATCCAGCCCAGGGTCGCATCCAGCACGTAGCGGTCGAGCCGCGGCCCCAACCGGTAACGCTCGGCGGCGGCGATCAGCTCGGAGGGCGGGCGCAGGTTGCCCTCGGCATCCATCCAGCGCACCAGTACCTCGAAATGCGACTGCAACGAGGCCGGTTCGCGCAGGTCGACGATGGGCTGGCACCACAGCACGAAGCGGCGCTGGTCCAGCGCCTCGCGGGCAACGATGGCCGAATGCGCGGCGCGGGTGCGCTTGCGGATGTCCTCGGGATTGGAGGCTGCCGCGAACCAGCGGTTGCCCCCGAGTTCCTTGGCGGCGAAGCAAGCGGCGTCCGTCTGCGATAGGAGGTCGTCGAAGCCCATGTGCGGCGGCTGGCTGGTGGCCAGGCCAATGCTGGCGGTGGTGCCCAGGTTCTGGCCCTGCCAGGCGACCCGTGTACCTTCGATGGCGGTCAACAGGCGCCGGGCGCGGGTACTGGCGGTCCGCTCGTCCATCGCCACCATCACCGCGAATTCGTCGCCGCCGGGACGCGCCACCAGCACCTCGTCGCCGAACTCGGCGCGCACCAGGCCCGCGATGCCGCGGATCATCTCGTCACCTGCTACGTGGTTTGCCGAATCGTTGACCATCTTGAAGTGGTCGAGGTCGACGTACATGAGTGTCAGTGGATGCTCGCTGGTGGCCAACGCGCGCCGCGCCTGTTCCTCGAACGTGTCGCGGTTGAGCAAGCCGGTCAGGGTGTCGCGGGTCGCCCGCTGGTGCAGCGCCGCGGTTGCGTGCTCGTGTTCCTGGCGAGACGCCAGGAGCAGGACCGGGATGATCGAGTAGATCACCAGCATGGTCATCATCAGGGCACTGTCATGCAGGGTCCCGGGACGCTCGAAGCCGCCCAGGCCCAACCCCGTCATCAGGCTGACCGCGATGATCACCGCCGACGTGGACGCCAGGGTCACCAGCGGCGGATAGCGCGTGGCAGACCAGAGCAACAACGCCAGCGGCAGGCTGGCCAGCGCCAGCGGGTACTGCGTGCCGATGCGGCCGATGGCGTACACCAGTGCCACCATCGCCACCAGCGCAACCAGCCAGACGACGATCTCGCCG
>JAZKHR010000100.1:0-31959 GCA_040385305.1 Pseudomonadota bacterium
TCGCCCTGCATCACGTCGGCCAGGCCGTGGATGCGCACGATGCCGTCGGACACCGAAGTCACGGTACCTTCGTTGCGCGCTTCGGCGGCGAGCTTGACCTTCTCGATGCGGGTCTTGATCAGTTCGCTGATTTCGGACGGGTTGAGCGTGGTGGTGGCCATCTTGGTTTCCTTGGTGCCGGCGTTGCCGCCGTGCTTTGAATACGTTGGGTCTGGCGTTAAAACTTGGATCAGCTGGCGAGTGCGGCTTGCAGGCGGCCGAGCTGGCCCTTGAGCGAACCGTCGATGACCACGTCGCCGGCCGCGATCACCGCGCCGCCAATCAGGCTTTCATCAACGGCGGTCTCGATCTCGACGTCGCGGCCGAAGCGCTTGCGCAGCGCGACCTTGATGGTGTCGAGCTCGCTCGCCGGCAGCGCGGTGGCCGAGGTCACGGTGGCCTTGACCACGCGCTCGGCTTCATTGCGCAGTTCGTCGTACAGGCCCGCGATCTCAGGCAGCAGCGACAGCCGGCGGTTTTCCGCGAGCACGGCCAGGAAGCGGGGAAACACGTCGTCCGCAGCATCCGGCGACAGCAGTTCCACCGCCTCGGCCTGGGTCAGCCGCGGGTTGCCCAGCAGCGACGCCACCCGCGGGTCGCCCGCGACCTGCGCAGCGAAGGCGAAGGCGTTCGACCACGCCGGCAGGTTGCCGGCGTCGCGCGCCATCGAAAACGCGGCGCGGGCGTAGGGACGGGCGAGGGTCAGGGCCTGGCTCATCGGGCGTGCCTTACAGCTGCGCCGCCAGATCGTCGATCAGCGCCTTGTGGGCGTTGGCGTCGATCTCGCGCTTGAGCAGCTTCTCCGCACCGGACACCGCCAGCACCGACACCTGCGCGCGCAGGTCTTCCTTGGCGCGGTTGGTGGCGGCCACGATCTCGGATTCGGCCAGCGCCTTCTGGCGGCTGCCCTCGGCCACGGCGTCGGCCTTGGCCGCGTCGATCAGCTGGTTGGCGCGCTGGTGGGCCTGGTCGATGATCTCGTTGGCCTTACTGCGGGCAGCCTTGAGCTCCTCGTTGACCTTCTCCTGCGCCTGCGCCAGGTTTTTCTGCGCATTGTCGGCGGCAGCGAGGCCCTCGGCGATCTTCTGCTGGCGCTCTTCGATCGCCGCCATCAACGGCGGCCAGATGAACTTGACGGTGAACCAGATGAGGATCCCGAAGGTGATCATCTGGCCCAGCAATGTCATGAAGGTCGGATTCATGTCGTACCTTGCGATTCGTGCATTTCAAGGAAGCGCCACGGCGGGATGCCGCGGCGCCTCTGCGGGATGCGCGGGGCTTCCGCCACGCGCACCGCGTGTCGCAACCGCGATCAGGCGCCGGTGGCGGCCTGTACGGCGGCCAGCAGCGGGTTGGCGAACGCGAACATCATCGCCACGCCGACGCCGATCAGGAACGCCGCGTCGATCAGGCCGGCGAGCAGGAACATGCGGCCCTGCAGCATCGGGACCAGTTCCGGCTGGCGAGCGGCGGATTCGAGGAACTTCGAACCCATGATGCCGATGCCGAGGGCGGCGCCCAGCGCACCCAGGCCGACGATGATGCCGATGGCGACGGCGGTGAAGGCCTGGACGTTGGCGATGAATTCCATGGTGGATCTCCGATTTGAACAGTACTTGGGAAGGTTGAGCGGAACGGGACAGCGTGACGCGTGGTTCGTCTATCGAGATCGATCAGTGATGCTCGTGCGCCATCGCGATGTAGACGACGGTCAGCACCATGAAGATGAAGGCCTGCAGCAGGATGATCAGGATGTGGAAGATCGCCCACACCGAATTGGCCACGATGCCGAACGGGAAGGTGATCCACGACATGAACAGGCCGGCGATGAGCATGAACACCAGCTCGCCGGCGTACATGTTGCCGAACAACCGCATGCCCAGGCTGACCGGCTTGGACAGGTACTCGACCAGGTTGAGGAACAGGTTGGGAAGCGCCAGCACAGCCTTGGCCACGGCGCCTTCCGCATGGAACGGCGCGGTGAACAGTTCCTTGGTGAAACCCCAGCCGCCCTTGGCCTTGATCGAATAGAAGATGATCAGCAGGAACACGGTGATCGACATCGCGAACGTGGTGTTGACGTCGGCGGTCGGCACCCAGCGCAGGTACGTGTGGCTCGCGGCTTCCTCGCCGGCGACGGCGGTGACCACGCCCGCGGGCAGGT
The DNA here is from genome assembly GCA_040385305.1 of Pseudomonadota bacterium. Lineage (GTDB taxonomy): Bacteria > Pseudomonadota > Gammaproteobacteria > Xanthomonadales > Xanthomonadaceae > Thermomonas. The sequence continues at coordinate 2,204 of JAZKHR010000100.1, forward strand.
CGAGCGGCAACAGGTCCATGGCGTTCATGAAGAACACCCAGACGAAGATGGTCAGCGCCAGCGGCGCGATGAAGCGGCGGTCGCCATGGAAGGTGTCCTTGACCTGGGAGTCGACGAACTCGACCACCAGCTCGACGAAGGCCTGCGGCTTGGAGGGCACGCCCGAGGTTGCCTTGCGCGCCTGGGTCCACAGCAGGAAACAGCCGAGCAGGCCCAGCATCAGGGCGACGATCCACGAATCGAAGTGGAACTTCTGCCCGGCAACATAGATCACGTTGTGGGTCAGGTGATGGACGATGTATGCGGTCAGGCCACCGCCGCCTTCGCCACCTGTTGGTTCCAGAATCACGCGTTCGTCCTCTTCATCGCCGTTGGCTTTGCCGCAGTGGATTTCATTGAAAACAGGAACGCCGCCGCGGCCATCGCCGCCCCGGCCAGCACCGGCACCGCCGGCAACCGCCATACCGCCATCGCCAGGTACAGGACCATGACCACCAGCAACCACTTGGTCGCGGTCCCCAGCAGCAGTCGCCCAAGCGCCACGCCGGCTCCCACCACCCCGCCGCCGAATGCCCCCCAGGCCGCCGCAAGGCTGCCGAGGGTCATCGCGCCGCCGCCCGCCAGCGCCGCCAGGGCGTCGCTTGGCCCGGTGAACAGGCAAGCCAGTGATGTCGCCAGCGTGGCAGCGGCCTGGAAGGCCACCACCCGCAGCGCCAACTGCCGGCCCGCATTGGCGGAATTCAGCACGTGGTGCACCCAACGTTCGATTCGATGCCGCAGTACTGGGTGCGCGGTGCGCAAAACCGTCCTGCGGAGCCGCAAAAGTATAGCAGGCGTGAAAATGCCGCGGCAACCGCCAAAAGAATCTGGTGGCCCGTGAACCTTTACGCGGTGGCAGGGTCAGACCCTGTAGCGCCCACTCCCCTCCTCGTCAGCTCCGGGCGGGTGCTCGAAGCCCCGGCCGCACCGGGGCTTCGCTTTGTCCGGCATCGGCTGGCGCCGGGATGCCCTGCCAGCGCGCCCCCTCTTGTCCGCACTCGCGTCTGCTTACCTGCGCTTGGGCAGGTACAGGTCGGTGATGGTGCCTTCGTAGACCTCGGCGGCCATCGCCACGGATTCGCTGAGCGTGGGATGCGGATGGATGGTGTGGCCGATGTCAGCGGCCTCCGCGCCCATTTCGATGGCCAGCACAACTTCGGCGATCAGGTCGCCGGCATGCACGCCAACGATGGCGCCGCCGATCACGCGATGGGTGGCTTCGTCGAAGATGAGCTTGGTGAATCCTTCGCTGCGTCCGTTGCCCACTGCACGGGCAGAGGCCGCCCACGGAAACTTGCCCACGCCGATTTTCAGGCCCTTGGCCTTCGCTTCGTTTTCCGTAACGCCAACCCAGGCGATCTCCGGATCCGTGTAGGCCACCGAAGGGATCACCCTCGCCACCCACTCTTTCTTCTCGCCCGCCGCGACCTCGGCCGCGAGCTTGCCTTCGTGCGTGGCCTTGTGCGCCAGCATTGGCTGTCCGATCAGATCGCCGATGGCGAAGATGTGCGGCACGTTGGTGCGCATCTGCGCGTCCACCGCGATGAAGCCACGCTCGCTGACATTGACGCCCGCCCTGTCGGCCGCAAGCTTGCCGCCGTTGGGCGAGCGGCCCACCGCGACCAGCACGCGGTCGAAGGTGGCGGATTCCAACGCGGGCGCATCTCCCTCGCTTGCGGCTTCGAACGAGACGGCGATGCCCTTCTTCGCTGCCGCCACCTGGGCCGCCCTGGTCTTCAGGTGGATGGCGACGCCGAGCTTCTTCAGTCGGTCCGCCAATGGCTTGACCAGGTCCTTGTCGGCGCCCGGCATGAGCTGGTCCATGAACTCGACCACGGTGACTTCGCTGCCGAGTGCGCGGTACACCGTGGCCATCTCCAGGCCGATGATGCCGCCGCCCACCACCAGCAGGGTTTTCGGCACGTCGGCCAGCTGCAGCGCGTCGGTTGAGTCCATGATCCGAGGGTCATCCCACGGGAAATTCGGCAGCTTGACCGGCTGGGAGCCGGCCGCGATCACGCATTGCCCGAAGTGCAACAATTGCGTCGTGCCATCGGCGCCAAGGATCTCCAGTTCGTTCGGCGACACGAAGCTCGCCACGCCGTGCACGGTGCGCACCTTGCGCTGCCTGGCCATGCCGGCCAGGCCCTTGGTGAACTGGCCGACCACCTTGTCCTGCTTGAAGCCGCGCAGCTTGTCCAGATCAATCTTCGGTTTGCCGAAGCTGATGCCGATCTCGTCCGAGTGCGCGGCCTCGTCGATCAGCGCCGCCGCATGCAACAGCGCCTTGGAGGGAATGCAGCCCACGTTGAGGCAGACGCCACCCAGCGTTTCGTAACGCTCGACCAGCACCGTGTCCAGGCCAAGATCCGCGGCGCGGAAGGCGGCCGTATAGCCGCCCGGCCCCGAGCCGATCACCACCAGCGCGCATTCGATATCGGCCTTGCGGCCCGTGCCTGCTGCAGCGTTGGGCGAAGGCGTGGAGTCGGGCGCGGCTGCAGCCATCGCGGCAGGCGCAGCGGCGGGAAGCGCGGCTTGCGTCACCGGCGCGGCGGCTGGCGCGGGTGGTGACGAAGTGGGTGCAGCCTTGGACGCTTCGGTGTTGTTTGCCGAAGCCACTTCGATGAACGCAATCACCGCGCCCTCGGACACGGCGTCGCCCAGCTTGACCGTGAGTGCGGAAATCACGCCCGCCTGCGGCGCCGGCACCTCCATCGTCGCCTTGTCCGACTCCAGCGTGACCAGGCCCTGGTCCTTGGCTACGGTGTCGCCGACCGCGACCAGCAGCTCGATCACAGGCACATCGGAATGTCCGCCGATATCGGGAACGCGTACTTCGATTGGATTGCCCATGTCAGCTCCGGGTCAAGCGTGTATGCCCTCGAGGGGCCACGCAGTCTGGTTCAGGTCTTGGTGGCGCTCATGCGCATCGAGCAACGCACGCTGGGCGCGAGACGCCACCAGTGTCTCGAACCGCGCACCAGCTTCCATTCGAACATATGGAACCGGGCGTGCAGGCAATAGTCTACGCCCCGGCATTGCGGCCACTGCCCGCTGGTATGCGATTCCGGCGCTTGCTTGCAGGGGCCAGCGCCAGGACGCGGGCTGGTCACGTGGTGCAAACGTCACTCACTCGAAACTGGGGGATGGACCTGCCCAGTGAATCTGCCTGAAACTTTCGCGCGTACCTTGCCCTGCCTCATGGCACGTACCAACCACGCGCCGCCATCCTGCCCAGAACGGAGCACTGCATGAACCCGATCCGAACCGTCGCCCTGTTGTCCGTCGCCGCCACCGCATTGGCATGTTCACGCGCACCGGCTCCCGTGGAGCCCGCGGCACAACCTGCCAAGCCGGCTGCCACGACGCCCGCGGCGGTGCAGATCACCGGCCCGATCCCGATGCCCTACGAGGAGCCCATGGTGGGCGGGGCCAAGATGGCGATGGGCGAAGACATCATGGCGAACCTGGTGAAGTCGAAGGACCACACCATCCTGGTCCAGGCGCTGAAAGCCGCAGGGCTTGACCAGGAGCTTGCCGGGGAAGGTCCATTGACCCTGTTCGCACCGACCAACGCGGCGTTCGAGGCCATGCCCGGGGGATACAAGTCGTTGCTGCAGCCGGCTTCCAGGGATCGCCTGGTCACCATCCTCAGCTACCACATCGCGCCGCAGAAGCTTGACGACGTGACCCTGGCCAACATGGTGATGGCCGGCAGGGGCTCTGCTTCCTTCGCCACGGTGGAGGGTCACCCGCTCAAGGCGACAGTCGGCAATGGCGGCGCCATGATCGTGGATACCAAGGGCGGGATCGCCCGCATCACCGTGCCCAATGTGTTGCAGGGCAACGGTGTTCTCCAGGTCGTGGACAAGGTGCTGGTTCCCTGACGTCGGCGACCGGCCCCTTCCTTTTACGGGAACAGCCGGGACTGCAGCCACCACGCGGCGAGCAGGGCGATTGCCAGCGACATGGCCTGCATGCCGCCCTCGCGATACCAGCGCCGTGACCTCGCCAGGTAAAGCAGCGGGAGGAACACGAGCACCAGGCCGAGTTGGCCCGCCTCGACCCCCAGGTTGAAGCCGAGCAGGGCCAACACGCGAGCCCCGGTCGGCAGCCCCAGCTCCGAAAGTGCGCCTGCGAAACCAAAGCCATGGATCAGGCCGAACCCGAAAGCGGCCATCCACAAGCGGTCCGTGACCACGGGCCTGATGTTGTTCAGGGCCGCCAGCAACACGCTGGCCGCGATCGTAGCCTCGACCCAGCGTGAGGACGGCACCACCCACCCCAGCGCCGCAAGGCTCAGGGTGATCGAGTGGGCGAGGGTGAAGGCCGTGACGATCACGGCGGCCTGCGTGGCAGCAGAACGCAAGTTGTCGACGGGCACCCACTTCCCGTTGACCCTGCGCAACACCACCGGCAGCAGCAGCGACAGCAGGAATGCGATGTGGTCGTAGCCAATCAGGATGTGGTGCACGCCCTCGCGCAGGAAGTCGCGGAACGGGTGGGTCTTGCTGCCACCCACAGCGACCACGTTCGAGGCGGGACCTGCAATCGCGCTCGAGCGCTTGCCGCCCTGCTCCATCGTCACGACGGCGCGGTGTTGCGGATCGCGATCGAAGAACAGGCTGTAGCGAATGGCCGTCGGCGTGCCCGACGCACATCGCGCCTGCAGGGCGAGTGCCACGTAGGCGCCGTCGTCGTAGCGGCGGGTGGCAAGCGACGTTGGCTGAAGGCTGCACGCGCCGTTGCCGCTGCTGACCGAAAGACCGCTGGCGACCAGCGCTTCGATCTCGCCGCGGGCGTCGGTGATCTCGCCCCATGTCACGTTGCCATCGCCATTGGCATCCAGCGGCAGGGTCAACGCGAGGTCCCGAATCGACAGGTCCAGCTCCAGCTGCATGGGCCCACCCTGCTCGGGCACGCTGACGTCAAGATGCGATACCGAAAGGCTGTGCGCGGAGGCGGCAGGGGTCGCCGCGAACAGCAAGAGGGCGAGGAGCCAGCGGATCATGGGGCGACGCTCCGGGCCAATGGCGCAAGCCCTTCGCGTTGCGCCCAAGCCTCCGCGGCGGCAAGGCTATCGGGTCGGTTCGCAGCGCGCGCGGCTCGCACCAGGATATCCACGTCCTCGTGGTCACGCTGCGACTCGAAGTTGCGCAGGGCCAGTGCCAACGCGGCCTTGGCGTCGCCACGCAAGGTCAGCTGGAGCTCCGCCTCGTCCCGCAGTTCGGGCTCCATCCCGACAGACCTCGCAAGGCGGTAGCGATTCGCCTGCGCTTCGGCGAGTCGCGCCGCATCGGGACGACCGACCAGCCGCGCGGCCAGGGCACGCTGCAATTGCAGGCCGTCTGCATCCGGCGCGTCGGCCAGCAGGGCAAGCGTCCTGGCAGGCTGCCGTGATCCATTCAAGTGGCGTGCGTATGCGGCGAGGGTCCGCACGTCCTCGCGGTCCACCGCAAGCGCACGCTCATACCAGGCCTCCGCGCCTGGTTCGCCAGCGCGCGTGGCGATCTCGCCCCGCATCACCAATGCGAAGCGCAGGAAGCCCGGGTCCTGCACGCCGGAAGAGACGAAACGCTCCACGATCCCGGCGGCTTTCGCGTACTCGCCCCTGCGGGTGGCCAACGCAGCAATGCAGATCGATGCGTTCCCCGCATCCATTACCGCCAAGCCGACGCAGTCACGGCGGGCCTGTGACAGGCGGCCCTGCACCAGGTTCAATTGTGCCCGCGCCAGGCGGGCATCGGCGTCACGCGGATCGTCCTTGATGACGCTGTCCAGCAATTGCCGTGACGTGGCGAACGCGTGGCGGTGCTGGGCGCTGAAAGCCTGGAGCTTGCGCCATTCGACCGAGGCCTCGCCCGCGGGGTAGCGTGCAAGCAGGACATCGGCGCGAGCCGCAAGGCGGGCGTCGCCGGTTCTCGCCGCCGCGTCGAGCAGCCGCGCTGGCTCCGCGACCGGACTTGAATTGGATGGCCGCGGGGTGGCGCGCGTCAGCGCGGGATAGCCACGCGGGAGTACTTCCACAACGGTGTCCGCGGACTTCGGAATCACTGCCGGTGGCCGTTGGGCATGCGCCGACGACGCGAAGCACAGGCAGATCAGGGCAAACCAGAGCACGCGCATGCACAGCCTCTTCGACAAAAAAAGAACCCGGCAGCGCTAAGCGCCGCCGGGTTCCAATGATTGCACTTACAGGTGGTAATAACGCCTGCCCGGATCAGATGTCGATATCGCCACCGATCGGGGTGTTGAGGTACGGGAACGTGTTGCGGAACTCGCTGGCCGACACGCTTGCGCCATCGGTGTAAGGCAGGTTGCGCGACGGGGCCTCGGCATCGGTGAGCAACACGCCCATGGCGACGCGCAGGGTGATGTCGACAACGTCATCGCCCGGGCGACGTCCATTCGGGAAGCCCGCGGTGTCGCTACCCAGCACGCCGAGGTTCGACTGCATCGCCGCCGGCTTCGGTGCGATCGCAGTGTTCAAGCGCAGCATTTCCGAGGGAACCACGTTGGCCGGCTGGTTGAGACCCGCGATACCGGTCAGGAACGCAGCCACCAGGTCCGTGCGCGGGAACTTGTTGGGCGCGGTCACGCCGAACAGGATCTCGAGCAGTTCCGGCAAGGTCGGGTTGGTCACGTAGTTCGCGAACTGCGCGTCGTCCAGCGGGCGGGATGCGTTGAACTTGTCCTTGTCGGGCAGACCAATGACCACCTCGTTCACCAGCGGCATGCCGAGACGGGACACGCCTGCACCGGTGGTGCCGTCATTGTTCATCACGTGGGCACCGGCCCAGGCGCCAATGACCGTTTCGCTGCCGTTGGTCAGGCAGCTGATCGGCACTTCGATGGCGATGGTGGTGACGTTCTTGTCGTACAGGTCGTTGCGCTCGGCGTTCGGCGGACCGACCGGATTCAAGTTGACCAGGTCGAACACTTCACCCAGGGCGACGCTGAAGCCTTCCTTGCGCTGTCCAACGAAGGTCTTGCCGGCGCCGGCGCAGCCGTTGTAGCTGAGCAGGCCGATGTGCTGGTCTGCGTAGTTGCCGTAGTTCGCGATCGACTTGGTGCCGATGTTGTCGAACGGCTTCGGGTAGAAATTGGTGCGTCCGAACGGGTTGACCGCCACGGAGCTCGAATTCGGGGTCCGCACGGTGACCGAATAGTTCTGGATCACATTCAGCGCAGCCGTATTGGCTTGGGTGAAGGGTCCGATATTGCTCAACGGCACCGGCACCTGGACGCCGTTGACCGGAATCGCGAGGTTCTTGAACTGGTTGACGAAGCGGAACTCGTAGGTGATGTCCGAAGCGCCGTCGCCGTTGTTGTCGATATGGATGTCGTAGACAACCTTATCGTCCATCAGGAAATAATTGGGACCGCCGTACGCGTCCTGAAGGGGCTGGTAGTTGGCCAGGATCGTGACCGAACCGGATTGGCCCGCCTCATAGCTGCGGAACATGTAAAGGTCGGTGTTGTCAGCCTTTGGCGTCTTGGTGATGCCGGGCGCCTCGCGGTGGCTGGAAGCCGTCACGATGCTGGCGGTGCCCAGCAGCGCAGTCACTGCAGCGATCGCCAGTGCGAGTTTCATTGGTTTCATGGTCAGGGCCTTCATGGTTCGATTCCTTTTTGCGTTGGTGAACGGATGTCCAACGTGCAGGAAGTTCGCCTACACGTTGCCGCAACGACGACCTCGTTCCTGAGGTCGTGGACAACGCCGGCTCATGTTCCAACGCTGTTCGAATCGAAGCTACGCAGCATGGGGTGACGCGGATGCATGCAGGATTCAGGTTGGTGCGATTTTTTTTCCGGGAGCCTAAGGCGGCCGCATTCAGGTCGAAGTGGCAACCCGGAATGGGGGCGTTTTCTCCGCCCTGCTACAACATCGCCCGGCGCATGTCGCCAAGCAGCTGCGCCAGATACGCGGTGAAACGCGCTGCGGCAGCGCCATCGATGACCCGGTGGTCGTAGCTCAGCGACAGCGGCAGGACCACCCTGGGCTTGAATGCTTCGCCGTTCCAGACTGGCTTCATCGCCGACTTCGAAACGCCCAGGATCGCCACTTCGGGCGCGTTGATGATCGGCGTGAACGCGGTGCCGCCAATCCCGCCCAACGAGCTGATGGTGAAGCAGCCACCCTGCATCTGGTCGGGCTTGAGCTTGCCGTCGCGCGCGGCCGCAGCCAGCTCGCCCATCTCGGCGGCGACCTGCATCACGCCCTTCTTGTCGACGTCGCGCAGCACCGGCACCACCAGGCCATTCGGCGTATCCGCGGCGAAACCGATGTTGTAGTACTTCTTCAGCACCAGGTTGTCGCCGTCCAGCGAGGCGTTGAAGTTCGGGTACTTCTGCAACGCGGCCACGCAGGCCTTGATCAGGAACGCCAGCATGGTGACCTTGCCGGCCTTGCCCGCGGCGATGGCCTTGGCGTTCTCGTCGTTGAGCGCCACCCGCAGGTCTTCCAGCGAGGTGATGTCGGCATCGTCGAACTGGGTGACGTGCGGGATCATCGCCCAGTTGCGCGCCAGGTTGGCCCCGGAAATCTTCTGGATGCGCGAGAGCGGCTTGCTCTCGACCTCGCCGAACTTCGGGAAGTCCACCTTCGGCCACGGGATCAGGTTGAGCCCGCCGGCGCCCGCTGCCAGCACAGGCGCAGAAGCACCACCACCGGCCAGCGCCGACTTGACGAATTTCTGCACGTCTTCCTTGCCGATGCGGCCGCCGCGTTCGCTGCCGGTGACCTGCATCAGGTCCACGCCGAGCTCGCGCGCGAACAGGCGCACCGCCGGGCTGGCGTAGGGCACCTTGTCGGGGAGCACGGCGTCGGCCTCGAAGCGCACCGGCGGCAGGCCTGCGCCCATTGGCGCGGCGGCCTTCTCGATGGAGGCCTTGGCGATGTTGTCTGGCTCCGCCGCAACCGCGACCGGCTCGACCTTCGCGCCGGTTTCGGCGGTGGCAACGGCAGGCTGGGCGGCTTCGGGTTGCGCGCGCGGCGGGTCTGCGGACGCGGCAGGCACGGCTCCGGGCCCGGGCTTGGAAGGCGCTTCGTCGCCGGCAGTCTCGATGATGGCGACCAGCCCGCCTTCGGACAGGTTGTCGCCGAGCTTCACCTTGAGTTCCTTGACCACGCCCGCGAAGGGCGCCGGGACTTCCATGGTCGCCTTGTCGGATTCCAGGGTCACCAGCCCCTGGTCCTTGGCCACGGTGTCGCCGGGCTTGACCAGTAATTCGATCACCGGCACATCGCTATGGCCGCCGATATCGGGGACACGCGCTTCCTTGAGCTCGGCCATGCGGCACTCCGGTAGTCGGAAAGGCCCGTATTGTTGGCATAACCCGGGGCCGTGGACAAACCCGGACGGCTAATCTCCGTTTAGCCCGGGTAATTCGCTAGCGCGGCTTGAAACCCTGGCAAACCCTGCCGGAAGTCCTTGTGCCGCTTGTCATGACGACGTTTGCCACTGCAACCCAGCGCCTGCGGCGTGCATCTTGATGTGACGTGGCACACATTCCCTTCCCGGCCACGAGGCAAGGACCATGAAATCACTCGAGCATGTGTTGTGGCGCGGCGCGCTGGCGCTGGGCTTGATGGCAGTCGGCATTGGCAGCGGCATTGGCATGCCGCCCGCGGCAAACGCGGCTACGGCTGGCGGCACGGATTGCCGCTCGGAAACCCGGACCCTGGTCATGCACGGGGCCGGGGGCGGCATCCCGGGCCGCATTACCCGCGCGGCATTCGTGGTCAGGCGAGCCCCTCCCGCCAACGCGGGGTCATGACGGCGCGCGCAAGGCCCGGCGCAGTCCCCATGCGTATGCCAGGTGGTAGCCCAGCAGCAGCGCACCCAGCGCGAACAGGCTGCCCTGTTCCGCCAGCAGTCCATGGACCTCGCCGCCGGCGCGCACGTGCAGCCACCCTTGCCACAGACCCAGCGCAATCCGCACGGCCACGGCCAGGGTGAGCAGCACCACCAGCCAGTGGTTGGGCGTGTGGAACAGACCCTTGGCCGTTGCCTCGAAGGTGCTGAGGCGTACGCCGAGCAAGCCCAGCAGCAGTCCTGCCGCGAGGCCGGCGGCGGTGAAGGACAGCCCGTCCGCAATCCAGCGCTGTCCCAGCCAAGCGCCGGCGAGCAGCAGCATGGCCGAGAGCAGGAGCAGCCACGCATTGGCCCCCGCCATCCAGCCGACAGCGCGCTGCCGCGTGCGGCCCAACCGGTAGCGTTGCAGCAACAGCAACGGCAACAGCAGCAACCACAGCAGCACCAGCCCTACCAGCAGCACGGGCAACAGCAGCAGCGGCATCAGGGGTGTTCCGCTTCAGCGTGCACGCGTTCGCGGCGCAGCAGGTACAGGCCGCTGGCGATGATGATGGCCGCGCCGAGCCAGGTCACTTCATCCGGCAGCACGCCCCAAAGGGCGAGGTCCAGCGCCAATCCCCACAGCAACGCGGTGTATTCCAGCGGGGCGATTAACGAGGCCTCGCCCAGGCGGAATGCTTCGGTGATGGCGTATTGCCCGAGTGCACCACCCACGCCGATGGCCGCGATGACCCAGACATCCTCGATGCGCAGCGGCACCCAGCCGGGTAGCGCCAATGCCCCCGCGCCGAATGCCATCAACGCCAGCAGCCAGAAGGTGATGGCCTGGGTCGAGTCGGTCCGCGCCAGCACGCGCACGGTGATCGCGGACACCGCATAGCCCAAGGCCGCCACCAGTACCGCGAGGCCCGCCATCGTGAACACGCCTTCGCCGGTCGGGCGCAGCACCACCAGCACACCGAGCAGGCCCACCGCGATCGCGCCCCAGCGTCGCGGCCCTACCCGCTCGCCCAGGAATGGCACCGACAACGCGGTGATCAGCAGCGGCGCCACGAAGAAGATCGAATACGCGGTGGACAGCGGCAAGCGCTTCAGCGCATACACGAAGCTCGCCATCATCGCGATGCCCAGCACGCCCCGGAGCAGGTGCAATGGCCAGCGCACGCGCAGCAGCGGCATCGGTCCCACCGTGGCCAGCGCCCACGCCAGCACCAAGGGCAGCGACGACGCGCCACGCATCGCAGCCACCTGCATCGGCGGGTAATGCGCGGACAGGGTCTTGAGCCCCGCATCCATCAGCGAAAACAGCCCCACCGACACCAGCATCAGCCAAATGCCACGCCGACGCTGGCGTTCGCGCTGCGCCGGATCAACGACGGGAGGGGTGGTCTGCATGCCGCCAGCATGCGGTAACCTGCGCGCTCCGTCATCCAAGCCACGCGACATGCCCAGCTTCGACATCGTTTCCGAAGTGGATACCCACGAACTCACCAATGCCGTGGACCAGGCCAGCCGCGAGCTGACCACCCGCTTCGACTTCAAGGGCGTCGAGGCCCGCTTCGAGCTGGACGATGCATCGATCAAGCAGTCCGCGCCCAGCGAATTCCAGCTGCAGCAGATGACCGACATCCTGCGTGCACGTCTGGTTGCGCGGAAGATCGACGTGCGCTGCCTGGAACTCGGCGACGTGGAAACCAACCTGGCCGGCGCGCGGCAGACAGTCACGGTGAAGCAGGGCATCGAGCGCGACCTGGCCAAGAAGATCGTCGGCGCCATCAAGGACGCCAAGCTCAAGGTGGAAGCGCAGATCAACGGCGACAAGCTGCGCATCACCGGCAAGAAGCGCGACGACCTGCAGGCCGCGATGGCGCTGCTGCGCGCGGCCAATTTCGAATTGCCGCTGCAGTTCGACAACTTCCGCGACTGAGCGTGGACATCGACGCCGCGCAGGTCGAGGCCGACGTCCGCCGCTGGCTGGAGCGCGCCGTGATCGGGCTGAACCTATGCCCGTTCGCCAAGGCGGTGCATGCGAAGGACCAGGTGCGGATCGTGGTCAGCGATGCCAGCACCGAGCGCGCCCTGCTGGAACAACTGGGCGAGGAAATGGCGCTGCTGCGCGACACCCCAGCCGAGGCGGTCGACACCACCCTGCTGGTGCATCCACTGGTCCTGCAGGATTTCCTGGACTACAACGACTTCCTCGACGATGCCGACGCGCTGCTCGATGCACTCGCGCTCGACGGCGTGCTGCAGGTCGCGAGCTTCCATCCGCAGTACCAGTTCGCCGGCACCGCACCCGACGACGCGGAAAACCTGACCAATCGCGCGCCATACCCGATGCTGCACTTGCTGCGCGAAGACAGTGTGGCCCGCGCAGTAGAGGCGTACCCGGAGCCGGACAGCATCATCGAACGCAATATCGCGACGATGCAAAAGCTCGGTGCTGAAGGTTTCCAGAAACTCCTTTCGAGCTGAATCGGGACTCCAACGAAGTTGATGCAACAGTTGTTGCGGGTCTGCGGCCCGCGAGGCGCCGCCCCGGCATGACTGCTACTCGGCTCCTGCGAACATCCTGTTCGAGTCGCCGCCGCGCGCCGTCCATGGCGCGCTTTCCGCAGTCACGCCGGGCCGTCCCCTCGCTGATGGATTTTCTCGGCAATCACAGAGGGGCGAAAAGCCGAGCGCGATCCTCGTCGCCAAGAATTCGCCACTGGCCTGCGGGCAAATCACCCAGCGTCAAGCCGCCCACGCGTTCGCGATGCAGCGCCTCGACATGGTTGCCCACCGCTGCGAACATCCGGCGCACCTGGTGGTAGCGGCCTTCGTGCAAGGTGAGTCGCACGTTGCGGCCATCGAGCACTTCCATCTCAGCCGGCAACAGCGGCTCGCGCTCGCCTTCCAGCAGCAGGTCGCCACTCGCGAACGTCGCCCCCTCATCGCCGCGCAAATCTCCTGCCAGCGTGGCCACGTACATCTTCGGCAGCCTGGATTTCGGAGAGATGATCCGGTGCAATAGCTGTCCATCATCGGTCAGCAGCAGCAGGCCAGACGTCTCGCGATCCAGCCTGCCGACCGTGGACAGCACCGGGCTGCGCAGGCGGAAGCGCGGCGGCAGCAGGTCATACACCACGCGGCCCACGTCCTTGGTGGAGCAGGTCACGCCGACCGGCTTGTGCAGCATCAGCAGCAGGCCGGGCGCGGGATCCAGTGGCTCGCCATCGACGCGGACGTCATCGTGCGCCGGGGCGTCATCGGCATACAGCACGTCGCCGGTGGCGTCGGTGATGCGGCCTTCGCGGAACAGCCATGCCACCTGCTTGCGGCTGCCGTAACCGAGGTTGGCGAGGTGCTTGACCAGTTTCATCGCGGCATCCGCGATGTCTTGCCGTGGCGATCCGGCGTTGCGGCCCTTGCAGCATCAGGCGAAGCGGTCGCCTTCATTGCCTTGACCGCTTCGATGATCTTGAAACCGCCCTCCTGCGCGACCGTCCGCACTTGTCCAAATCCGGCGCCCAGCGCCTCTTCATACGGCAGGTGGCGATTGGCCACCAGCCACAGACTGCCGCCGGGAGTCAGCGCAGCCGCGGCCGCGGCGATGAACGCGCGGCCGAGGTCGGGGCGGTCGCCGCGTCCCAGCGCGTGGAATGGCGGATTGCAGACGATGGCGTCGAAGCGCTCCGCCACGCCGGCGGCCACGTCGCGCCAGTGGAAGTGAAGCGGTACGCGCGCATCGCCGAGGTTGGCCTCGGCCAGGGCGAGCGCGCGACCGTCGGCCTCGAACAGATCGATGCTGGCCACCTGCGGGCAGCGCGCCAGCACCTGCATCGACAGGTAGCCCCATCCTGCACCGAAGTCGGCGACGCGGCCGCGCAGCGAGTGCGGAAGGTGCTCGGCAAGGAGTTTCGATGCCGCATCCACCCGATCCCAGGCAAACACGCCGGGCCGAGTCTGGAAACGGCCGCCGGGGACATCGGGGCTGGCGATGCTGCGCACGCAATCTGCGTTCCGCCACGTCGCCTGCAGGCCTGCGTCCATCGACGCCTCCGGTGCGGTCCAGAACACCCGGCAGTGGAACTTGCTGAGCACGGTGAGCGGACCGGCGAGCGCCTTCAGGTCGGCCTCGCGGGACTTCGCGCCCTCGTCGTTGGCCACCGCGGCAACCACGATGCCACCCGGTGCCACTGCCGCGCAGGCCATTGCCAACAGCGCGCGCGCTTCCTCGCGCTGGCGCGGTGGCAACACCAGCACCAGCGGGAACGCGGCGTGCGGCAGGGCTTCCTCGTCGAGCAAGGTGGCGCCGATGCGCTCCAGGCGGTCCGCCTCCGGCTTGAAGGCCTGCGTGCAGGCCAAGCCGGGTCCGCGCCAACGCTGCATGGCCGCGCCTTCGCGGGCGCGCAGGAAGAGTGCAGGCGCTCCGCCCGCATGCGCCACCGGCCACGGCAACAGGCCATCGGCGAAGGGCAGGAACAGGGCGTCGAGGGCGAGGTCGCGAGGGGCGGAAGTCATCCGCGCAGTGTAGCGAGGCGCCCGCCGCGGCTTCAGGCCAGCCGGTCGCGCGTGGCCTGCAGGCGCTCGCGCAGCAGCCCAGCGGCCCAGTTGGCGCCTACGCATGCGAGGGCCGCGGCACTCCAGCCCAGCGCATCGGCGCCGCCGGGCAAGTTGGCCGCCAGCGCAGCCACCCATGCGTGTCCGTAGTAGGCGACGGTCGCCGCGGAAGACAGGCCAAACACCAGGGTCAATCCGCGCAACAGGCGCTGTTCCAGCAGCGAGGCGGAGGCCCGCTGCGCGCGCGCGATGCCCGCAACCCGCGACGCAAAATCGTGGGGCAGGTCGACCGCGGGCGCCTGCCGCAATGCATGGGCGATGCGGAGCTCATCGGGATCGGCGTCGAGCCCGCCATCGCGGGCGGCGAGACGGGCGCGTTCCTGCGCCTGCCACTGCGATGCGTCGATGCCGGATTGCTGGTCGTGGATGTTCATGCGGCGACTCCGATGCGCGGTGCAAGCAACTCGCGCAGTTTGTTGCGGCTACGGAACAGGTGGCTCTTGATCGTGCCTTCGGCCAGGCCGGTGATGGTGGCGATCTCGCCGATGGGCAGTTCTTCCAGGTGATACAGGGTCAGCAGCGTACGTGGCAGCGGCGGCAGGTTCTCGATGGCGGCATGCAGCGCGCGCTGTTCCTCGCCACCGGCATGGGTGGCCTCGAGGTCGAACCCATCGCCGATGTTGTCGAGCAGCGACAGGCCGTCTTCATCATCCACCGCCTCCACCAGCGGCAGGCGCTTGCGCTCCAGGTGGCGCTTGGCCACCGAGTACGCCACCTGCCCGATCCACGATTTCAACGGACTGTCGAAACGGTACTGGTGCAGGTAACGGTGCACGCGCAGGAAGGCCTCCTGGCACAGCTCGCGGGTGTCTTCCGGGTGGCGGACCATGCGCTGGATCACGTGCCAGCACAGGCCCTGGTAGTCGCGCACCAACTGCTCGAACGCGCCGGGGCGGTCTTCGAGCACGGCTTGGACGAGGGCGCGTTCTGGATCCATCCGCACTGGATACGCCCGGGGCGCCGGCGGTTGCAATCTTTATTTTCGGGCCAGTCTGCAACCGCCGTCGCGCGATCCGTATCCCTTTGCCCGAGCGGCCAGTGCGGCCATCGCCAACCCAGACCAAAGAGGACTTCCCATGGATTTCGCAATGCTCGTCCCGATCAGCCTTTTCCTTGCCATCGCCTATTCGATCAAGGCCGTGGTCGATGCCCGCGTGCGCAAGCAGCTGGTCAGCAGCAATGGCTCCCCGGAGCTGGTGCGCAACATCCTCGAGGGCGACGAAATCAACCGCCGCCTGTCCTCGCTGCGCTGGGGCATCACCATGGTGGCGCTGGCGATCGGCTTCGGCATCGTCGAGGGCGCGGGCTGGACCGATATCACCCCGGGCGTGATCGCCGTGCTGGTCGGCGCGATGGGGCTGGGCAACCTCGGCTTCTACGCACTGTCGCGCAAGCTCGGCTGAGCACGCAGCCCACCGCCGGCATCGCCCGGTATGCTGTCGGTCCACGCGACCGACAGCCTTTCCCGATGACCGACAACGACCGCACGTCCGACACCGCCGACACCCCGCCCGACCGCCTCTCCAACGACCCGCGCAGCAAGTTCCACGATCCGGCGATGCTGGGGCGCGGCATCGGCATCCGCTTCAAGGGCGAGGAACGCCACAACGTCGACGAATACTGCATCAGCGAAGGCTGGGTGCGGGTAGCGGCGGGCAAGGCGCTGGACCGGCGCGGACAGCCGATGACGATGAAACTGCAGGGACCGGTGGAGGCCTGGTTCCTGGACACCGCCGATGCAGGCGAAACGCCGGCTGACTGACGAGGGGCTGCCTATGCCCCGGGCCGCCGGATGGGCGCACACTGGGCCACGCTTTCCAAGGAGCCTTGCATGAACGCCCTTCGACTCGCACCCCTGCTGCTCGCGCTGGGGCTTGCCGCCACCGGCTGCGCCAGCACGCGCGGCCCGGACATGCTGGCCGCCGACGCACCCCGCGCCCTGCCCCAGTCCGGTCCGGTCAGCGTGGCCTGGAACGATCCGGCCGGTTTCACCGAACTGCGCCACAGCCGCAACGTCTGGGACTCGGCGGAGGGCAACTGGTTGCCAGCGCTGGCCGAGTACCTGCGCACGCGCGCGCAGCAACGGCTCGGCAGCGGCGAACGCCTCGAACTGACCATCATCGACATTGACCGCGCCGGGGACTACGAGCCGTGGCTCGGCCTCGATCAGCGCGACACCCGCATCGTGCGCGATATCTATCCGCCAAGGATGACGCTGCAGTTCAGGCACATCGGCGCCGATGGCAGGGTCCTGTCCGAGGGCGAGCGCAAGCTCACCGATCCTGGCTTCCTGACCGGGTCCATGCCGATCAACAGCAACGATCCACTGCGCTTCGAGAAGCGCATGATCGATGCGTGGCTGCGCCGCGAACTGATGACAGCCGCACGCTGAGCCATTGGCGCCGGCACGCGGGCGTGACGCAGAAGCCGCCGCATGGGCGGCTTCTGCGTTTGGGGCGCGGAATGGTCGGATACGCGGCATTGCGTCGCACGCAAGCGAGGGTCCGTCGCTGCGTTCCGCGTTTCGTCGCATGCGCGGCCAGCCTGAGCGCAGCGGCGGCTATGCTCCGCCGCAGCCTCGCCCTGCCCGGAATGCCACCATGATCAAACGTGCCTTCTTCGTCCTGCGCCTCGTCATCGCCTGGGGCCTCGCGATTTTCTTGGTGGCGGCGCTGTATTCGGAGATCCCGCTCATCGGCTGGTATGACGAGCCAATCATCTTCATGGGCATGGTGATGATCGCCCTGGTGGTCACCGGTGCGGTCTCGCACCTGGGCCGGGTCCGCCTGATCGCGGGGCGTCTGGATGCCGGCACGCTCGGCAACCGCCAGCGCCGGCAGGTGGAAATCCCGTTCGAGGCCGGCGAGGCCTTCGACCTGCTCGACGCCGCCATCCGCGAACTGCCGCGCATCGAACTGGTCGAGAGCGCCCGCGACAGCCTGCAGCTTCGCGCCAGCGTCGGCCGCCCGCGCACGCATGGCGAACACCCGCTGCGCCGCTTCAACCCGCTGCTGTGGTTCGGCCATCCGCGCAACCAGATCCTCGCCACGGTCACCCCCACCCACGACAGCGGTAGCGTGACCCTGATCTGCGAACCGGAAAATCCCGCATGGAGCGACTGGTTCCTGGTCGACGACGGCACCAACTACGAAAACGCCGAGGCGATCACTCGCGCCATCACCCGCCGCGTCGCCGACCGCCGCCGCGGCGAGCAGGCCAGCGCTACCCAGGCCGCAAGCGACAAGGAATTGACCGTGGCCAGGCTAAGCCGGCTGCATGCACAGGTCGAGCCGCATTTCCTCTACAACACCCTGGCCAGCGCCCAGCTGCTGACCCGCAGTGACCCGGAACGCGCCGAGCAGATGCTGGGCCACCTGATCCAGTACCTGCGCAATTCGCTGCCGGATGCCGACAATGCGATGTCCAGCCTGGGCACCGAGCTGGAACGCGCGCTGGCCTACCTCGAGATCCTGAAAATCCGCATGGGCCCGCGCCTGTCGGTGCATGTCGACGTGCCGGAAGCGCTGCGCGCCACGCCGATGCCCTCGATGATGCTGCAGACCGTGGTCGAGAACGCAATCAAGCACGGCCTGGAACCGCGCACCGGCGGCGGCACCGTGTGGATCCGCGCGCGCCGCGGCGAGGACGGCATGGTGGCAGTGACCGTGGCGGACGATGGCGAAGGCCTCAATACCAAGAACAGCGGCACCGGCATCGGCCTTGCGAACGTGCGCGAACGCTTGCGCCTGATGTTCGGCGGTCGGGCGTCGTTGGCGGTCATCGCCAACTTCCCGGCCGGCGTAGCCGCGACCATCAACGTGCCTGCGGAGGCCGTCAGCCATGTCTGAGCCGGTACGCACCTGCATCGTCGCCGAGGACGAGGCGCTGCTGCGCCAGGCCTTGCTGGACCTGTTGCGCGCGGCCTGGCCCGAGCTGCAGGTCGTGGCCGAATGCGAGGACGGCGCCAGCGCGGTGGAGGCCCTGGCCGAACATGCCCCGGACATTGCCTTCCTCGACATCCGCATGCCCGGCCTGACCGGACTGGAAGTCGCCAGCGCCGCCGCCGAGGCCAGCCCGCGAACCCAAGTGGTATTCGTCACCGCCTACGACCAGTACGCCGTGGACGCGTTCGAGCGTGGCGCCATCGACTACCTGCTCAAGCCGGTGCAGCCGGACCGGCTCGCCGCCACCATCGCCCGCCTGCGGGCGCGCAGCGGCCATCCCGATGCCGCCACCTTGGCTGCGTTGATCGAACGCCTCGGCGCCGCCCCCCGCACGCAGGACGCACCTCCGCCGCTGACCTGGCTGACCGCCAGCACGGGCAAGGAGACCCGCCTGATCCTGGTCGATGAAGTCGCCTATTTCCGCGCCGACAACAAGTACACCACCGTGGTCACCGCCGAAGGCGAAGCCCTGCTGCGCACGCCGATCAAGGACCTGGTGGCGGTGCTGGACCCGTCCACGTTCAAGCAGATCCACCGGGCCACCATCGTCAACCTCAAGGCGATCGCGGGCATCGTGCGCGACGAGGCCGGCCGCGGCATCGTCCGCCTCAAGGAACGGCCGGAAACGCTCACCGTCAGTGCGCCGTTCATGACCCTGTTTCGCAACATGTAGAGGCACTTGATGTGGTTGCGCGCCTTGCTTGCAGGCGATGCTCGGGGCCCACGGCGGTGTACATACCCTGTGCGCAACCGTCACACGCATCGTCCAGCGTGATCAGCCGGACGGTATTGCGGCATCGCAACCGGCCGCGCGCGCCAGCAGGACGTCGCGCTCCCGCGCATTGCCGGTGCGCTCCGCTGCACGCAGGAATTCCGCCTTTGCTTCATCCCGGTGCGGGACATGGCGGCAGTGCGCTTGCGGGTCGGCGCAGGCTGACCGTGCACCGATACCCTTTCGCCGGCTTAACCCGGTAAACCTATGATTGCCGACTGCGGGTACGCCACCCGACCTTCACTCGAGATGGCATGTACATCGTTGGCCTGGGTACCGCGCATCCCGAGCACCGCTACACCAAGGCCGATTGCTGGAACGCGTTCCGGGTTTCGCCGTGGTTCGATCGCCTCGACCGTCGCGCACGCCTGGTCACGGAGATGGTGCTGTCGCGCGACAACGGCATCGAGGCCAGGTGGCTCGCGGTGGACTCCCTCGACGAGGTGTTCTGCATCGATCCGGACACCCTGCATGCGCGCTTCCTGACCCACGCGCCGTTGCTTGCCGCACAAGCTGCGACGCGCGCGCTGGACGATGCGGGTGTGCTCGCAACCGACATCGATGCAGTGATCGTCAGCACCTGCACCGGTTACCTGTGCCCTGCACTGAGCAGCTATGTGGCCGAGTCACTGGGGCTTCGCGCCGACGTGCAGGCGCTGGACCTGGTGGGCCAGGGCTGTGGTGCCGCCCTCCCCAACCTGCGCACGGGCGAGGCGTTGATCGCATCCGGCCAGTGCACCCGCGTGCTGTCGATCTGCGTGGAGGTCAGCAGCGCGGCCATGTACCTGGACAACGACGTCGGCGTGCTGATCAGCGCTTGCCTGTTCGGCGACGGGGCCGGTGCGGCCGTGCTTTCCTCCACGCCGGCACCTGCCAGGCGCAGTGTGCGCTGGGTGCGTGCAGCGTCGATTACTGACCCGCAGCACCGCGATGCGCTGCGTTTCGAGCAACGCAGCGGACTGCTGCGCAACATCCTGACCCGCGAAGTGCCAGGACTTGCGGCAACCCACGCCGAGCGCGTGCTCGACGCTGTGCTGGGAGCCGAGGGCCTGCAGCGCGGGGACATTACGGGCTGGATCTGGCATGCCGGCGGGCGTGACGTGCTGGCCGCCTTGCGCCAGCAGTTGAATCTGTCCGAAGCGGATGTCCGGCACAGCGCCGCGATGCTTCGCGAATACGGCAACCTCAGCAGTGCCTTCGTGTACTTCGTGCTGCAGGCGGCGCTGGCTGCCGATGCGCCAGGGGGTCGCTGGTGGCTGGCCTCGTTCGGGGCCGGTTTCAGCAGCCATGGCGCGTTGCTGGACGTGGCTTGAGCGAAGCCGCATGACGTTCGCGCGCAGCGTGCAACCGGAGTGGCTGGACCACCTGCCCGCAGGCGATCCACGGGCGGTCCGCTCGCGCTCCGACCTGCGCAGGATCAACCGGCTGATGGCGACCACCACCCTGCTGGGCCAGGCGCTGGATCCCGTGCTCGCGGGGCGGGGCGACGCCCATCTGGTCGAGCTGGGCGCGGGCGACGGCACTGTATTGCTGCGCCTCGCGGACGCCCGCGCGGATCGCTGGCCACCGCTCAGGCTGGGCCTTCTGGACATGCAGCCCGTGGTCACGCCTGCCGTGCTGCAGCGTTATCGCGCGCTGGGCTGGACGCCTGAAGTCATCCAGGCCGACGTGTTCGACTGGCTCGGCGACGCTCACGCAACATCCTCCACGACCGGTGCGCCGATCATCGTCGCCAACCTGTTCCTGCACCATTTCGATGACCCGCGCCTGGCCGAGTTGTTGCAAGGCATCGCATCGCGTGCGGTGGCCTTCGTTTGCCTGGAGCCGCGGCGGTCCTCGATGGCACTGCTCGGCAGCCGGCTGCTGGGCGCGATCGGCTGCAATGACGTCACCCGGCACGACGCGGTGGTCAGCGTGCGTGCCGGCTTCCGCGATGGCGAATTGAGCGCGCTGTGGCCGAGCGGCGGCGGATGGGTGCTGCGCGAACACGCGGCAGGGATGTTCAGTCATCGCTTCATCGCGGTGCGCATATGACCGCGCGCGTGGACGCCGTCATCATCGGAGCGGGGCCGGCCGGATCCACCGCGGCGATGCGACTGGCCGCCGCAGGTTGGTCTGTCGCGGTTGTCGAGAAGTCCACGTTTCCCCGGCGCAAGGTCTGCGGTGAGTGCATCGCCGCATCCAACCTGCCGCTGCTCGATACGCTGGGCGTGGGAGCGGAGTTCGACAGGCTTGCCGGGCCCGGCCTGCGCCGGATGGGGTTGTTCGTCGGCACCCGCCGCATCCTTGCGCCCTTGCCGCCGCTGGTCCATCCAGTGCACCACTGGGGGCGCGCGTTGGGACGCGAGCACCTGGACAGCATGCTGTTGGCGCGTGCCCGCGAACTTGGCGTGCAGGTCTGGCAACCCTGGTCGGTCAAGCGGCAGGATCGGGACGGCGACGGCCATGTCTGCACCTTGTCCCGCGCGGGCGGCGGGGACAACGTCGAATTGCGCGCGCCGGTGGTGATCGACGCCCACGGCTCCTGGGAACCCGCGCCGCGCGGCGACAACCCGAACGACGGCACCACGCGCCGGCCCCACCGCGGCAGTGACCTGCTGGCCTTCAAGAGCACCTGGCATTCCGCGGCGATCGAGCCCGGCCTGTTGCCGGTGCTCGCCTTTGCAGGCGGCTATGGCGGCATCGTGCTGGGTGATCACGGCCTGACTACGCTGGCGTTCTGCATCCGCCGCGATGTCCTGCAGGTGTTGCGCGGGCAACATCCAGGCGCCAGCGCGTCACAGGCGGCGCTTGCCCATGTGCAAGCCGAGTGTGCTGGTGTTGCCGAGGTGCTGGTTGGCGCCCAGTTGGCAGGCCCGTGGCTGGCGGTCGGCCCGTTGCAGCCCGGCATCCGCGATGCGTGGCGGGGAAATGGCCTGTTTGCGATCGGCAATGCGGCCGGTGAGGCGCACCCGATCCTGGGCGAAGGCATGAGCATGGCAATCCAGTCGGCCTGGCTGCTGTGCGACCGGCTGATCGCACATCGGCAGCGCGCTGGTGCAATGCGCTTCGAAGCACTGGATTGGTCGGCGGTGGGGCAGGATTACACTCGCGCCTGGCGCTTCGCGTTTGCATCACGCGTACGCATGGCCGCGACCTGCGCCCAGCTGGCCATGCGCCCGACCACCGCGGGAGCGCTGCTGCCGCTGCTGCAATGCTGGCCCGGCTTGCTCACGCTGGGCGCACGCGCGGCGGGCAAGGTGCGCCAGGCCGCGGTTGCGCCGGGCACGCCGCCCGCCAACCAAGCCTTGCTACCACTTGCTCCCGGAGTTCACCGATGACCACCCCTGACGCGTCCACGTTCGAAGTGCTGCGCGATGTCATCGCCATGGACCACGGGCTCGCACCCGAAACATTGGACCCGGAAACGCTGCTAGCCGACCTGGCCCTGGATTCGCTGGCGCTGATCGAGTTGATCTTCACCCTTGAAGACCGCTTCCACGTGGTCGCCAACAACGTGCCTGCCGATCTGCCAACGCTGGGCAGCGTGGCCGAGTACATCGACGGTCTGCGAACGGCCGGCGGCAACGCCGAAACCGATCCCGCGCAGGCCGGCTGAGCATGGCTGCCGATACGCCGGCGCGACGCACGCCACGACGGGTCGCGGTGACCGGCATTGGCATCATGTCGCCGCTGGGCAACAGCGAACAGGCCTTCTTCGAAGCACTCCGAGACGGGCGCTCCGGCATCCGCCGCATCGACGCACCCTTTGCCGCGCGCCTGGCGAATCGCATTGCAGCGCCGGTGGACTTCGAGGCGGCCGCGCATTTCCCGCCACCGAAACTGCGCATGCTGGATCGTTTCAGCCAACTGGCCTTGCTGGCCGCGGAGCAGGCCATGGGCGCTGCCAACCTGCAGCTGGACGCGTCCGAACGCAGCCGCGCCGGGGTGTTTGTCGGCACCGGCATGGGCGGCGGCCACACCACCGACGACGGCTACCAGGCGCTATATGCGAACGCCGCGACGCGGCTGCCGCCGTTCACCGTGCTGATGGCGATGCAGAACGCCGCGGCGGCGTGGATCGGCATCGAACATGGGCTCAGCGGACCGAACCTGACCTTCTCCACGGCGTGCTCCTCCTCCGCCGTCGCGATCGGCGAAGCCTGCCGGCGCATCCGCGATGGCGAGGCGGATGTGATGCTTGCCGGCGGCTGCGAAGCGCCCTTGAATTTCGGCACGCTCAAGGCATGGGAAGCCTTGCGCACACTGGCGAGCGAGGACGTGCAAGACCCCGCCGCGTCCTGCAAGCCGTTCGCGCGCGACCGCACAGGCATGGTGCTGGGCGAAGGCGCGGCGATGCTGGTCCTGGAAGACTGGGAGCGCGCGCAACGACGCGGTGCCCGCATCCGCGGCGAAATCCTCGGCTACGGCCTGTGCACGGACAACGACCACATCACCCGGCCCACCGTCGACGGACAGGCGCGCGCGATGCAGCTTGGTCTTGAGTCGGCTGGAGTGCCTGCCCACGCCATCGGCTACATCAATGCGCATGGCACCGGCACCCTGGCCAATGACGCCGTGGAGACGGCCGCGATCAAGCAGGTGTTCGGCGCGCATGCACCAGCCATCCCGATCAGTGCCACCAAATCCATGCACGGCCACCTGCTGGGCGCGGGCGCTGCATTGGAGTTGGTGGCGACCCTGCTGGCACTGGAACATGCAACGCTCCCCCCCACCATCAACCTCGTGCATGCGGACCCGGAATGCGACCTGGACTACGTCAACGAAGGCGCGCGCAATGTCCCCGGCGTCGAAGTGGCAATGAGCAACTCCTTTGCCTTCGGCGGCACCAATGCGGTGCTGGTCTGCGGTGCGGCAGGACGCCAGGCCTGACTCCGCTCCCCGTGCAAACCTGACGGCAAGGATCGGCACGGCCCGAGTGCCGGCTGCCCTCGTCACGGCAATGCTGGACGCATCCCAGATGGAGTCCGGCCATGCAACTGCGCACTGCCGTGCTGTTCGCCCTGTTGGCGCCCACCACCGGCATCTCGGCACCAGCGCTTGCCGTTGGACTGCAGGCTCCTGCGCCAATGCTGGCAAGCCGCTTGCACGCTGGCATCGACGCGGTTGCCGCTTACCTGGTCAGCGAGAAACTGGATGGCGTGCGTGCGCGCTGGGATGGCCGCCGCCTGTCGACCCGCAACGGCACCATGATCGATGCGCCGGCCTGGTTCACCGCCGGCTGGCCAGCGCAGGCGATGGATGGCGAGCTCTGGCACGGGCGCGGCCAGTTCCAGCGCACCAGTGACCTGGTGCGCGCGCTGCGTCGCGACGACGCTGGATGGCGACAGGTGCGCTTCATGGCGTTCGACCTGCCGGCGGATGGCGGCGCGTTCGCACGTCGCAGCACGCGCCTGCGTTCGCTGGTGCTGGCGGCCGACGCGCCGGCGCTGGGCGTGATCGCGCAACACCGCGTGGTGACACGCGTCGCGCTGGAGGCCAGGCTCAAGGCAGTGGTTTCCGCCGGTGGCGAAGGCCTGATGCTGCATCGCGCCGATGCGCGCTATCGCGCAGGTCGCAGCGACGGCCTGCTGAAATACAAGCTGTCGGACGATGCGGAAGCGCGCGTCGTCGGCTACCGCCCCGGCAAGGGCAAATACACCGGCATGGTCGGCGCCCTGCTGGTGGTGGATGCACTCGGCCGCCGCTTCGCCCTGGGCAGCGGCCTGCGCGATGCCGACCGCAGGCGTCCACCAGCGATCGGAAGCGTGGTGACCTTCCGCTACAACGGCTTGACCACGAACGGCACGCCGCGCTTCGCGCGCTACCTGAGGGTGCGTCATCCAGCACGCGCCAGCGCGGTGCCCTAACAGCTGCGTGCACATGTCGGCAACGCGTGCAGGGCTAGCGTCGCGCGCATCACCCACTGGATCCTCGCCATGCGCGCAACATTGAGCTTGCTGCCTTTGCTGTTGTTGGGATGCAGCAGCAACCGGCCAGCCAGCGATCCGGGCGTGGGCACGCAGCCGGGTTTGCCGTCACCGCAGCGCTCGCTGATCCCGACCGTCGACATCGCGCCCGCCACCGGCTGGCCGGCGGGCACCACACCCACGGCGGCGAACGGACTGCGGGTCAACGCGTTCGCGACCGGACTGCAGCACCCGCGCTGGCTGCATGTGTTGCCGAATGGCGATGTGCTGGTAGCGGAGAGCAATGGCCCGGCGGGAAAGAGCGGCATCCGCGGAGTCAAGGGCGCGGTCATGAAATCGGTGATGAAGCGCGCTGGCGCAGGCACGCCCAGTGCGGACCGCATCAGCCTGCTCCGCGACGCCGACGGCGACGGCGTGGCGGAAAGCCGTGAGGTCCTGCTCGATGGCCTGCACTCGCCATTCGGCATGGCGCTGGTCGGCGACACCCTGTACGTGGCCAATGCGGATGCGTTGGTACGGGTGCCTTACCAGCGCGGGCAGACCCGCATCACTGCCACGCCGGAACGGGTGGTTGCGCTGCCTGGCAAGGGCGAGGAACTCAACCATCACTGGACCAAGAGCCTGCTCGCCAGCGCCGACGGCAAGCGCCTGTACGTGGGCGTTGGCTCCAACAGCAATGCCGGCGAAAACGGAATGGCGGCAGAGGCCAGCCGTGCCGCGGTCCTCGAGATCGAGCTGTCGAACCGCGCCGTGCGCACCTACGCCAGTGGCTTGCGCAATCCCGTTGGCCTCGCTTGGCGACCCGGCAGCCAGGAACTGTGGGCGGTGGTCAACGAGCGCGACGAACTGGGCAACAACCTGGTCCCCGACTACCTCACCCAGGTGCGTCCCGGCGCGTTCTACGGCTGGCCTTACAGTTACTACGGCCAGCACATCGACCCGCGGATCGACCCGCCGCGGCCGGACCTGGTCGCCACCGCGGTCGTGCCGGATTACGCACTGGGCAACCACGTCGCGCCGCTGGGCCTGGCATTCGCGCAGGGCGCCTCGCTTCCCGGTTTCGCGCAGGGGGCGTTCGTCGGCCTGCACGGTTCGTGGAACCGCAAGCCGCCAAATGGTTACAAGGTCGTGTTCGTGCCCTTCGTCGATGGCCGGCCAAGCGGGCAACCGCGCGACGTGCTGACCGGCTTCCTCGACGACAAGGGACGGGCGCGCGGCCGGCCGGTCGGCGTTGCCGTGCGCGGCGCGGGCCTGCTGGTCTCCGACGACGTCGGCAATACCGTGTGGTGGGTGGGCGCCGCTTCGCGCTGAAGACCCGCCAGCGCCTGCCGGGCTTTCACGGAGTGCGACTGTACAGGTCGATGATGTCGCCAACCGCCGCAGCGCACACATCGCAGAAAGCCTCGCTGCGATCGAACATCAGGCATTGCAGCTGCGGCCGGTAATAGCCGGTGGCCGAATAGTTGGCGCCCTGGAAGGCGCCGATGGCATGGCGATGGGGCGCCTTCGCGAACAACGCGGCGGTCCACGCCAGGTCCTCGCGGAACAGCGCGCTCATCTCGGACTCGGGGCGCTTGTCGGCGCGCAACTTTGCGCGGCGGGCCTGGTAGACCCTGGAGTGGGCCTCGTACTCGGCCTTCGGCCACGGCGTGGGCAGCGGCACGCCGGCACCGGCGCCTGCGGGGAGCCACTTCAGGCGCGCTGGTTCCAGCATCGCGGTGACGTTGGGCTCCCACGGCTCGACCGTCGGCGCGTCCACCGCGGCATACGCGACCGGCGAGGTGTAGTACTCATCGGCAAGGCCGGCGAAGTGGTGTCCGAATTCGTGCACGAACAGGTAGTTGCGCCAGTCGTTGTTGGCGGCCACGGTGCTGAACTGGCCGAAGATGCCGCCACCGCCATACGTCTCGTTGTTGACCATGATCTCGACGAACTCGTACGGCGCATGCTGCGCGAGTTCGCGAAACGCACGGTTGTCCAGGGTCAGGATGTAACGCTCGCTGCCGAAGATGTCGTAGCGCGCCCCGGTGGCGGTGGTGCGACGGATGCCGGTGGACGGGCGGCTGATCCCCGACGCCGGCACCGGCACCGCCAGCGCCCACACGTTGAAGTCGCTGGCGCGCTCCTTGAACGGCGACACGCTGAACAGATAGTCGGTCAGTTCCCGCGCGCGCGCCTCGAACGCGCCCATCTCCGCGGCGGTGTAACCGTCGCCCAGCAGCAGCAGGTCCACCTTGTCGGCGGGATCGCCGCTGCGGCGGATGGCGATGGGCGTGGGCGCGGCCGCGGTCGACGCATGCTCGATGTCGAGCGCCGCAGGATCGACCGTGACCGACCACTGCGGCACGAAGGCATTGGCTGCGTCACGACCGAACACGGTGATCCGCACCGGCCTGGCCGGCATCGGCAGGCGCAACGATTCCTGGAAGCTGCGCTGCGTCGCCGTCGCTTCTTCGGTGGTGCGCCACTCGCCGAACACGGTGCTGTAGCCGCGCGAATACAGCAGCGCGCCGCTGGCGGCATCGGCCACTTCGAACTTCTGGCTGCCACGGTTGGTGGCATCGATCGCGCGGGCCGGGTGGCCCGGCCACGGCAACGGTTCCACCACCACCCGCTCCAGCGCGTAGTGCTCGGCCTTGGCGTCGCCGCCGTGCTGGATGTCGACGCGCAATGTGGCGGGCACCGCCGCGCGCGTACTCGCGGCGCACAGCAGCAGCAGGAAGCTGGCAAGCAGGAAGCGGCGCATCGGCAATCCCCGGGACGAGGCGGTCGTCCATCACCTGGCGATGATGCAACGCAGGCTGTCCGCGTGCACGCGGCATCCACGCGGAATGCGCGCGATCACCCCAGAATGCGCGACACGTCCCCATCGAGCCAAACCATGTCCCGAACCATCTCCCTGCTCCGCCCACGCCATGCCGTCGCACTTGCGTCGTTGCTGGTCGTGGCCGCATGCACCACGACCCCGCCGGCTGGCGGCGCAATGGTAGCCGGCCAGGAAGCCAGCACCGAAGGAAGCGTGCTCAGCGTGGACACCGCGCCATGGGCCTACGACGGCAACGCGGTGGTGACCGTGGCCACGGCGTCGTCCGGCGCGGTCAAGGTGCAACTGCCCGCCCGCTGGAACCTGTGCAAGGCGCAGCCGCACGAGGGCGTGCAGGAACTCAAGCCGCGCGACCGCGTGCGCGCCGTCGGCACCGTTGGCGAAGACAACAGCCTGGTGGTCTGCGCGCAGCCATCGCACCTGTTGCGCAAGCTCTAGGCAGCGCAAGGCCGCGCCTGTCTTCTGGCACAGCCAGGTCGCGTGAGGTTGGCGTACTCTCGCGGCTTGGCCCGCGCACCGGCGCGGGCATGCCCACCGGAGACCGTCGATGCGCCACGCGCCTGCCCTGCACGTCCTCACCGCTGCCCTGATCGTTGTCCTTGCCGGGTGCGCATCGCCATCGACGACGCGCGCCGACGGAGCGCCCGTCGCCGTCGCGCCAGCATCGCAATTACCAAGCCGGGCGTACGGGATCCAGGAGTTCATCGATACCGTCGGCGTGGCCGGCGCCTCGTTCTCCGCCGACGAGTCGAAGTTGCTGTTTTCGTCGAACAAGACCGGCGTGTGGAACACGTACTCGATGCCGGTCGGTGGCGGCGACTGGACCCCGATCACCACCTCGACCACCGACAACCATTACGCCGTCGCCTATTTCCCCGACGATGACCGGGTGCTGGTCACCCGCGACCAGGGCGGCAACGAACTCAACCACCTGTATGTCATCGGCACGGACGGCAACGAGCGGGACCTGACCCCAGGTGCCAAGCTGCGCGCCCAGTTCGCCGGCTTCAGCCGCGACGGCAAGTCGTTCTTCGTGTCCAGCAACGAACGCGACCCGCGCTACTTCGACCTGTACCGCTATGACAGCAAGACCTACGCGCGCACCCGGATCTTCGAGAACACCACCGGCTACCAGCCCGGCGAGATCTCCGCCGATCGCCGCTGGCTGGCGCTGAACCAGATCAACACCACCAACGACGCCGACCTGTTCGTGGCCAACCTCGCCACCGGCAAGGTGACCAAGGTCTCCGAGCACACCGGTGAGGCGCAGTTCTCCGCGGCCGACTTCAGCCCGGATGGCCAGTGGCTCTATTACATCGCCAACGATGCAGGCGAGTTCGCCGAGTTGCGCCGCGTGAACCTGTCGAACTGGCGGCACGAGCCGGTGCAGACGTCCGAATGGGACATCACCGACAGCTATTTCTCGCACAACGGCCGCTACCGGGTGACGGTGATCAACGCCGATGGCAGCACGAAGCTCGAAGTGGTCGAGGCCGCCAGCGGCAAGCCGGTCGCCCTGCCCCGCCTGCCCGCCGGCGACGTGCGCAACGTGCGCATCTCGCGCTCGGAAAACCGGATGGCGTTCTACATCAATGGCGACCGCCAGCCCAGCGACCTGTACGTGGTCGACTTCGGTGGCGAGGCGAAGCAGCTGACGCGTTCGCTGAATCCGGCGATCAACCCGGCGGACCTGGTCGATTCGAGCGTGGTGCGGTTCCAGAGCTTCGACGGCATGTCCATCCCGAACATCCTGTGGAAGCCGCACCAGGCAACGGCGGGCCGCAAGGCGCCGGCGCTGGTGTGGGTGCATGGCGGACCGGGCGGGCAGACCACGCGCGCGCATTC
>JAZKHR010000100.1:32059-36347 GCA_040385305.1 Pseudomonadota bacterium
CGAGTTCAAGGCCGGCGTCAACATTTTTGGCGTGACCAACTGGGTGCGCACGCTGGAGAGCATCCCGCCGTACTGGGAGAGCCAGCGCAAGGCGCTGTACAAGGAGATCGGCGACCCCACCACCCAGCGCGACTTCCTCATCGCCACCTCGCCGCTGTTCCACGCCGACAAGATCGTGCGGCCGATGCTGGTGCTGCAGGGCGCCAACGACCCGCGCGTGATCCAGGCGGAATCCGACGACATCGTGGCCGCGGTGCGCAAGAACGGGGTGCCGGTGGAGTACGTGGTGTTCGCGGACGAGGGCCACGGCTTCAGCAAGAAGAAGAACCAGGTCGAGGGCTACGGCAAGGTGCTGGCGTTCCTCGACAAGTACCTCAAGGGCGACGGCGTGGAGTGACGTGGCCCATCCGCGGCCGGGGCATGAGCCCGGGCCTGCGGCGACCGGTGGCGCAAGAACGTACGGCCAGCCCCCTGTCGGGAGCTGGCCGGCGTTTGTTCAACGTGCTTCGATCAACGGCAGCGGAAGTACGCTGTAGTTGCGGTCGCATAGCTGCGGTTGCTCGCGTAACCGCTGCTGCTGCCATAGCCAACGCCGAAATCGCGTTCGCGGTGGATGCGGGCCGGGGCGGCGTTGCCGTCCCCACGGCGGGGGGTGAGGCGGCGCTCGGTGTAGGCAGCCGGGCGTGGGGACTGGGTGGCAAACATGTCGTTCTCCTGCTGTGTTGTGTTGGTGTACTGGTAATGTAATACACCAGACCAACGCGTACATGTGCAGGAAGTCATGGCTGGCCCGGTTCCGGCAAAACGCCAGGCCAGCCATGGGGGTTTCAGAGTTTCAGGGCGCCCTTGTCGACGGCCACCGCGCCATCGAGGGTGACCGTGGCCCCGGTCAGGTTCGCGTAGTGGTCGAACGGCACGACATTGCTGCCGCCGGCCCATACATCGGTGCCGAACCCCACCGACACGGTCCCGGCGGGCACCCAGTTGCCCACCTTGGCATCGGCCGGCAGCGTGATGTTGGGATTGATGCCCAGGTCGAACGCACCGAAGAGGTCCTTGCCGGGCGCCTGCACCGCGTCGTAGGCGGCCTTGAAGTCCGCGAAGCCGGCGCCGCTGCCGGTCATCGACACCAGCTTGCCGCCCGCGAATTCCACGGTCAGGTTTTCGATCGGCTTGCCGTTGTAGAAGTTGAGGCTGTCCACCAGCTTGCCGCTGGCGCTGCCGGGCACCGCCGAGGTCATCACCTCGCCGGCCGGCAGGTACACCGCCAGCGCCGCGCCGCCCGCCTTGCGGTCGGCCTCGGAAATCAGGCCATCGCTGCTCACCACCTTGCGGCCGGCGATCGAGAACTTGAGGTCGGTGCCGTTGGAATGGGTCACGTGGACGTCCCTTGCCCCGGCGAGCTTGGCCTGTATTTCGCCGGCCCGCGTCTGCAGGGCCGTGTAATCCACGTTGAGGCCTTCCCAGAACATCTTCGACAGCGCCGCCTGGTCCAGCCCCATGCGCTCGGCACGCCACGCGGCGGGGTACAGGCCGTTGCCGATATCCACCGAGCGGATGCCCGCGGCGCGGAAGGCCTCGCCCACCTTCATCCCGGCGGCGCCGCGCGCGGCCATGCGCGCGGGGTCCGCGCCCTCGAACAGGTCCACGGTCTGCCCGTTGCCCACGTTGATGGTGACATCGATCACCTTGGCCATGGCCAGCCCCAGCGTGTCTTCCTGGGCGTCGTACTTGGCAGGCACATCGAAGAAGAACCGCTTGCTCATTCGCTCGCTGGAGTACATCACCATCGGGAAGGCGCCCTGCTTGCGCACCGCGACGGCCAGCGCCTCCAGCAGGTCGGCGTCGCGCGACAGCCCGGAGATCGCCACCACCTCGCCCTCCTTGACCCCCGCGCTCTGGGTGACGATGCGTTCGGCCAGCTGCTCCACGTCCACGGTGGGCGAGGCCGCGTCGGTGGCCGGGGTCGCGGCGGCCGAGGCCGATGCAGCAGGCTCGGTCGTGGTAGCGGCCGGCGTTGGCGGGGCCTGGTTGCAGGCAGCCAGCAGCAAGGCGCTGGCCAGCGTGGTGGGGATCAGGATTCTTGGCGTCATCGCACTCTCCGGGTTGGTCCGCTCATGCAGCGGCGCTACCGGGCAAACGCGGCTGGCGCATGCGGCAGGACACCTTTGGTCGGCTGGTTCAGCTGGCCACGCCACGCCGCCGTTCATCAAACTGGGTGCGTTCGAGTCTCGCCCTGCGCGACTCGAAGGTGTACAAATGTACACCCATGGACACCCTCGACACCCTCCCGCCCCAACGCGCCGCCGTGCTGGCCTTCCTGCGCCGGGAGCTGGCGGCCGGGCGCGCGCCCAGCCTGGCCGAGATCGCGCTGGCGTTCGGTTTTTCCTCGCGCAACGCCGCGCGCAAGCACGTGCAGGCGCTGCTGGCCGAGGGCCTGCTGGAGCAGACCACGGGCCGCACGCGCGGACTGAGACTGCCGGGCGGCCGCGCCGACCTGCTGCCGCTGGCAGTGCTGGGGCGGGTGGCGGCGGGCCAGCCGCTGGGGGCGGACATCGGCCTGGAGCAGGAACTGTGGCTGGACCGGCGCCTGTTCTCGCCAATACCCGACTACCTGCTGAAGGTGCAGGGCGATTCGATGCAGGACGACGGCATCCTCGATGGCGACCTGGTCGGCGTTGCCCGCAGCGCCGATGCGCGCGACGGGCAAACGGTGATTGCCCGCATCGATGGCGAACTCACCATCAAGCGCCTGCAGCGCGGCCAGCGACAGATCCGCCTGCTGCCGCGCAATCCCGCGCATGCGCCGATCGTGGTCCGGCCCGGGCAGGACTTCGCCATCGAAGGCGTGTACTGCGGCCTGGTGCGGCAGGGCTGAGATGGGCGCTGTTGCCTCCATCGACACCCTGCTTGCCGCCCAGGCCATCTGGCATGCGGGACGCAGCCCCGCGATCACCGCGCCCGGCGAACCCACCGGCCACGCCGCGCTGGATGCATTGCTGCCGCAAGGCGGCTGGCCACGCGGCGCGCTGAGCGAATTGCTGCTGCCGGCGGATGGCGTGGGCGAACTCGGCTTGTTGCTGCCGACCTTGTCGCGCCTGACCCGGGCCGGCGGCACGGTGGTGTTGATCGCCCCGCCCTACATCCCGTATGCACCGGCCTGGCAGGCCGCAGGCGTTGACTTGAGCGCGCTGGAGATCGTCGAAGCCAGCGCGCGAGATGCACTCTGGGCGTTCGAACAATGCCTGCGTAGCGGTGCCTGCGCGGCGGTGGTCGGCTGGCCGTTGCAGGCGGACGGGCAGGCCCTGCGGCGCTTGCAGGTGGCGGCCGACAGCGGCGATTGCCTGGGCTTTGCGCTGCGCGACCGCAAGCACGCGGCCAATCCATCGGCCGCTGCGCTGCGCCTGGAATGCGACGGCCGCGGCGGCTGGCAGGTGCGCAAATGCCGCGGCGGGCCCGCGCCGGCACACGGCTTCGCGCCGGCCCTGCATTGAGCCTGGCGCATGTTGTGGGCCTGTGCATTGCTGCCGCAGCTGGCGCTGGACGCCGTCCTCCGCCGTTTGCCTGATCCGGATGCGCCGCTGGCGCTGGTCGGCGGTTCCGCGCAACTGCGCACCCTGCATGCGGTGAATGCGGCCGCCGCGCAGGCCGGGCTGAAACCCGGCATGCGCCTGACCGCGGCACTGGCCTTGCTGCCCGACTTCGCGATGGTGGAACACGACGCGCAGGCCGACGCGCGCTGGCAACGCTTCCTCGCCGCGTGGGCATACCGCCACAGTTCGCTGGTCAGCGCGCAGTGGCCGGGCTGCATCGTGCTGGAAGTGCGCGCCAGCTTCCGCCTGCTCGGCCCGTGGCCGCGGATCGAAGCGCGCCTGCGCGAGGAACTGGGCGCGCTCGGCTTTGCCCACCGCATCGCCATGGCGCCCACGCCGCGCGCCGCGCGCGTGCTGGCAGGCGTGCAGGACGGCCTCGCGGTGTCCAACCCCGCCGCCATGCACGCGCTGCTGGACAAGGTGCCGGTGCGCCGCGCGGCGTTACCGGGCAATGCTGGCGAGCGCCTGCAACGCATGGGCATCCGCGACCTGCGCACCCTGCGCGGGCTGCCGCGCGACAGCGTGCGCCGGCGCTTCGGGCTGGAGGTGCTCGATCATCTGGATCGCCTTTACGGCGAGGCCGACGATCCACTCGCGTATTACGCGCCGCCGGATCATTTCGATGCACGGGTGGACCTCGGCTTCGAGGTCGACAACCACACCGCGCTGCTGTTCCCGCTGCGCAGGCTGATCGG
>JAZKHR010000101.1:0-4959 GCA_040385305.1 Pseudomonadota bacterium
ATCGCCAGGCCCATGCCGGCCGAGCAATTGCCAGAGTGGATGGCGAGCTGGAAACAGCGTGCCTTGGTGGATTCCTGACGCTTGTGCAAGCGGCTAGCTGGCTTCGACCCGATTGCGCCCGTTGCGTTTGGCTCCGTACAGCAACCCATCCGCGCGTGCGAGCGCCGCACTGGCAGTTTCGCCTTGCCGGCGAACGGCCACGCCTATGCTGATGGACACGCGCAATTCCGGACGAAGTTCGCACCAGGCGTGGGAGTGGACTGCGCAGCGAATCCGTTCGCATAGGGTGAGTGCCTCGTCGAGTCCGGTGTCGGGCATCGCGATGGCAAACTCCTCTCCACCGTAGCGGGCCACCACATCCACCGCCCTGCATTGCGCCCGCAGGATGCCCGCGATCCGGCGCAACACCTCATCGCCCAGGGCGTGGCCGTAAAGATCGTTGACGTACTTGAAAGCGTCGATGTCGAGCATCGCGAGGCACATCGGCGAGGCATGCCGCTGCGAGCGCGCATGCTCGAGGGCCACACGCTGGTCGAACTCCCGGCGGTTGGCCAGCGCGGTCAGCGGGTCTTGGCGGCTGATCCGCTCCAGCTCCGCGCGCGCCTGTTCCAGTCCATTGAGCATGGTGAGCTTTTCGCGGTTGCTGTGCTCGAGTTGCTCGGTTCGCTCCAGCACCCTCCGATCCAGTTCCATGTTTGCCTCGCGCGTCTGCTTCTCGAGGGCCTTGCGCGTGGAGATGTCGACGATGGCGGCGATCACCATCGGGCCATCCGCGCCTGCCAAGGGCTTGAGGGCGATTTCGACCGCCACCAGGCTGCCGTCCGCCCGCCGCGCCGTCAGGTCCCGGTTCGCTCCCATCTGTCGTTGCGCGGGGTGTTCGAGATAGGCGTGGTGGCTTTCGATGTGCGACGGGCGCAAGCCGTCTGGCACGAGCACTTCGATGGTCTGGCCCAGCAAGTCTTCCCGGCGGTAACCCAAGAGCGATTCCGCTTCGCGGTTGATCATCAGGATCTCCCTGCGGGCACCGGCGATGACCACGGCCACCGGTAGCGCGTCGAAGATGTCGGCCAGCAGCGCCAGGACCACGGGAGGGGCTACCTCCGCGCAGGGGTCCTGTTGGGCTGGGTGGGGGATCAAGGCTACGGCTCCTGGTCACCGAACCACTCGTAGGCCTCGCTGGCCTCGTCGCCGCGGGCAACCTTGGCTGTCTTGCCGAACAATTCGTCAGCCCCGGCTGCGAGCAGGGCACCGACGCCGATCGCGTTGGTCGGGTGCGGGATCGTGTCCGTGCTGACCACGCGGGCGGCGCCGGCGTTGAGCAGTAGCGTGCACGCGTCATCGGCGAACACGGCGTGGGTGGCCACGCAGATGGGGGCGGCAAGCCCGAGGGATTGGAGGTGGGAGAGAGTGGCAAGCAGGGTCTGGCCGGTCGATACGATGTCGTCCAGCAGCACGGGTGTGCGGCCTTGGATGTCGGCGGCGTCGGGCAGGGTGACTTCAACGTCGCGGTCGGTCCTTCGTACCTTTTGCAACACCTGCGCGGGCACGCCAACCAGGCTCGCGACCTTTTCAACCCATTGCCGGCTCTCGATGTCCGGGCCGATCAACACCGCGTTCGGCGCGTTCGCGCGGAGCCATGTCGCGATCGCGGGCGCCGCCGCGACATTGCCAACCGGAATGGAGAACAGGTCTCCCAACGCCCGAACGCGGTGGAGGTGTGGGTCGACCGTCACCAGCCAATCGAAGCTGCTTTCCAGGAACCGTGCGAAGAGTGGCGCGCTGACCGCCTCGCCCGGGTGGAACCGAGTGTCCTGGCGCATGTAGCCAAGATAGGGGGCAACCAGGCCGATGGAGCGTGCGCCGTACGCGCGCGCGGTCTCGGCCGCGAAGCGCAGCGGCAAAGCAATGGCATCGGCTTGGTGCAGGGAGGCCACGATGGCCACGTCGGCTTCGTGCAGGTCCTCGTCGATCGCCACCAGCGACTCGCCGTCCGGGAAATGGCGCCACGCAACCGCGCAAAGGCGTGCGTCCAGCTGGTCCGCAAGCGTTTTCCCGAGCACCGCCTGGCCGGGGAAGCAGAGCAGGACCCGCCTCATGCGTCGTCCTCCCAGGAGAAGATGCCCGGGTGCGCCGACGTGTAATCGATGGCGTAGTCCAGCTCTCCGGCGGACTGCGCATGCACCTCGAACAAGGGCTCTCCGGCCTGGACGCGGTCGCCCACGCGCCGATGACAGTCGATGCCAGCGGCCGCCGCCGCCGGCGCGCCCGCCAGCTTGGCGATGCGGGCGAGGCGACGGTTGTCGATTGCAAGCAGCGTGCCGGCGTGCGTTGCCAGGACCGAGCATCGGTACGGCGCGATCTCCGGCTCGGTGAAGCCGCCCTGGGCTTGGCAGATCGCCTCGAATTTGGTCCATGCGCGCCCACTGTCCAGCAAGGATCGCGCGATCTGCAGGCCGTGGCCCGGGGGTGCACCGGGGACGAGGTCCAGCACGCCGCCGGCGATCAACAGGGCGCGCTCGCGCAGGTCCGCGGGCGCCCCGGGCTCGCCCCGCAGTACCTGCAATACGTCGCGCGCTTCCAGCCCGGGCCCGATGCCGTTGCCCACCGGCTGCGAGCCGTCCGTCCGCAATACCGTCGTGGTGAGGCCCAGCGCCTGCGCAGTCGTGAGCAGTCGCGCCTGCAGGGACAGCGCGGATTCCAGGGACCGGACCTTGGCAGTCGGGCCGACCGGCATGTCTATCAGGACATGCGTGGAGCCAGCTGCCACCTTCTTCGACAAGATGCTGGCGACCAGCTGGCCATCGCTGTCGAAGTCCAGGGGCCGCTCGATGCGGATCAGGACGTCGTCGGCTGGACTCAGCCGGACGTTGCCGCCCCAGACGATGCAACCGCCTTCCTGCTCGACCACGCGTCGCATCCTTGCGAGGTCCAGCGCGACCGGTGCCATGACTTCCATGGTGTCTGCGGTGCCGGCGGGAGAGGTGATCGCCCGCGATGAAGTCTTGGGGATGCGATGCCCGGCGGCGGCAACGATCGCAACGACAATGGGTGTCGTCCGATTGCCAGGCAGGCCGCCAACGCAGTGCTTGTCGAGGATGGGTCCTTCGCCCCAATCGATGGACTGCCCCA
The DNA here is from genome assembly GCA_040385305.1 of Pseudomonadota bacterium. Taxonomy (GTDB): domain Bacteria; phylum Pseudomonadota; class Gammaproteobacteria; order Xanthomonadales; family Xanthomonadaceae; genus Thermomonas. The sequence goes on from JAZKHR010000101.1 coordinate 3,130, forward strand.
CCTGCACCATCGCCCGTGTCAGCGCGAGCGTTTCGCCGTGGTCGAGCCGCTCGCCGGCGCAGGCGGTGACGAACGCGGCCATCTCGATGTCGGAAAGGCGATTGTCGACGGTGTCGCGCATCAGCCCGAGGAAGTCGGCCTCGCTCAAGCGTTGGCCGAATACCTTGGCGCGAAGCGCGGGAGCCGAGGCCGGCGGGTCGGGGTGGCTGAATTCGCCCAGGGCATCGTGACCCGGTTCGAGCGCTTGCCAGGCCGCCTCCGACAAGCGTGCTTCATCCATGCCGAAATCATCGCCGCTGACCACGTTGAGCGTGGCCACGAGCTCGCGGCTGCCGCTGCGAACGAGTACCCGGGTCAGTGCCGAAAATCCCTCCGCCCGGCAGACCGGGCAATCGCGGTGCATGTAGACGACCGGCTGCTGGTAGGTATCGATTCCCGCCCGAACCAGGCGCAACCTGGTCCAAGCGCCGTTCATCGGCTCCGCGCGCGGCCCGCGGAGCGCGGCCGCCGCAAGCGCGGGCAGCGCGGGCCTCCATCCATCTGTGGCACTGGCCATGGTCCTGCGCTCCGGGGCGATGGAAGCACCCTACCCCCCGCCCGCCGCAGCGGATTTGACCCAGATCATGGTCCGCGCATGGGCCAGGCCCTGGACGCGGTTCACCCTGCCAGTACCCGTCCCACGGCACCCTTGTCGCACGGCACCAGTGGCACCCGCGCGCTGGTAGTACGATCAATCGTTTTTCGGCCGACTGGGGTAACACGGCATTCATGAGCAGCACGCGCGTCCAGCCTGTCCCTGCCAGTCAGGCCGTACCACCACTGCCAGGCGCGTTCTTGACCGCGCTGTCCGCCGATGGCCGGGTGCGCCAGCTGGACACCGGGGACGTGCTGTTCCACGAAGGCGACGAAGCGGACGCCATGTACCTGCTGCTCACCGGTCGCTTGAAGGTCTACGCCAGCAACGAGAGCGCGCGGGAAGTGGTCTACAACGAGCTCGCGCCGGGCGAATTGTTCGGGGAGATGCTGCTGGACGGTGGCCTGCGTTCTGCGTCCGTGCGGGCGCTGGTGCCCTCCGACTGCCTGGTGGTTTCTGGCGAAGACGTGCATGGCCTGCTGCGCGCGCATCCGGAGTTTGCCGAAGTCCTGGTCCTGGGGCTGATTGCACGTTTGCGCCACGCCACCCGCACCATCCGCGGCATGGCGCTGGAGGGTGTCTACGAGCGCGTCGTCGCTTTGCTGGAAGACGCGGCAGTGGGCGACGAGGGCCACCGCCAGGTGCCGCGCGCGCTGACCCAGATCGAGATCGCCAGGCGCGTGGGCGCCAGCCGCGAAATGGTCAACCAGGTACTGCGCGACCTGGTGCGTGGCGGCTTCATCCACAAGGACCGCGCCCACCGCATGACCTTGCTCAAGCCATTGCCCGCGCGCTGGTAGGCGGGAGGCGCAGGGCAGGCATCGGCGTCCTTGCCGATGCCTGCGGATCACAGCTGCTACCACCTTGGCGGCAAGCGCGAGTCTTGATCAGCACGTACCGCTGCACAACGTAAATAATCCACACCGGTTCAGGTATCGAAACGGCGCGGGCCGATCGACGCCGTGCCGCATGCCCCGGTTATGGCGTCCAGCGCAGGCTCAACCCAACCTCGCGACCGGGTTGCGGGTAATAGGCGGTGCTCTGGTACTCACGATCGAATGCGTTGACCAGGGTTGCCTGCACTGTCCATGCGCTGGCGAAGCGCCACGATGCGCGTGCATCGACGGTACCGTAACCGCCGACGCGCACCGTGTTGGCCACGTTGTCCCAGCGCGCGCCTTCGGCGATGCCGCTGA
>JAZKHR010000102.1:0-4340 GCA_040385305.1 Pseudomonadota bacterium
GAGGAAATCACTTCGCCGCGCACGGTGCGCTGCATCTCGGTGACTTCTTCCGGGCGCTCGTCGATCAGCAGCACGATCAGGTGCACGTCCGGATGGTTGTAGGTGATGGCGCTGGCGACCTGCTGCATCATCATGGTCTTGCCCGCCTTCGGCGGACTCACGATCAGCGCGCGCTGGCCCTTGCCCTGCGGGGCCATCAGGTCGAGGATGCGGCCGGTGATGTCTTCCGAGGAGCCATCGCCGCGCTCGAGCTTGAACTTCTTGCGCGGGAACAGTGCGGTCAGGTTCTCGAACAGCGCCTTGTTCTTCGACGCCTCGAGCGGCTCGCCGTTGATGGTGTCCACGATCGACAGCGCGAAGTAGCGCTCGCCGTCCTTCGGCCAGCGGATGCGGCCGGAAAGATGGTCGCCGGTGCGCAGGTTGAAGCGGCGGATCTGCGACGGGCTGATGTAGGTGTCATCCGGACCGGCCAGGTAGCTGGCTTCGGCGGCGCGCAGGAAGCCGAAGCCGTCCGGCAGGATTTCCAGCACGCCATCGGCGGCCACGCCTTCGCCATGCCGGGTCAGCACCTTCAAGACCGCGAAGATGATGTCCTGCTTGCGCGCGCGGGCCACACCTTCGCTGATCTGCAGCTGCTCGGCGATCTCGATGAGCTTGTGCGCGGGCAGGCGCTTGAGGTCGCCCAGCGAATACTGCGGGAAGCCTTCCGGCACCTGCGGGTGCGGGCGCGGCACGAACGTCTCGTTGTTGCCGCCGTCGTCCGGCAGGTCGCCGTCGCGGTAGCGGTCGCGCTGGCGGTCGCGGCGGTTCTTGAAGCGGTCGCGGCGAGGGTTGTTCGGATTGTTCTGGTTACCCGGATTGTTGCCCTGGTTGGCGCCAGCCTGGTTGCCCTGGTTGCGCTGACCCTGGAAGCCGCCATTGCCGTCCTGGCTGTTGTTGCCATCGTTGCCGCGGTTGCCCTGGTCCTGGTTGCCATCGGCCTGGGCGCTCGGTGGGCTGTTGCTGCCACCATCCTGCTGATGCTGCGGTGCGGGCCGCTGGGACTGCGTTTGCGCTGCCTGGGGCGCCGCGGGGGCGGGCGGCGCGGCGTCGCGGGTGGTCACCGGCACGGCGGGCGAGGGCGAATCGGGGCTGACGGCATCGGCCGGGGCCGCAGCCTTCGCGACGCGGGTCTTGCGCACGCGCTTCTCGGCGGGTTCGCCGGCATCAATGGTGGGGTCTGACAAGGGTAATCCTCGCTAACGTTGCGAGCGCCTGCAGGAGCGCAGGCGGGATCGTGGGATGCTCGGTCAGGAGCGGTGGATGCCCGGTGGGGGCGGTGCAGAAGGGTGCGGCGCGCCGGAAGGGCGGTGGATCAGCGCCGGGTCAAGCGGAAATTAGCACTGGCGGGAGGCGCCGGCAAGCGCCGGGCTGCGCCTGACGGCGGCACGAAGGCGTGTCGTTCACTTACTGCGGGGGGGGTGATCCCCGGTGTTCCCCAGCCGCCGGGGCGTGGCCTCGGCCGCCGCCCGGCTTTCGATGCGTGTTTCCTTACAGCGACTTTTCGATCATCTGGGCCAGCTGCGCCTTGCCCACCGCGCCGATCTGGGTGGCCTGGACCTGGCCGCCCTTGAACAGCAGCAGCATCGGGATCGAGCGCACGTGGTACTTCAGGGCGGTGGCCTGGTTCTGGTCCACGTCGACCTTCACCACCTTGGCGCGGCCGGCATAGGTACCGGCCAGGTCGTCCAGCGCCGGCGCGATCATCTTGCACGGGCCGCACCACGGCGCCCAGAAATCCACCAGGACGGGCTGGTCGGAGGCCAGCACCTGGCTGTCGAAATCGGCGTCGGTGGCGTGCAGGACGGTGTCGGTCATGGAGTACTCCGGGAGCAGGGGCGCGGGGTGGAGCCGCGCAGGATGTTAAACTTGGGGGATTCATCGCCTCTTTCAAGTAACGCGTCGCAGGCGATGCCGTGCCGGGAATGACAAGCCCCGGACTCCTTCCCGGCAGTCTGCGTGGCTGCCCCCTGTTCACGCAAGCGCTGCTCAAGGCAACTGCAGCGCCGGCGTCCGAGGCAACCATCCGTGTCCGACAAACCGCTTACCGACATTTCGTTCGACAGCTTCGACCTGCACCCGTTGCTGCTCTCGGGCCTCGAATCCGCCGGATTCCTGCGCTGCACCCCGATCCAAGCGCTGACGCTGCCGCTGGCGCTGAACGGCCGCGATGTCGCCGGCCAGGCCCAGACCGGCACCGGCAAAACGCTGGCCTTCCTGGTGGCGGTGATCGACCGCCTGCTCAAGCGGCCGGCGCTGGCCGACCGCAAGGCGGAAGACCCGCGCGCGCTGATCCTGGCGCCCACCCGCGAACTGGCCATCCAGATCCACAAGGACGCGGTCAAGCTCGGGGAGGAACTGGGCCTGAAGTTCGCCCTGGTCTATGGCGGCGTGGAGTACGACAAGCAGCGCGAGCTGCTGCAGCGCGGCGCCGACGTGATCATTGCAACGCCAGGCCGGCTGATCGACTACGTCAAGCAGCACAAGGTGGTCAGCCTGCACGCCTGCGAGATCTGCGTGCTGGACGAAGCCGACCGCATGTTCGACCTCGGCTTCATCAAGGACATCCGCTTCCTGTTGCGGCGCATGCCGATCCGCACCGAGCGGCAGACCCTGCTGTTCTCGGCCACGCTGAGCCACCGCGTGCTGGAGCTCGCCTACGAGCACATGAACGAGCCGGAGAAGCTCGTGGTCGAAACCGAATTCATCACCGCGGCCAAGGTCCGGCAGAGACTTTATTACCCGGCCGATGAAGAGAAGATCCCGCTGCTGATCGGCCTGCTGTCGCGCAGCGAAGGCGCGCGCACGATGGTCTTCGTCAACACCAAGGCCTTTGTCGAGCGCGTTGCACGGTCGCTGGAGCGCGCGGGTTACAGGGTGGGCGTGCTCAGCGGCGACGTGCCGCAGAAGAAGCGCGAATCGTTGCTGAAGAAGTTCCAGGCCGGCCAGCTGGAATTGCTGGTGGCCACCGACGTGGCCGCGCGCGGCCTGCACATCGACGGCGTGTCGCACGTCTACAACTTCGACCTGCCGTTCGATGCCGAAGACTACGTGCACCGCATCGGCCGCACCGCGCGCCTCGGCGCCGAAGGCGATGCGATCAGCTTCGCCTGCGAGCGCTACGGCATGTCGCTGCCTGACATCGAGGCGTTCATCGACCAGAAGATCCCGGGCGAACAGGTCACGCCGGAGATGCTGGTCGCGCTGCCGCGCAAGCCGCGCGAAGGCGTCGAAGCCAATCCCGAAGAAGGCGAGAGCATCGGCGAGATCTTCAAGGAAGTGCGGGAGGCCCGCGCCGCCGAGGACGCCAAGCGCGGTGGTGGCCGCGGTGGCCCGCCCGGCCGTGGCGAACGTTCCGGCCCTCGAAGTGGTGGCCGAAGCGCGAGTGGACCCGAGAGCCGTGGCCCGCGTCCGCCGCGCAAGCCACGGGTGGAAAACGAAGCTGCGCCGGTTCCTGTGGCTGCACCTGTCGTTGCGGCGGCGGCAGTGACCGCAGGCCCCGCGCCGGTCGTGGCCGAGGGCGAACGCCCGGAGCGCAAGCGTCGTCGTCGGCGTGGCGGCAAGCGCCTGGATCAGTCCCAATCAGGGCAGGGCGACGCCATCGCCCAGCCGCCTGCGGCTGCGAGCGTGAGTGCTGCGCCGTCCAAGCCTGCCTCCACCAGCGAGGCACCATCGCTGTTGTCGCGGCTTGGTCGCGGCCTGAAATCGCTGGTCACCCGCGCGCCGCGTTCGCAGCATTGATCGCGCGCGTGACCGGGGCGCGGGCGGCTTGATGGCGGATGCGCCGCGCGGCTGGTCGCAGCCGGCGGCTCGGGCGATACTGCGGCTCCCCCGCCGGCAGCCCCCTTCGCAATGACGGTCCTGCGTTTCGACAACGTCAGCAAGCAGTATCCCGGCGGCCACGTGGCCTTGGGAGACGTGAGCTTTGCGGTCGACGCAGGCGAGATGCTCTTCGTCACCGGCCACTCTGGCGCCGGCAAGAGCACCCTGCTCAAGCTGATCCAGCTGGCCGAGCGGCCCACCCGCGGCGCCGTGCTGTTCCGCGAGCGCAACCTGGCCAAGGTGCGCGGCGGCCGCATTGCCCACCACCGCCGCGATGTCGGCGTGGTCTACCAGAACCACCAGTTGCTGATGGACCGCAGCGTGGCCGAGAACGTGGGCCTGCCGCTGGTGCTGCGCGGCATGCGGCGCGGCGAGATCGGCAAGCGGGTGCGGGTGCTGCTGGACAAGCTGGGGCTGGGTGATCGCGAACGGTCGCTGCCGTCGCAGCTGTCGGCCGGCGAGCAGCAGCGGGTGGGCAT
>JAZKHR010000103.1:0-13724 GCA_040385305.1 Pseudomonadota bacterium
TGCCCGAGGGAGCCGCACATCATACAAGGGTTTTGAAGTTCGTCAACACCTTGTGGCGACTTTTTCCCGTCGGCCGAACCGAAACAACAGCGTCGGCGGAGCGGGCGCGCATGATGCATCAGCGCCTCCAACAGCGGAAGTCTTGTGCCTTGACGCAATCCATGCTGCGGTCCAAGGTGCCGGCTCCTTCCAGGAGATTCAGATGCGTGCAATCACCCTTGCCCTGTTTGTCGCGAGCTCGTTTTCCGCCTGCGCTAGCGCCGGTGATCCCTGGGTGGAGCTTGCCGGGGAGCGCTACGCGGTCGAGATCGCCGACGACGACGCTGAGCGTGCGCGCGGCCTGATGTTTCGCGACACGATGGCCGCGCGTAGCGGCATGCTGTTCATCCACGAGGGCGAGGAACCACTGGCCTACTGGATGAAAAACACGAGGATCCCTCTGGACATCCTGTACTTCGACCATGCCCGCAAGCTGGTTGCGCAGCAGCGCGACGTACCGCCGTGCTCGCTCGGCGATGCCTGCCCGTCGTATCCGAGCGATGCGCCGGCCCGCTATGTGCTGGAACTCAATGCCGGCGAGGCCGAGCGCTTGAAGCTTGCCGATGGCGAGGAACTGCGTTTCGGGCCCGGCATCCCGCCTGCCAGGTGACGCTCAGGCGTCGACCGGCTCGAAGTCTTCCTTGCTCACGCCGCAGTCCGGGCACGTCCAGGTTTCGGGGACGTCTTCCCAGCGCGTGCCCGGCGCTATGCCGTCTTCGGGCAAGCCAAGGGCCTCGTCGTAGATGAAGCCGCATACCACGCACATCCAGGTGCGGTAGGCGGCGACGGGAGCGGCAGGGTCTGGCATCGGGGCGATAATGAGGCGGTGGGGTGCGCATTGTCCCACCCTGCGCCATCCACCGGAAGCGGATGCCAACGACCTTGATGCACCGTAGCCCCTCCAAGATGCCGAAGAGCGGCCTGTACCTGGTCACTCCGGACGACGCAGACGCCGCACGCCTGCTCACGCGCGTGGTGCCGCTGCTGCCATTCGCGGCCTGCCTGCAACTGCGCAGCAAGACAATCGCCGCGCCGGACTTGCGCGATGTCGCGACGGCATTGCGCGATGCCTGCAGACAGCGCGGCGTGACCTTCATCATCAACGACGATGCACGCCTGGCCCGCGAGGTCGATGCCGACGGCGTGCACCTGGGCGAACACGACGGCGCCATTGCCGATGCACGCAACCTGCTCGGCGACACCGCCATCATCGGAGCGTCCTGCTACGCCGACCTGAAGCGCGCACGCCAGGCCGTTGCGGCGGGAGCCGACTACGTCGCCTTCGGCGCCTTCTTCCCCTCGCCCACAAAGCCGGGTGCGCGATGCGCCAGTCCCGCCTTGCTTGAAGATAGCGCGAGCCTGGGCGTGCCACGGGTGGCGATCGGCGGCATCACCCCCGACAATGCGCGACTGTTGCTAGCCGCGGGCGCCGACCTGATCGCCGCGATCAGCGGCGTGTTCGATGCGCCCGATCCCGTGGCTGCTGCACGCGCCTACCTTTCCTGCTTCGAAGAACATCGCCCATGACCAACGCGAAGTCGCACGCTCTTTTCACCCGCGCGCAGGCGCTCATGCCCGGGGGCGTCAACTCACCCGTGCGCGCGTTCAAGTCGGTGGGCGGCGAGCCGTTCTTCGTGCAGCGCGCCGATGGCCCGTACCTGTTCGATGTCGACGGCAACCGCTACATCGACTACGTGGGCTCGTGGGGGCCGATGATCGTTGGCCACAACCATCCTGCCGTGCTCGATGCGGTGATCAGCACCGCGCGCGACGGCTTGAGCTTCGGCACCCCGAACCCGCTGGAAGTCACGATGGCGGAAACCATCACGCGTCTGGTACCGAGCTGCGAGATGGTGCGCATGGTCAACTCCGGCACCGAGGCCACGTTGTCGGCGATCCGTGTGGCCCGCGGCGCCACCGGACGCATGCGGATCGTCAAGTTCGAGGGTTGCTACCACGGCCACGGCGATTCCTTCCTGGTCAAGGCCGGCAGCGGTGCGCTCACCTTCGGCGTGCCTACTTCGCCCGGCGTGCCGAAGGCTCTCGCGGACCTGACCCTGACCCTGCCGTACAACGACTTCGATGCAGCCACCGCGCTGTTCGACGAATGCGGCAGCGACATCGCCGGCCTGATCATCGAGCCAGTGGTCGGCAATGCCAACTGCCTGCCGCCGCGCGATGGCTTCCTGCAGCACCTGCGCGCGTTGTGCACGCAGCATGGCGCGCTGCTGATCTTCGACGAAGTGATGACCGGCTTCCGGGTTGCTTTGGGCGGTGCGCAGGCGAGATATGGCGTCATGCCGGACCTGTCAACCTTCGGCAAGGTGATCGGCGGAGGCATGCCGGTGGGCGCTTACGGCGGTCGCCGCGACCTGATGGAGCAGGTAGCGCCCAACGGCCCGATCTACCAGGCGGGCACGCTGAGCGGCAACCCGGTGGCGATGGCGGCGGGCCTGGCGATGCTGGCGCTGGTGCAGGCACCGGGGTTCCACGATGCGCTGGAGGCCAGCACGCATGCCTTGTGCGACGGACTGGAAGCCGCGGCGCTCGAGGCCGGCGTGGCCTTCACCACCCAGCGCGTGGGCGGCATGTTCGGCATGTTCTTCAGCGGCGAGGTCGTGGATACCTACGCGCAGGCGCTGGCCTGCGACACCGCCGCGTTCAACCGCTTCTTCAACGCCATGCGCGAGCGTGGCGTGTACCTGGCGCCTTCGGCATTCGAGGCCGGCTTCATGTCGGCTGCGCACGACGATGCGGTCATCGCGCAGACCATCGATGCCGCGCGCGAGGCCTTCGTCATCGTGCGCCAAGGTTGAACGAGCCAGCCCCGCCCGGTTCGCTGCGGCACCCCTTTGTCCTGTCGGAGCTTTGCACAGATGCGCCCTGAAACCCTTGCCATCCATGCCGGCGGCGACGTCGATTCCAGCACCGGCGCGGTCACGCCGCCGATCCACCTCTCCACCACGTTCCGCCACGGCCCCGCCGGCGAACGCGCGGCCGGCTATGAATACCAGCGCGAAGGCAACCCGACCAACGACCGGCTGTGCCAGGCACTGGCGGCGCTCGAAGGCGGCGCGCGCGCCCTGACGTTTGCCTCGGGCATGGCCGCCCAAGCCGGCTTGCTGGAGTCGCTGGCGCCCGGTGCGCGCGTGCTGGTGCCGGAGGACTGCTACACCGGCCTGCGCCTGCTGGCCGAGGAATTCCTGCCCGAACGCGGGGTCGCCTGCACCAAGGTCGACATGGGAGACCTCCACGCCGTGCGCGCCGCGGCCGCCGCTGGGGTGGACCTGTTGTGGGTGGAAACGCCTTCGAACCCGCGCATGCAGATCAGCGACATCGCCGCGCTGGCGGAGATCGCGCACGCGCAGGACGCTTTGCTGGTCTGCGACAACACCTTCGCCACTCCGCTGCTGACCCGGCCCCTGGCGCTGGGCGCGGACGTGGTCATGCACTCGACCACCAAGTATCTCGGCGGCCACAGCGACGTGCTCGGCGGTGCATTGGTGTTCGCGCGCGATGACGCCTTTGCCGGCCGCGTTGCCCATCGGTTGCACATCACCGGCGCGGTGCTGGCGCCGTTCAGCGCCTGGCTGACCCTGCGCGGCTGTCGTTCGCTGCCGGCGCGGATGGCGATGCATTGCGCGAATGCGCGCAAGGTCGCCGAATTCCTGGCGGCGCGTGCGGAAATCGAGCGGGTGAATTATCCGGGGCTGCCCTCGCATCCCGGCCACGCCACTGCGCTGCGGCAGATGCGCGATGCGGGCGGCATGCTCAGCATCGAACTGCGCGGCGGCCGTGACGCCGCGCTGGCGATGGCCGGCAAGTTGCGACTGTTCACCAACGCCACGTCACTGGGCGGTTGCGAATCACTGGTGGAACATCGTGCGTCGGTCGAGGGCGCGAACCCCACCTCGCCGCAGAACCTGCTGCGGATGTCCGTCGGCCTGGAGCACATCGACGACCTGCTCGCGGACCTTGCCCAGGCACTGGGCTGAGCCACTACCAGACGCCGGTATTGGGCATCGACACCCACGGCTCCTGCGGAGGCAACCGGCCTTCCTGCAACAGCTCCACTGAAACCAGATCAGGGGACCTCACGAAGGCCATCTGGCCGTCGCGCGGCGGGCGATGGATGGTGTAGCCCAGCGCCTGCAGGCGCGCGCAGGCCGCATAGATGTCGGTGACGCGAAACGCGAGGTGGCCGAAATTCCTCGCCGTCCCGTAATCCTCGGTGGCGCCGTCTTCGGACGGCCAGTTGTAGGTGAGTTCGACTTCGGCCTGTGGCGTCTCGTCCGCGGCCAGGAACACCAGCGTGTAGCGGGCCTCGGGATTTTCCATGCGCCTGGTTTCGCGCAAGCCGAGGCCTTCGCAGTAGAAGCGCAGGCTCGCGTCCAGGTCGCGGACGCGCACCATCGTGTGCAGGTAACGCATGGGCGGGTTCCTCCAGGGGGTTCGCCATGATCCTACCGCGCGGTGTGCGTGCGGCGTGGGCACGGCAGGATCGTGCAGGCGCCTGCAGTCTCGACGCCGCTCAGTCCAGGAACAGGTCCGGCAACAGCGCCTGGCCCGGCTCGACGGCGTAGCGCGCGAAGTCGGTGACGCCGGCATCGCGCAGGACACCTTCATCGAGCAGGAACTGGCCGCTGAAGCCGCTGGCGGCGCGCACCAGGATGGCGTGGGCGGCATCGGCCACGATTTCGGGCCGCCGGCATTGGCGCGGATCGACACCCGGGATCATGTTGATGGCGTCGGTGGCGATCACGGTACGCGGCCACAGCGCGTTGACTGCCACGCCCTGCGGGCCGAACTCGCCGGCCAGCCCGATCGTAGCCAGGCTCATGCCCATTTTCGCGAGGCTGTAGCCGGTATGCGGTGCCCACCACTTCGGGTCCAGCGAGGGTGGCGGCGCAAGGGTCAGGATATGCGGGTTGACCGCCCGCAGCAGGTGCGGCAGGCAGGCCTGCGCGCACAGGAAAGTGCCGCGCGCGTTGACCTGCTGCATCAAGTCGAAGCGCTTCATCGGCGTGTCCAGCACGCCACGCAGCCAGATCGCACTGGCGTTGTTGACCAATATATCGATGCCGCCGAACACATCGACCGTCGCTGCCACCGCCGCGCGCACCTGGTCTTCCTCGCGGATGTCGCACTGCAGGGCAAGGGCGCGACCTCCGGCGGATTCGACCTCGCGCGCGGCCGTGTGGATGGTGCCGGGAAGTTTTGGATTGGCCACGGCGGACTTCGCGGCGATGGCGATGTTGGCACCGTCGCGCGCCGCGCGCAGCGCAATGGCGAGGCCAATGCCCCGCGAGGCACCGGTGATGAACAGGGTCTTGCCCGCAAGGCTTGCCATCGCATGCTCCATGGTTGCAGTGACCGCGAGTGTAGGACGCGTCGCCGGTGACGCGCTGCCTATAATCCGCGGATGCAAAGCGCCTGGTTCGACAGCACCGTCGCGTGGATCAGCGCAAACCCGCAAGCGGCGGGTGGGCTGGTGTTCCTGATCGCGTTCTGCGATGCACTGGCGGTGGTGGGGATCGTGGTGCCGGCGTTGCCGCTGCTGTTTGCGGTCGGCACGTTGATCGGGCTTGGCCATATCGATGGCGTCTATGCGCTGACCTGCGCGGGCTTGGGCGCCTTCTCGGGCGATTCCTTGAGCTACTGGATCGGCCGTCGCTGGGGACCGGAAATGCGGAGGCTATGGCTGTTCCGCCGCTATCCGCAGTTCCTGGATCGCGGCGAAACGCTGTTTCGCCGGCATGGCAGCACGGGGATCGTGGTCGCGCGATTCGTCGGCGCGGTGCGGCCGTTCGTGCCGGCGGTGGCGGGCATGCTGCACATGCCGCTGAAGCGCTATGTACCGGCAAGCATCTTTGCGGCGTTCGCCTGGGCAGCGGTGTTCCTGGCCCCGGGCTGGGTTTTCGGCACGTCATACGATGCGGTGGCGGCGGTGGCGGACAAGCTGGCGCTGGTGCTGTTCGGCCTGTTCGCCGCCCTGGCGCTCGCCTGGGCGCTGGTGCTGTACACGTGGCGCTGGTTTGCCGCGCATGCGGACAACCTGCTTGCGCAGGCCCTGCGCTGGACCCGTGCACATCCGGTGCTGGGCCGCTACGCCGCCGCCTTGATCGACCCGCGACGGCCTGAGTCCGCGTCGCTGGTGATCCTTGCCGCCTGCCTGTTCGCGGTCGCCTGGCTGTGGGCGTGGTTGATCGCCTCCCTGGTGCTGCGTGGCGGGCCGCTGCTGCTGGACCACCAGGTCCACGCGGCAATGTTCGCACTGCGCAATCCGCTTGCGGACAGGTTGATGGCGGGCCTGGCGGCGATCGGCAGCGCACCGGTACTCGCCGCGTGCACCGGGGTCGCCCTGGCCTGGCTGATCTGGCGCCGGCGCTGGCTGGCGGCGTCGCACTGGCTGGCGGCGATCGCGGTTGGCCTGCTGATCACCGCGGGCCTGGACGCAGTTGTGGACATGCCGCGCCCGCCGACCGCGGTTGCCGGATTCGGCTTTCCGTCCATCGCGGTCACCATGACCACGGTGGTGTTCGGGTTCTTTGCGGTGCTGATCGCCCGTGAACTGCCCGGGAGGCAACGGGTCTGGCCGTACCTCCTGGCGGGCGTCGCGACGGCACTCGTCGGGTTCGCGCGGCTTTACCTGGGCGCACACTGGCTGAGCGACGTGATCACCGGCGCGTTGCTCGGGGTGGCCTGGCTGCTGGTGCTGGGCATCGCCTACCGCCGGCACAGCGCGCGCTCGTTCTGGATGCGTCCGTTGGCATGGGCGTTCTACGGCAGTTTCGCGCTGGTGGCCTCGTGGTACGCGCCGCGTAGCGTGGACGCCACCTTGCTTCGCTTCACCCCGCCGCCGCCGGCGCATGTGCTGTCCGCGCAAGAGTGGTGGACGCAGGGGCTCGATGAAGCGCGCGGCTTCGATGTGCAGATCGCGGGCGACCTCGAGCCGCTCCGGCTGCGTCTGCTTGGCCAGGGTTGGCGCGTGCAGCCGCAGGCGGATTGGGTCTCGGTGCTGGGCCTGTTCGACGATGCGCGGCCCCTGCAGGACGAGCCGGTGTTGCCTATCGCGCTGGGCGGCCGTCCGGAGGCCCTGCTGCTGCGGCGCGCCACCGATCGGGTGGATGAGATCGAGGTACTGCGGTTGTGGTCCGCGCCGGCGCGGCTCGGCGACGGCCAAAGATTGTGGGTGGGACGCTACGAGGCCATGCAAGCACGCACACGGCTGCGCCTGCTGCGCCTGTGGCAACCGCAGGCGCAGCCGATGCCGTCGGATCTGCGCGGGTTGCTGATCGGGTATCCGCACATTGAAGATGCGGGGATGCTGCGGGTGCGCATCGACCCGCGCTGACGCCTACTCGGCTACGTCTGCAATCCCGTCCAGCAACAGCTGCAGCCGCGCATGCGGATCATCGAACTGCAGCAGCGCCTGCCGTTGCGGCAGCGACAACGGCAACAATTCCGCCAGCCGCCAACCCACCCACGCCGCATCCTCGAACATCGCGGGCGCGGCATCGACGCCGCCCTGCCCAGCCAACGTGGCGCTACCGTGCTCCAGGATCCGCCGCAGCAGTTCGGCCAGCAGCGCGTGTTCCGGGAGCAGCCGCGGCGTCCCCGCGTCGTCGCGATACTCGATGTCGGCACTGACCAGCCCGCTGTCACGCACGCGCGTGCGCAGTACGTGGAATCGGCGACGCCCACGCACGCGCAGCGACAACAGTCCTTCGGGCGTCGTTCCGAAATCCTCGATCACTGCCTCGGTACCGAACGCCGCGGGCGATGCCGGGCCGGCCTCGTTGCCATCGAGGATCAGGCACACGCCGAAACCGCTGCCGCTGCGTCCACACTCGCGGACCATGTCCAGGTAGCGGCGCTCGAAGATGCGCAGGTCAAGCGCCGCGCCCGGCACCAGCACCACCTGCAGCGGGAACAGCGGCAGGCTGGAAGGCGCGGTGACCTCAGCCATCGCGCAGGGCGGCGTGGAAACGGCGGGGCGCGCCGTCGAACCCGCCGTTAGACATGAACACCACGTGGTCGCCCGCGCGCGCGATCTCGCGAAGGCGTTCGATCAACCCATCGGCATCAGCCACCACGTGCCCGTCGCCTTCCAGGCTTGCCACCACACTGCCTGCATCCCACGGCAGTTCCGGCCGCGCCAGGAACACCACGGCATCGGCCAGGTCCAGCGACGGCGCCAACGCCTCCGCGTGCGCGCCGAGGCGCATGGAATTGCTGCGTGGTTCCATCGCGACCACGATGCGCGCCGCGCCGACCTTGGCACGCAAGCCCGCAAGCGTGGTGGCGATGGCGGTCGGGTGATGGGCGAAGTCGTCGTACACGGTGATGCCGGCATGCGCGCCGATCACCTCCATCCGCCGCTTCACGCTGCTGAAGCCAGCCAGCGCAGGCATCACCGAAGCGATGTCGACCCCCATTGCCGCGCACGCAGCCAAGGCCGCGAGGCCGTTGAGCACGTTGTGGTCGCCGAGCAACGGCCATACGACGGTGCCGATCTCCTTGCCAGCACGCCGTACCGCGAACGCGCCGCCATCTTCCTGCAACTTGCGCGCGCTCCATTCGAACGACTCGTCGAATCCGAAACGTTCCACCGGCGTCCAGCATCCCATCGCCAGCACTTCAGCAAGGCGTGCATCGTGCCCGTTGACGATCAGCCGTCCGCGCCCCGGCACAGTCCTCACCAGATGGTGGAACTGGCGCTGGATCGCGGCAACGTCCGGGAAGATGTCGGCGTGGTCGTATTCGAGGTTGTTGAGGATCGCCACCAGCGGCCGGTAGTGCACGAACTTGCTGCGCTTGTCGAAGAATGCGGTGTCGTATTCGTCGGCTTCAACCACGAACTCGCGGCCGCTGCCGATGCGCGCGGATGTGCCGAAATCCTCGGCGACGCCCCCGATCAGGAAGCCCGGCTCGCGGCCCGCGGCCTGCAGCAACCAGGCAAGGATGGTCGTAGTCGTCGTCTTGCCGTGGGTACCGGCGACCGCCAGCACATCACGGCCGGGCAGCACTTCTTCGCTCAGCCACTGGGCGCCCGAGGTGTAAGGCAGGCTGGCGTCCAGCACGTGCTCGACCGCCGGGTTGCCACGCGACAGCGCGTTGCCGACCACGATCGCATCGCGATCGGAAGAAATGTTCCCGGGCGCGTAGCCCTGCCGCAGGGCAATGCCCAACTTCTCCAGCTGGGTCGACATCGGCGGATAGATGTTCTGGTCGCTGCCCTCCACCTGGTGGCCCAGTTCGCGCGCCAGCGCGGCCACGCCCCCCATGAAGGTGCCGGCGATGCCGAGGATGTGGAGTTTGCTCATGCCGGTTGTGCCTTTGAAGGTGCGCCCCTTGGGCGCGACCGCTAGATCCCGGCGCCCTGTCGCGGCGAAGCGCCGCTGCTGCAGGAGCCCGGTGACGGCGTCACGCCGCGCAAGCCATCAGCCGATGTCGTGCCCCGGCTGGATCGCCTCGAGGATGCGGGTGAACACTTCATCCAGCGAGCCCACGCCATCGACCACGGTCAGCTGCCCGTGGCGGCGGTAATAGTCGATCACCGGGGCGGTCTGGTCGTTGTAGACCTGCAGGCGCGTGCGCACCGATTCCGGGGTGTCGTCGGCGCGGCCCTCGGCCTTGGCACGGCCGGCGATGCGCTCGACCAGCAACTCGGTGGCCACGTCCAGCTGCACCGCGTAGTCGAACGGCAGCCTGAGGCGAGCCAGCAGGCCATCGAGGGCATCGGCCTGGAGGAGGTTGCGCGGGTAGCCGTCGAGGATGAAACCGCGCGCCGTGTCCGGACGCGAGAAGCGTTCCTCCAGCATGCCCAGCAGGATGGCGTCGCTGACCAGCTGACCGCGCGCCATCACGCCCTTCGCTTCCAGGCCGAGCGGGCTGCCGGCGGCCACTTCCGCACGCAGCAGGTCGCCGGTGGAAATGTGCGGCACCTGCAGGTGCTCCTTGAGGCGTGCCGCCTGGGTGCCCTTGCCGGAACCGGGCGCACCCAACAAAACCAGTCGCATCGAATCGCTCCAGAATCGTGTCATGGGCCGGCGCTACACTGCAGGCCGGCCCTGCATGATGGCCAGCTTACCGTATCCCGCCCCCATTCAGCCTTCCAGGATCCCCCATGCCCAGCGGCACCCTGCTCTATGCCCAAAGCGGCGGCGTCACCGCCGTGATCAATGCCACCGCCTCGGCGGTGATCCAGGCCGCCCGCGCGCGCAAGGTCAAGGTGCTGGCCGCGCGCAATGGCATCCTCGGCGTGCTCAACGACGACCTCATCGATACCTCCAGCCTCAGCGCGGCGCAGGTCAAGGCCCTCGCCCACACCCCCGGCGGCGCCTTCGGCAGCTGCCGGCTCAAGCTGAAATCGCTGGAGGCCGACCGCGCGAAGTACGAGCGCCTGCTGGAGGTGTTCAAGGCGCACGACGTGCGCTGGTTCCTCTACAACGGCGGCAACGACTCGGCCGATACCGCGCTCAAGGTGTCCCAGCTGGCTGCAGAGTTCGGCTATCCGCTGACCTGCGTGGGCGTGCCCAAGACCATCGACAACGACCTCGCGGTCACCGACTGCTGCCCTGGCTTCGGCTCGGCCGCCAAGTACACCGCGATCTCGGTGCGCGAGGCCGCTCTGGACGTGGCGGCGATGTCGGAAACCTCGACCAAGGTGTTCGTATACGAGGCCATGGGCCGCCACGCCGGTTGGCTCGCCGCCGCCGCCGGGCTGGCTGGCCAAGGCAAGGACGACGCGCCGCAGATCATCCTGTTCCCCGAGCGCGCCTACGACGAAGCCGCGTTCCTGGCGCGGGTGGAGGCGGTGGTCCAGCGCGTGGGCTGGTGCGTGGTGGTGGCCAGCGAGGGCATCCGCGATGCCGCCGGCAAGTTCGTCGCCGATGCCGGTGGCGGCAAGGATTCATTCGGGCACACCCAGCTCGGCGGCGTGGCCTCGCACCTCGCCGGGCGGGTCAAGGACGCGCTGGGGCACAAGGTGCATTGGACGCTGCCCGACTACCTGCAGCGCTCGGCCCGCCACATCGCCAGCAGGACCGACCTGGAACAGGCGCTGGCGGTGGGCCGTGCTGCCGTGGACTGCGCCCTGTCCGGGCAGAACGCGGTGATGCCGGTGATCGTGCGCGAATCCGACAACCCGTACCGCTGGCACGTGGACATCGCGCCGCTGTCGAAGATCGCCAACCACGAGAAGACCATGCCGAAGGGTTTCATCCGCGCGGACGGCTACGGCATCACCGCCGCCGCACGCCGCTACCTGGCCCCGCTTATCCAGGGCGAGGCGTACCCGCCGTATGGCGATGATGGGCTGCCGACCTACCTCGACCTGGGGCAATGACCTACCACCGCAGGCGCTGTTCCGGACGCATGCAGGCCACCAGGCTCCGCTAGAATCGATCGCGCCGGCCTCGCCGGCGGGGATCATCAACTACCGGGGAAATTAATGAAGCAAACGTTTTTGCTGGCAAGCCTGTGCCTCATGCTCACCGCACCTGCCCACGCCCAGTGGTCCGAGAAGCAGAACGACCCGCAGGGTGCGGCGGCTGGTGCCAATGCGAAGGGCGCGGCGATGAACCTGGAATCCTGCGATGAGCCCATGGGCACCATCGCGGTGGTGGAGGAACAGGAAGGCGACTGGTACCGCTACCTCAGCAGCGACCTGCGCCTCCCTTCGACCGTGCCGGTGATCCGGATGCTCATCCAGCAGTCCAACTGCTTCGTGGTGGTGGAGCGCGGGCGTGCGATGCAGAACATGATGCAGGAACGCGCGCTGATGAACAGCGGCGAGCTGCGCGAGGGCAGCAGCTTCGGCAAGGGCCAGATGGTCGCGGCCGACTACACCATGAACCCCAGCATCAACTTCTCGCAGAGCAATGCCGGCGGGATCGGTGGCGTGCTCGGAGCCTTTGGCGGCCGGCTGGGCGTGGTGGGCGCGGTGGTTGGGGGCCTGAAATTCAAGAAGGCAGAGACCATGCTCACCATGGTCGACAACCGCTCGGGGGTCCAGATCGGGGTGGCCCAGGGCAACGCGACCAAGACCGACTTCGGGCTCGGCTTCGGGGGCGGCGGCGGCGGCGGATTCGGTGGCTTGGGTGGTTACAGCAACACCCCCGAAGGCAAGGCCTTGGCTGCCGCGTTCGGCAATGCCTACAACAACCTCGTGGTGGCCATGCGCGACTACCGCCCCCAGCAGGTCAAGGGCGGACTGGGCAAGGGCGGCAAGCTCAAGGCTGGCAACTGAAGCGAACCCCTGCAACGCACGGACGCGCCCGGCCCTGCCGGGTGCGTCCATGCGTGCCACCGGCCACGTAATGCGGCGGCCCTAGTTGCAGGCCTTGCCCTCCACCGACATCGCAGTCGCATACACCGGGATCGCGCCCAGCTTGCCCTGGTTGGCGGCGTCGAGGCCTTCCATCAGGTAGATCCGCGAGCGGCCCTGCGCATCCAGCTTGGGCGGGATGGCCTTGGCGTCCTTGCGCCAGATGCGGACCACGGCCTGCTGGGTCGAGCAGGCAGCGCTGGGCACGCGGATCTGGTCATTGAGCACCCAGCCGCTGGACGCGGAAGGTTTGCCGGTGGCGGCATCCACCACCCGGGCGCGGGCTTGGCAGCGCTCGCTGGTACGCGCCGCGGCGAATTTGTAGGGCGCGGCGGGAACACCCGTGAATCGGCCCTCCAGACGGACGCAAGCCTCGGGAATCACGCGCAGCGTGTGCGCAACGCCGACCGCTTGCGCCGCCGCCGGCTTGCGCTGGATTTCCGGCTGCAGGTCCTGTGCGGCCGCCACGGCATGCGCGGAAGCGGTGAGGGCAAGCAGGCTGGCGGCCAGCATGTGCGAACGCAGCATTGGAAGACTCCGTGGGGTATCGAGCAGGCGCGCAGGCTGCCACGCCCCTGCTGAACAAGGCATGCGCGGCCCCATCCGCGGCTTCCGCGGCGTCCGCAGGCCATGTTGCTGTGCGATAGTCCGGCAGTCGCCGACGCCTTGAAGCCGCAGGCCGGCACGCCAACAATCGAAAGTCCGACGTCCACTTCTGGGGAGGAGTTCATGCTGGAGCAGTATGGTTTGACGCTGGCGCTGGTTTGCGCCGTCATCGCGGTTCTTTACGGAATCATCTCGGCGCGTTGGATCAACGCCCAGCCCGCCGGCAACGAACGCATGCAGGAAATTGCCGGCGCGATCCAGGAAGGCGCGCGCGCTTACCTCAATCGCCAGTACATGACCATCGGCATCGCCGGGGTGGTGCTGTTCGTGCTGATCTTCGCGTTCCTGGGCATGAACACCGCGATCGGCTTCGCGCTGGGTGCGGTGCTGTCCGGCGCGGCCGGCTACATCGGCATGAACGTGTCGGTGCGCGCCAACGTGCGTACCGCCGAAGCGGCGCGCCGCGGCATCGGCCCGGCGATGGACGTCGCGTTCCGAGGAGGCGCCATCACCGGGATGCTGGTGGTGGGCCTGGGCCTGCTGGGCGTCGCCGGTTACTGGCTGGTGCTGGGCCAGATGGGCGTGGCCACTGAAGACGCGCTGCACGCATTGGTGGGCCTGGCCTTCGGCAGTTCGCTGATCTCGATCTTCGCGCGCCTCGGCGGCGGCATCTTCACCAAGGGCGCCGACGTTGGCGCCGACCTGGTGGGCAAGGTCGAAGCCGGCATCCCCGAGGACGACCCCCGCA
>JAZKHR010000104.1:0-5053 GCA_040385305.1 Pseudomonadota bacterium
ACGTAGCATGGGCGTCTCGCCCTGACCGTCTGCAGCGCGAGCGATCCAATTAATGGCTATTTGCTCCGATTGGAATAGCAGCCTTTCATTTGATGTATTTGCCTCTCCACAATCATGGGCGAGACACCCATGCTACGTCCAGAGGCGTCAGGCCATCGCGAGCGTGGATCTGGTAGCCGCTCATCGGGCCGCGCTCAACAGCCGGAAGAAGCCCCACAGGATGCCGACATTCCCGATGGCATAGCCGAAGAACATCAGGGCGCCGGGCAGCCAATTGATAAAGAAGATCGAGGGCCAGCCGTAGATGGCGGTCAGCATGCCGCCCAGCGTGGGACCGAGCGTGGGCGCAAGCGTAGTGGCGAGCATGAACCACGCGAGGCCGACGGCACGCTTTTCGGGCGGCAGCCGGGTCAGGATCAGGGTCATCGCGGTGGGAATCAGGGCC
The DNA here is from genome assembly GCA_040385305.1 of Pseudomonadota bacterium. Lineage (GTDB taxonomy): Bacteria > Pseudomonadota > Gammaproteobacteria > Xanthomonadales > Xanthomonadaceae > Thermomonas. Next base: position 446 of record JAZKHR010000104.1, read on the forward strand.
CCGCCAGATACCCCTTGCAGCATGCGGAACACGATCATGCTCTCCAGGTTCCAGGCCAGACCGCACAGGGTCGAAAAAATCAGGAACAGGGCAGTGTTGGCCAGCATGTAGGTGCGGATGCCGAACACCGTCATGAAAAAGGCGGTTAGGGGAATCACGGTCACTTCGGCCGCGAGATACGCAGTCGACATCCAGGAACCTTCTTCCTGGGTGGCCGAGAGGGTACCCAGGATGTCGCGCTGCGAGGCGTTGGTGATCTGGATGTCGAGGATCGACATGAAAGCGCCGAGGATGGCGGCGCTGATCGCGATCCAGGTGCGGCGCGATACCGTGGGGGCGGGGCTGGCCGGCGCCGCCGCGCGCGCGGGCAGGGCGGTGACGGCTGCGGTACTGGTCATGGGACAGGTCCTCGCTTAGCGCGCCAGCGCCACGCGCTGGGCATCCGGTTTGCCCTGGCGCAGGTCGATTTCCACATTGGCCGACATGCCCGGCGCCATGCGTTCGCCGATGGCGGCCAGGTCGCGTTCATCGAACAGGATCTTGACCGGCACCCGCTGCACGATCTTGGTGAAGTTGCCGGTGGCGTTTTCGGGCGGCAGCAGCGAGAACAGCGCGCCCGAGCCGGGCGAGAAGCTGTCAACGTAACCGCTGAAGGTCTGGCCCGGGAAGGCGTCGATCCGGATCGATACCTTCTGGCCCTGGTACAGACCGGCGAGCTGGGTTTCTTTGAGGTTGGCCGTGACCCAGGCACTGCCCTGCACGATGGCCAGCAACTGCTGGCCGGCCTGGACGCGCGAACCGACTTCCACGTTCTTCTTGCCGATCCGGCCGCTGACGGGCGCGCGCACCGTGTTGTAGCTCAGTTGCAGCTCGGCGTCGCGCAGCTGCGCGGCCAGTACATTGCGCTGCGCGACCAGGGTCGCGCGTCCGGCCTGCACCGCGCCAGTGCGGGCGCGGGCCGCGCGCGCACCTTCCTTCTGGGCCCGCACTTCGGCGCTGGCGCTGTCGCGTGCGGCCATGGCGGTATCGAGTTCGAGCCGCGAGACGGCTTTGACGTCGCTGCCGAACAGCGAGCGATAGCGTTCGGCGTCGGCGCTGGTGCGGCGCAGTTGCACTTCGGTGCGCAGCTGCTGCGCCTCGCTGGCCGCCGCTTCGGCGCCAGCCTGCACGATCAGCGCGTCCGACTGCGCTACCTGGGCGTCGAGCTGGGCCATCTGGGCCTTGATCTGCTCGACCCGCATGCCATGGTCGGCTGGATCGAGCTGGAGCAGCACGTCGCCGGCACGCACCGACTGGTTGTCGCGCACCAGCACCTTGGCCACCGTGCCGGCCAGGCGCGGGGCGACCGCGCTCACGTGGGCGGCCAGGTAGGCGTTGTCAGTTTCCTCGAAGTAATTCGCCTGCCACCACATGCGGGCGCCGCCGCCGATCGCGCACAGCAGCACCAACGCCAGGATGACGCGGGGACGTTTCGACTTAGCGGCCGGGGCGGGGGCGTCGGCGGGCGCAGCCGGCAGTGGCGCTGCGCTCGGTGGCGTGCTCTGGGTTGCTGCGGACATCATGGACTCCTTGGGATATGGGTGGACAAGCGGCGCTGGCAGACGGAGATCCGTCGGCATTGTCTTGGACAAGCGACATGTGGGCGGCTGGGATGGTAGGCCACATCGCGTGGTAACGGGCAGCTAGCAACCTTGCTAGGTAAGCGGCGGGCTGCAGGTGCCCGGCGTGACCGGCGGCGGGCTGTCATAGGGGAATGACGTTTGATGTCACACGCCTGTCATGGACATCCATAAATCACGCGCCCGCACGAATACGTGTACACAGCCGTATTTACAGCTAGCAGAAATGATAGTAATGGGTATATGTTTTTTATATAACCATATCGTTTCTTTAACAATTGCCACGCGGAATGTTACAAATGTAATCATCCGCGCGCCTTCCGCATTGACGTTTTTTGGACTGAGACGATGACCTTTTCTACCCTGGCCGAGCTGTTGCTCAGCAAGACCGCCGCCCCGACCTCTTCCAGCGACCCGGCCTACATCTACCTGCGCAATGGCGAGGACGCCGAGGCGCCGATGAGTCATGCCGAGCTCGCCACGCGAGCCACGCGCCTGGCTGGCTGGATGATTGCGCAGGGCTTCGCCGGCCAGCGCGCCTTGCTGGTGTTCCCGCCAGGGCTGGAATTCATCGAAGCGTTCATGGCGTGCCAGCTGGCGCGCGTAGTCGCCGTGCCCGTGGCCCCGGCCCCGCTGTCGGGCGACCAGAACAAGGTCAAACGCATGCTGTCCATTCTGCGCGACTGCCAGCCGGCGCTGGTGCTGGGCGTGACCCAGACCATCGACAAGGCGCCCCAGTTCGTCGACGAGCATCCCGATTTCCACCACCTGGCCTGGCTCGCGACGGACACCTTCGGCGGCTGGGACGGCCCGGTGCAACTGGTGGCGCCGGCGCCGGACGACCTGGCCCTGCTGCAGTACACCTCCGGTTCGACCGCCAGCCCGAAAGGGGTGATGCTGTCGCATAAAAACATCCTGCACAATCTGGGCCTGTGGGACCGCGGCCTCGGGCACGATGAAAGCAGCGTGATGGTGTGCTGGGTGCCGCACTTCCACGACCTGGGCCTGTTGTACGGCGTGCTGTTTCCGCTCTACCGGGGGATTGACGCCTACCTGCTGCCGGCAGCGGCCGTGGTGCAGCGCCCCCTGCGCTGGCTGCAGGCGATTGCGCGCTATCGCGGCACCCACAGCATGGGGCCGAACTTCATCTATGACCATTGCGCCGACCGGATCGAGGTGGCCGAATGTGCGGGCCTGGACCTGTCTTCGTGGCAGATGGCGCTCAACGCGGCCGAGCCGATCCGCACGCATACGGTGCGCGCCTTCAATGACAAATTTGCCCCGTTCGGTCTGTCGCCCTGCGCCATGAGCGGCGGCTTTGGCCTGGCCGAGGCGACCTGCTACGTGGCGGCCCAGCATCCTGCGAGCGCCATGCGCAGCCTGCGTCTGTCGAGCGAAGCGATGAACCGCAACCTGGTGACGGTTGCAGGCGAGGACGAGCTGGCCAGCGACATCGTGTGCTGCGGCCCGCCGGCACCCGGCACCGATGTGCGTATCGTCGACCCGGCCAGCCTGACCGAAGTCGCGGGCGGCACCATCGGCGAAATCTGGGTGCGCAGCGACAGCGCCGCGCGTGGTTACTGGCAGCGTCCCGACGATAACCTGCGCAATTTCGGCGCCGTGCTGCAAGGCGACCCGAACCCGGCGCCCTACATGCGCACGGGCGACCTCGGTTTCATCGAACAGGGCGACGTGTTCACCACGGGCCGCATCAAGGACCTGATCATCGTGCGCGGCGAGAATTACTACCCGCAGGACGCGGAATGGGAAATCGAACATGCCCACCCCGGTTTCAAGGCCGGTGGCTGCGCCGTGTTTTCGGTCGAGCGCGACGGCGAAGAAAAAATCGTCATCGTGCAGGAGCTCACACGCCATCATGCCCAGTACCGTTTCGACGACATGTTCGGCGCGGTGCGGGTAGCCGTTGGCGCGGTGTACGACTTGCCAATGGAAGCGATCGTCTTCATCCGGCCCGGCACCACGGCCCGCACCTCGAGCGGCAAGATCCAGCGCGGCGCGTCGCGCGCGGCTTACCTGGGCGGCACCTTGCAGGTGGTTGAACGGTGGGACCGTCCCGCCAGCGCGGCCGTGGTCGCGAATGCACCGGCGGCCCCGTCGATGGGCGCGATTGAAAGCTTTCTGCTCGCGCGCGTGGCCGACATCGCCGCGCTGCCGCTGGCAGCGCTCGACCCGGTGCGCCCGTTCGCGCAGTACGGACTCGGTTCGGTCGACTCGACCCTGCTGGCCTCCGAGCTGGCCAGCCGGTTCGGCATCGCGGTGCGCCCAACGGCGTTTTATGACCACCCCAGCATCCGTCAACTTGCCGCCGCCCTGACTGCGGCGCCGCTGACCGAAGGCGCCGCCCCTGCGCCAATCGAAGGCGACACCATCGTTGCGGTCGGCCTGGCCTGCCGCTTCCCCGGCGCCCCAAGCGCTGCGGCGTACTGGCAGCTGCTGTGCGAAGGCGGCAGCGCCACCAGCAAACGGATTGGCGCCGATGGCACGCCGCGCCACGGCGCCTTCCTGGACCAGGTGGGCAGTTTCGATAACGAGTTTTTCGCCATCAGCAAACGCGAAGCCGCGTGCATGGATCCACAGCAGCGCATCGCGCTGGAAGTGGCGTGGCACGCGATGGAAGACGCAGGCGTGGTGCCCGACACCCTGGCTGGCAGCGCCACCGGGGTGTTCTTCGGCGCCTCGGCCTTCGATTACGGCGCTTTGCAACTGGGCGAAGGAGAGCTCGATGCCTACAGTTCGCAAGGCTCGGTGCTGGGCGTGATCGCCAACCGCATCGCCTACCAGTTCGACCTGCGCGGCCCGAGTTTCGTGGTCGATACCGCCTGTTCCTCGGCCCTGACGGCACTGCATCTGGCCGCGCGCAGCCTGCGCGAAGGCGAATGCAAGCTGGCGCTGGTGGGCGCGGTCAACCTGCTCCTGGCCAAGGATTGGGATGCGGCGCTGATCAAGGCCGGCATGCTGGCGCCGGACG
>JAZKHR010000105.1:0-5353 GCA_040385305.1 Pseudomonadota bacterium
CTAACGCCTAGTAGTAAGTGAACGGGTGGAATATGCAGGCAATGTAATTTTCTTGGACTCCGGCCCTTCCGGAAATCCTACCCCAAGATCAATGTGTTACCGAGTGTTGGGACCGGATTGGGAGGGAATGCTGGATGCGAATATCCGGTTGGAGCGCGGTTATATGTTTTATCTGGTAGAGAACGAGGGATATGCGAGCTTCGTAGCGGGGTTCGATCCGTTGCTGGAAGAGACGCAGTTGGAGCGGGTTGCGGGGGTAATCGCGGATGTTCGGCGCGTGTTGCGGGCTCGGCATTACAGCGAGCGGACCGAGACAGCGTATCTGGGCTGGATCAAGCGGTTCATCTTGGCGTATCGGCTGCGGCACCCGCTGGAGATGGGGCAGCGGGAGGTGGAGGGGTTCCTGACACGCCTGGCGGTGGAGGGGCGGGTGGCGCCTTCGACGCAGAACCAGGCGTTGTCGGCCTTGCTGTTCCTGTACCAGGACGTGCTTGGCCAGCGGCTGGAGTGGATGGAGAACGTGGTCCGGGCGAAGGCGGCGCGGAAGTTGCCGGTGGTGCTGGCGAAGGAGGAAGTTCGTCAGTTGTTGGCGCAGTTGGAGGGGCGCAGCTGGCTGTTGGCCAGCGTGCTTTACGGGACAGGGATGCGCCTGATGGAGTGCCTGCGTTTGCGTATCAAGGACGTGGACTTCATGCGCGCGGAGATCACCATTCGCGATGGCAAGGGCGGCAAGGACCGGCGTACGCTGCTGCCGCGCAGCCTGGTGGAGCCGTTGCAGCTGGAGATCGAGCGGGCGCGGCAGCTGCATGCGGTGGACCTGGCCGCAGGCTATGGGGCGGTCTGGATGCCGCATGCATTGGCGCGCAAGTACCGCAATGCGGAAACGGATTTCGGGTGGCAGTACGTGTTCCCGGCGCTGAAGCGTTCGCTGGACAAGCGTGACGATGTCGAGCGCAGGCATCACGTGGACCCGGAGGTGGTGTCGCGGGCGTTGAAGCAGGCGCGGGTGCGGGCAGGGATCGCCAAGCCCGTCACCGCCCATACGTTGCGGCACTCGTTTGCGACCCACTTGCTCGAGGCAGGCTACGACATCCGTACGATCCAGGACCTGTTGGGGCACAAGGATGTGGCGACGACGCAGATCTATACGCACGTGCTCAATCGCGGACCCAATGCGGTGCTGAGTCCGCTGGATCGGTGAACACTCCGGATCCGGGTGGCGTAGGCTGCCGCTTTTTCCACACGAGGAGCGACGCTGATGGGGTAAGCGGGACGGGTTGCGGGGACACGCGGAACCAATGTTGCAGGCGGTTGCGCTGGCGTGCCGGCGGCGGCACCTGAGCAAGAGTACCGAAACCGCGTACACGTACTGGATCCGGAGATTCCTGGCCTTCGAGGACGGCGCTGCGGTCGATGCCGGCGCGCCCGCGGTGGTCCGCTTCCTGGATCACCTGGCGAGCGTGGACAGGGTGGCCGCGAGTACCCACCTGCAGGCCTTGCATGCGTTGCTTTTCCTGTTTCGCGAAGTTCTGCAGCGGGAGGTTGGCCGGCTCGAAGGGCTGCGTCGGATGCGCCGGCCGAGCCGCTTGCCGGTGGTGCTGTCGGGAGAGGAAGTGCGCATGGTGCTCAACGGCATGCGCGGGATGCCGCGCCTGGCGGCTGCGTTGCTTTACGGCTCCGGCATGCGGGTGGGCGAGGCGCTGTCGCTGCGGGTCAAGGACCTCGACCTGCGGGCCGGCACCATCATCGTCCGCTCCGGCAAGGGTGCGAAGGACCGCATGGCGCTCTTGCCGGCGCGCCTAGCGCAGCCCTTGCATCGTCTCTCGCTGTGGCGCCTTGCGCTGCACAAACGCGATATCGCGCATGGCCGTGGACACGCGGCGCTGCCCGGGGCGCTGTCGAGGAAGTACCGTTCCGCTTCGCGCACGTTCGGCTGGCAATTCCTGTTTGCCTCCAGCATGGTGCGTGAGTGCGCGGAGACCGGGCATGCACTGCGTTGGCATCTTTCGCCGGGGACGGTGCAGGCGGCGTTTCGGGCGGCGCTGGAGGGTGCGGGCATCCACCGGCAGGCGACGCTGCACACGCTGCGCCACTCCTTCGCGACCCATCTGCTGGCGCAGGGCACCGACATTCGCACGATCCAGCAATTGCTCGGGCACCGGCACCTGGACACCACGATGCTCTACACCCACGTGCAGCAGGCGGTGCGGGGCACGGTCAGTCCGTTGGACCGCTTCTGAAGCCTGGCCATGCCCGAAGGTGTCTGCGGGCCCGCTGCTCGGGCGACGAGCGTTTGTGGTTCAGGGCGTGGGCGTGACCAGCAGGCTGGCTTGGGCGCCCTGGGGGGTCAGAGCGGTGAAGGTCACCCGGCGGCCGTCCAGGTCGGCATGGTTGGGGCCCGCCGCGGTGTTGAAGTGCAGTTCCAGGTCGCGATCGGCGCCGGTAGCGGGGGCCCAGTGCAGGGCGATCACGGCGTCACCGGCCCAGACGCACTGCACGTCCGGCGGGCATCGCGAATCGTTGACCAGGCGTACGTAGCGCAGGGCGCCGCCGTTGGCGAGGCTGGCAGTCTGGCCAGGCTTCAAGGCGACGGTGGCGCCATCGGCCGCGCGGATGCCGACATTGGTGGGCACGGCGCAGGCAGCGAGCAGGGTGGCGAGGGCGAGGGTCGCGATCAGTCGGGGCATGGGCAGTTCCGCAAGGGGAAGCAAGGCAGTCTGCGCAGGGCGGCGTTAAAGGGGTGCCGACGCCGGAGGCAGGCCGGAGTGATGGACGAGGCGGTCCGCGAGGCGGGTGGGTTCCGGCAGGCGGTACCTGCCGACGTAGCGCATCACCAGTTCAGGCGCGGAGGCCAGCGCCACCCTGTGCCCGGGCGAGACCACCAGCGGCAGGCAACCGGGTTTGCTGCGCAGCAGCCAGCCGATCTGCTCCCGGCCATCGCGCAGCGGGGTGAACGCGCCGCGCATGTCGTGCAGGTTGGTGATGCTGGTGCCGATCAGGATGTCCGTGGCGACGCCGATGCTGGGCAGCCCGGTGTGCACGCCGAAATGGGCGGCGATGCCGAGCCGTCGTGGATGGGCGATGCCCTGGCCGCCGAGGAAGGCAAGGTCCGGCGGGTGCTTGAGCATCGCCAGGGCTGCCAGCAGGGCGGGCAATTCGCGGAAGCTGAGCATGCCGGGAATGCGGGGCATGGTGGTGGGCAGGCGTGCCACTTGCTGGTCGAGGACCTCCAGCGTGTCGGCATCCAGCAGCACCGCGGCGGCACGGGTGATGGCGACGTCGTCCTCAAACCCCACGGCGAAGCCGGCGATGGTGCGCAACGGTCGGGCGAACTGGTCGCGCAGCACGAGGTTTTTCGCAAGCTCGTCCTGCCGGGCACGCGCAGCCGCGATGTCGCCGTCCCACTCGCCAATGCGCCGGGTCATGGCGACGCGGCGCAGCAGGTCGGCGCGGCGCTGGCCTGGTTTGGGCGGGCGGGCGCGAAGGCAATGCGTTGATGCCGGCAATGCTCCGGCTGGGCGCATCCAGTCCCGTGCGGAACGACGCTGTCCGTGGGCTGCATCACCTTGCTGCGGCGGGCCGCAGGTGCAGGCCGGTGAGACGCTTGCTGACGTCGAGCTCGAGGCGGTGGGCCGCTTGGCCATCGTGGTAATGCACCACCACCACGAGCGGCGAGGGTGACAGCGGATAGAACAGATCGAGGGCGGCCTCGGCACCGGGCGCGATGGTCAGCGGCAAATGCGTGGCGCGATCCTCGATGCGGTTGTCGACCTTGCCGTTGTTGACCATGCGCATGATGCCGACTCCCAGTAAAACCGGCGCGGCGAGGACCAGGCCACCCGCTGCTGCTGCAGCGCCGCCACCCGCGGCGCCACCTGCGCCCAGGGCCGCGCTGGTGGCCGCTGCGGTCGCCGCGCCATAGGCGAGCACGCCTGCACCGACGCCGGCAACCGCCAACCCGGCGCCTCCGCGCCCGGCTTCGACTTTCAGCCCCGCGTCCCGGTAGCGCCTGGTCGCCTGCTTGCTGGCTGCAACCAACTCGGCGCGGTCTGAGTGGGTCCCGTTGACGTTGCCCCGGCTGTCGGTCACGGTCACCGAATCGATCCGCAACGGCACCGTGCCCACGTTTCCGACGGCCAGCAGGTATTCGTCCCAATCGGCGTTCTTCGCCCACGCAGCCGGGCCGTTGCGCACGATCACGAAGCGCAGTTCCGCAGCCAGCTGCGCGTCGTGGGCAACCGCGATGGGCGGAAGATCCACGGGCACGGGCATCGGCTTGCGGACCAGCTTGGTGCCACCGCCGCATGCGCTCAGCGCCAGCGCGAGCACGCAGGCCAGGGGAATGCGGATCTTCATGGAACCCTCCGGAAGGATGCGCCCGGCAGGCTTGCGGCAGGCGCTGCAGAGCGTATGCCATTGCCGGTCGACGCGTCCCGTCCGCCGGTCAGGAAAACCGGTCGCACGTCGCTCAGCCGGGCGCGAGCGTGGCCAGCAGCCCGCGGGCTGCGTTGAGGCGCGCCGCAGCATCGGGCAGGTCGAGGGTGATGCGCAATTTGTCGGGGCCCTCCATGCGGTAGTGCTTCGGCTGGCCCTGGATCAGGCGGATCACCGACATCGGGTCGACGCCGGGTTTCTCGACGAACTGGATGCGCCCGCCGCTGGCGCCGAGGTCGAGTTTGCGGATACCAAGGCGGGTGGCCTCGAGCTTGAGTTCGGCGGTGGCGAACATCTGCTTGGCTGGGTCAGGCAACAGGCCGAAGCGGTCGATCATTTCCACCTGCAGTTCGCGCAGCGCATCCGCGTCGCGGGCCGCGCTGATGCGCTTGTACAGGGTCAGGCGGGTGTGCGGGTCTGGCAAGTAATGGTCGGGGATCAGGGCCGGTGCATGCAGGTCGACGTCGGCGCCGAAGCGCTCGCTGGCGTCGGTATCGGGCAGCTTGCCGGCCTTGATCGAGGCTACCGCGCGTTCCAGCAATTCGGTGTACAGGCTGAAGCCGACTTCGGTCATCTGCCCGCTCTGGTCTTCGCCCAGCAGTTCGCCGGCGCCGCGGATCTCGAGGTCATGCGTTGCCAGGGTGAAGCCCGCGCCTAGTTCGTCCATCGAGGCGATCGCTTCCAGCCGCTTCTTGGCATCACCAGTGATGCTGCGCTGGTCGGGCACGGTCAGATACGCATACGCGCGATGGTGGCTGCGACCGACGCGGCCGCGCAGCTGGTGCAACTGGGCCAGGCCGAACTTGTCCGCCCGGTTGATGACGATGGTGTTGGCGTTGGGGATGTCGATGCCGGACTCGATGATGGTGGTGCACAGCAGGACGTTGAAGCGCTGCTTGTGGAAGTCGAGCATCACCCG
>JAZKHR010000106.1:0-4182 GCA_040385305.1 Pseudomonadota bacterium
TGGTGGGTGCTGAGGGGATCGAACCCCCGACCCGCTCCGTGTAAAGGAGCCGCTCTACCGCTGAGCTAAGCACCCGGCAACGCGATTATCGCAATTCGGCGGTACAAACGAAAAGCCCGGCCAGTAGCCGGGCTTTCCATTCAACGCACGGGACAGGTCAGTTGACCGAATCCTTGAGCGCCTTGCCAGCCTTGAACGCCGGGTTCTTCGAGGCCTTGATCTTGATGGTCTCGCCGGTGCGCGGGTTGCGGCCGGTGCGGGCGCCACGCTTGCGCACGGAGAAGGTACCGAAGCCGACCAGGGTCACGGTGTCGCCCTTCTTCAGCGCCTTGGTGATGGCGGCAACCATGGCATCGACGGCGCGGCCGGCATCGGCCTTGGTCAGTTCTGCATGGTCGGCGACGGACTCGACGAATTCACTCTTGTTCATTGGCTTGTTGGCTCCCTGTACGGATGGTTGCGCGAAGTGTTCGGTAACCGGATCGCTGCGCTCCCCTGCAGCGATGCCGGCTGTTGCCGCGGCACGATCAACGTTGCGTCGCGGGTGCAAACCTTATACCAGCAGGATTTTCTGCATGCAACACGGAAAGCAAGCGCTGGCGCGGGTTCCAGCGCTGCGCCGACGAATGGACGGACAATCGTCGATCAATGCTTGACATCGGGGCGTACGGCCTCTTCGGGTTTCGGCAACGGCGGTTGTTCGATCGCGGCCTGCATCCTGCCCGGCAGCGGGCGTTCGAGGGCGATGTCGAGCACTTCGTCGATCCACTTCACCGGCACGATCTTCATGTGCTTGGTGACTGCGGCCGGGAGGTCGGCGAGGTCCTTGCGGTTCTCGTCCGGGATGATCACCGTCTTGATGCCGCCGCGCAGCGCCGCGAGCAACTTCTCCTTCAATCCGCCGATCGCCGTCACCCGCCCACGCAGGGTGATTTCGCCGGTCATCGCCACGTCGTTGCGCACCGGGATGCGGGTCAGCATCGACACCAGGGTGGTGGCCATGGCGATGCCTGCGCTAGGCCCATCCTTCGGCGTCGCACCGTCCGGCACGTGCACGTGCACGTCGTACTTCTGCAGGAAGTCGAGGTCGATGCCCAGCCGCTCGGTGCGCGCGCGCACCACGCTCAGCGCAGCGGACGCGGACTCCTTCATGACGTCGCCGAGCTGGCCGGTCAGGATCAGCTGGCCCTTGCCCGGGACCAGGGTGGATTCGATCTGCAGCAGGTCGCCGCCGACCTCGGTCCAGGCAAGGCCGGTCACCAGGCCGATCTCGTTCTCGCTTTCCGCGCGGCCGAAATCGAAGCGCTGCACGCCCAGGTACTTGTCCAGGTTCTTGCCGCTGACGGTGATGGTCTTGGCGGCCTTGCTGCCCTTCGCTTGCGGTCCCTTCAATGCGATTTCCTTGACCACCTTGCGCGCGACCTTGGCGATCTCGCGCTCCAAGTTGCGCACGCCGGACTCGCGCGTGTAATAGCGGACTATGTCGGTCACCGCGCTCTCCGCGATCTTCAACTCGCCCTCGCGCAGCCCGTTCGCCTTCAGCTGCTTGGGAACCAGGTAGCGCATGGCGATATTGAGCTTCTCTTCCTCGGTGTAGCCGGGGATGCGGATCACCTCCATGCGGTCAAGCAGCGGACCGGGAATGTTCAACGAATTGGAGGTGGCCACGAACATCACCTCGGAGAGGTCGAGGTCGACCTCCAGGTAATGGTCGTTGAAGGTGTGGTTCTGCTCGGGGTCCAGCACCTCCAGCAGCGCGGACGAGGGATCGCCGCGGAAGTCGGTGGACATCTTGTCGATTTCGTCGAGCATGAACAGCGGGTTCTTGGTGCCGACCTTGTTGAGGTTCTGCACGATGCGGCCCGGCATCGAGCCGACATAGGTGCGGCGATGGCCGCGGATCTCCGCCTCGTCGCGCACGCCGCCCAGCGCCATGCGCACGAACTTGCGGTTGGTGGCCTTCGCGATCGACTGCCCCAGCGAGGTCTTGCCCACGCCGGGCGGCCCGACCAGGCACAGGATGGCACCCTTCATGTGGCGCACGCGGGTCTGCACGGCCAGGTATTCGAGGATGCGTTCCTTGACCTTCTCCAGCCCGTAGTGGTCAGCGTCGAGCACGTCCTCGGCCGCCTTCAGGTCCTTGCGCACCTTGCTGCGCTTCTTCCAGGGCACGCCCAGCAGCCAGTCGAGGTAATTGCGCACCACGCCCGCCTCGGCGGACATCGGCGACATCTGCTTGAGCTTGGCGTACTCGGTCTTGGCCTTGGCTTCCACCGGCTTGGGCATGCCGGCGGCGGCGATGCGCTTGGCGAGGTCCTCGAGGTCGTTCGGCGCATCGTCCAGCTCGCCGAGTTCCTTCTGGATCGCCTTCATCTGTTCGTTGAGGTAGTACTCGCGCTGGCTCTTTTCCATCTGGCCCTTGACCCGGCCACGTATGCGCTTTTCCAGCATCTGCACGTCCAGCTCGCCGTCCACCAGCCCCACCAGGAGTTCCAGCCGCTCACCGGTTTCCAGCGTTTCCAGCAGCTTCTGCTTGTCGGCGAGGCGCACGCCGATGTGGGCGGCGATGGTGTCCGCCAGCCGCGACGGATCCTCGATGCCGGCCAGCGTCTGCAGCAGTTCCGGCGGCAGCTTGCGATTGGTCTTGATGTATTGCTCGAACATCGACATCAGCGAGCGGGCGATCGCCTCGACTTCGCGCGATTCGCGGCCGTCGGCGGAATCGACCACGACGCCGCTGCCGGACAGCGCGCCATCCCGCTCCACCACTTCGTCCACGCGCGCGCGGGTCAGGCCTTCGACCAGCACCTTGATGGTGCCATCGGGCAGTTTCAGCAGTTGCAGCACCTGCGCCAGGGTGCCGATGGGGTGCAGGTCGGCGGCACCCGGGTCATCGGTTTCCGCGGACTTCTGCGCGACCAGCAGGATCCGCTTGTCGCCCTCCATCGCCATGTCCAGCGCGCGGATGGATTTGTCGCGGCCGACGAACAACGGGATCACCATGTGCGGGAACACCACCACGTCGCGCAGCGGCAGCACCGGCAGGGTCAGGCGTTCGGTTTCGATGGCGGGGGCGTTCATGCGGACTCCGGGAGACCGGCCGGGGCAGGATGCCTCGGCCTTGCGCTGGTTATGGGGCTGGCCGCGACAGGATGCAAGCATCGCGGCCTCCGGCCGACCAGCGGCGCTCGCGAAGCTGCGGGACATCAGGCTCATGCAGACAGAAAAGCCGCCTCGACGGCGGCTTCCTGCAACGCACTGAAGCGGCCGCTCAGTCGGCGGACGCGGCTTTCGGCAAGGCCGGCGCCGGGGCGCTCTGGTAGATCAGGTAGGGCTCGCTCTTGTGCTCGATCACCGACTCGTCCACCACCACCTTGGTCACGTTTTCGAGCGACGGCAGCTCGTACATGGTGTCCAGCAGCACGGATTCGACGATGGTGCGCAAGCCACGCGCGCCGGTCTTGCGCTTGAGCGCCTTCTTGGCAATGGCTGCCAGCGCGTCGGGGCGGATCTCGAGCTCGACGCCTTCCATCTCGAACAGTTTCTTGAACTGCTTGGTGATGGCGTTCTTGGGCTCGGTGAGGATCTTCATCAACGCCGTTTCGTCCAGCTCCTCCAGCGTCGCGACCACCGGCAGGCGGCCGACGAATTCCGGGATCAGGCCGTACTTGATCAGGTCTTCCGGTTCCACCTGCGCCAACACCTGGCCGATATCGGCCTTGCGCTCGGAACTCTTGACCTTCGCGCCAAAGCCGATGCCGCCGGAATCGCTGCTGCGCTGCTGGATGACCTTGTCCAGGCCGGCGAAGGCGCCACCGACGATGAACAGGATATTGCGGGTGTCGACCTGCAGGAATTCCTGCTGCGGATGCTTGCGACCGCCCTGCGGCGGCACGCTGGCCACGGTGCCTTCAATGAGCTTCAGCAGCGCCTGCTGAACGCCTTCGCCGGACACGTCGCGGGTGATCGACGGGTTCTCCGACTTGCGGCTGATCTTGTCGATTTCGTCGATGTAGACAATGCCGTGCTGCGCCTTTTCGACATCGTAGTCGCACTTCTGCAGCAACTTCTGGATGATGTTCTCGACGTCCTCGCCCACGTAACCGGCTTCGGTCAGGGTGGTCGCGTCGGCCATGGTGAACGGCACGTTGAGCATGCGCGCCAGCGTTTCCGCCAGCAGCG
>JAZKHR010000107.1:0-2191 GCA_040385305.1 Pseudomonadota bacterium
GTGTCGACCAGGATCTCGCCGACGTCGCTGCGCATGTAGTCGCGCAGGGCGCGCACGATCAGGCGCGATTCCTGATAGATCAGGAACGGCGAGGGCCGGGTCAGCGCGGCTTCGGCGATCGCGCGCCAGATCGACAGCAGGTAGTCGAGGTCCCACTGCAGCTCTTCGGCATCGCGGCCCACGCCGGCGGTGCGGATGATCACGCCCATGTCGTCGGGGATGGCCAGCGCGTCCATCGCCTTCTTCAGCTCGGCGCGGTCGTCGCCCTCGATCCGGCGCGATACGCCGCCGGCGGTGGGCGAATTCGGCATCAACACCATGTAGCGGCCGGCCAACGAGATGAACGTGGTCAGGGCGGCGCCCTTGTTGCCGCGCTCTTCCTTGTCGACCTGGACCACCACTTCCTGGCCTTCGCGCAGGAGTTCCTTCATTGTCGCCTTGTTGGCGTCGACACCGGCCTGGAAGTAGTCGCGGGAGATTTCCTTCAGCGGCAGGAACCCGTGGCGGTCGGCGCCGTATTCGACGAAGGCCGCTTCAAGGGACGGCTCGAGCCGGGTAATGCGGCCCTTGTAGATGTTGGACTTCTTGTTTTCCTTCGACGGCTGTTCGATGTCGATGTCGTACAGGGTCTGGCCGTCGACGATGGCCACGCGCAGTTCTTCCGCCTGCGTGGCGTTGATGAGCATTCGCTTCATGGTGCGTTCCTCGCGCGCTTTCGCACGCGGAACGCCGTGGGCGTTTCGCCTCTGGATACCGCAAGCGCCGCGGCCGCGCGAATGCGCACCGCGTCGCTCCAAGTGTTCCAGCGCTACAACACCACGGCGGGCCGCGGGAGCGCTTGTTGCCTGGGTCGTGTTGCAGGGCCGGCGACAGCCGCCTGAAGCGGGTCGCACGGGACATTGTTCAGCGGTGGCTCGGGCGCATTGCGCCCGCGATGGCCGGGTCTGCCGCGCAGCCGTTAACATGGCCGTCCCGAGGACGGTGGCAACAACACTGCAGCGGGATCTCGGGAAGGCCGGCTTTCGGCCGGCGGCTGTTGGGCCGGGTCCACTTCCCTGCGAAATCAAACCCTTGGATCGCCCGCCGAGTGTAACAGATCAGGCACCACCGGAGCAGGCCCATGCCGGGCAGGCCCGCCCAGGAGCAGGCCCCCGCAATGACCGACCAGACCGCTCCCGCAGGACCCGCTTCCGGCGCCCGTACCGTGCGCATCGCGGAGGACCGCGATGGCCAGCGCATCGACAATTTCCTGCTCGGCTACCTCAAGGGTGCCCCGCGCAGCCTTGTCTACAAGCTGCTGAGATCGGGGCAGGTGCGGCTCAATGGAGGCCGGGTCAAGGCCGAGCGGCGGCTTGAGGCGGGCGATGAAGTCCGGATCCCGCCCATCCGCCTGCCCGATCCGAACGAAAAGGGCACGCCGCCGCAGGGGTTCATGGACGCGCTGGCCGCCGCCATCGTGTTCGAGGATGCCCGCCTGCTGGCCCTGAACAAGCCGTCCGGCGTTGCCAGCCACGGCGGCAGCGGGATTTCCTTCGGCGCCATCGAGACCTTGCGCGCGATGCGACCAAGCGAGACCCTGGAGCTGGTACACCGGCTGGATCGGGACACCTCGGGCCTGCTGATCGTGGCGAAGAAGCGCTCGGCACTCAGCGAACTGCAGGCGCTGCTGCGCGAGGACCACGGCGCCGGCATCGCCAAGCGCTACTTGGCCTTGCTCGGCGGGCGCATGCCGGACGGGGTGATGTCGGTGGATGCGCCGTTGCATGTCGGCCTGCGCCAAGGCGGTGAGCGCCATGTCCAGGTCAACCGCGCCGGCAAGGCCTCACTCAGCCATTTCAAGGTGATCGAGCGCCTCGGTGGCCAGAGTTACTGCGAAGTTCGCATCGAAACCGGCCGCACCCACCAGATCCGCGTGCATGCCCAGCACATCGGCCATCCGCTCGCCGGCGACGACAAGTATGGCGATGAGGCATCCAACAAGCGCCTGCGCGAACAGGTGGGCTTGAAGCGGCTGTTCCTGCATGCCTCCAGCCTCGAATTCGCGCTGGATGACGGCAGGACCCCTTATTCGCTCGATGCGCCGTTGCCGGCGGACCTGCTTGAGGTGCTGGCTCGCCTGCGCTGAGTTTGCTCCCTAGATGCGCCCGGTCGCGCCGCGCATACCGTGCGACACGCCGTGAATCCGTCCATG
>JAZKHR010000107.1:2291-21360 GCA_040385305.1 Pseudomonadota bacterium
TTGGCGAGATGCGCCAGCGCGTTCACGAACGACATGGTCCGGTAGTAATCCTCGAACTTGAATGTCTTGGTCAGCGCATGGCCATGCTCAATCAATTCCCAGCCGGGCACCTGCGGGAGCAACTCGCGGACGCGGGCTTCGGTGAGGCGATGTTCAATGCCACGGCGCGGCAGGCAATGCGCGCGATCGAGGGGAATCAAGTCGGCCATGGGCAGTCTCCTGGGGGTCCTGAACCGTGGGCAGCGGCCGCCGCCTGCGGGCGAATCCGCCAATCGCGCGGCACGGCTAGAATAGCGGCATGATCCAGATTTCCGAAGCCGCGCAGGCGCATTTCCGCAAGCTCATTGAACGCGAAGCGATTCCCGGCCTCGGCGTGCGCCTAGCCGCGCGAGAACCCGGTACGCCGCGCGCGGACGTGCGGCTGGAGTTTGCCGAAGGCGGCGACCTGGTCGGCGACGAATGGGCGGTGGATTGCGAAGGTTTCACCGTCTGGCTGGACGCGCCCAGCGTGCCGTTCCTGGATGGGGCCGAGATCGATTACGAAGCCAAGGCGACCGGCGGCCAACTGCAGATCCGAGCACCCAAGATCAAAGGCGTGGCGCCGGGCGATGCAGCGTCGCTGGTAGAGCGTGTGCGCTGGACCCTGGAGCACGAGGTCAATCCGCAATTGGCCCAGCACAATGGCCACGTCAGCCTCCAGGAAGTCACAGCCGAAGGCGTGGTGCTCCTGCGCTTTGGCGGCGGCTGCCACGGCTGCGGGATGGCCGATGTCACCCTCAAGCAGGGCATCGAAAAGACGTTGATGGACAAGGTCCCTGGCGTGACCGCAGTGCGCGATGCCACAGATCACGACACCGGCGCTGCACCTTACATGCCACGCGACGCGGCCTGAGCAGGCCCGGCGCGCGTGACGACCGCTGCCGACCTCATCGCTGCGCTGAACGGCAAGCGCACGCGGCAGGCGCGCTTGAGCCTGCGCCCGGAGGTGCCGGGGCAGTTGCCGGCGGGCTGGCAGCGCTGGCTGGATGCGATGCCGCGGGTCGATGCGGCCCAGGCGGGAGCCAAGCCGCAATCATGGGTCGAGGTGCTGCTGCAGCGTCCCCTGCGGGCCATCCCGCGCAGCCCGGCTGCACTCGGACGCTGGCAGGCGGCATTGCGGTTGCTGCAGCAGGAGTGGGAGCCTGACCCGCGGGATGAGCGCGGCCTGCGGATCGGCGTTGGCGTGGTCGATGTTGTCCTGCACCTGGTGCTGGTGGCCCTGTTGTTGTGGCTGATGTACCTCGGGTTCATGGGCGCAGTCGAGCCGCAGCAGGAAGAGGATGAGGCGGTGCAGGTCGAATTCATCGGCCGCGGCAACATCGCCGAGGGCGGTGGCGCCATCGCCAATGCGGGTTCCGAATCCGCGCCCGCCGCGGCTGCGCCCGCCACGCGCGCAAGCACGCCTGCGCCCGCAACGGGACGCCCGGACGCGCCCACCCAGGCCCGCGCCACCCCCAGTCCGCCGCAAGCGAGCGCGAGCACCCAGTCGCCGCCCCTCGAGCGCGAATCGGCCCCGCCCGCGCCCGCAGAAGCCGCCCAGGTCCTGCGAGTCACCGAAGTCGCCACGCCGGCGCCGAGCGTATTCCAGTTGCCGCCGCCCAAGCCGCGCGACGCCCCGCAACCGCAATTGCAAGTGCGCGAGGTCCAGGCGCGGCAGCAGGTGGAAGAGATCGCGACCCTGCGCCCGCAGCCGCAACGCACCCTGCAACCGCGGGATACCCGCGCCGAGGTACAAGTGCCGCAACTGCGCCAGGCGCCGCAGGCGCTTGAGGTGCCAGCCCCGCAGCGGCTGCCAACGCCGCAGGCCCGCGCCATCCCCAGCCAGGCCACCAGCACCGCCCAGGTGCAGGTGCCGCAGCTGCGTGGCGAGGTCCGCGCCATCCCGATGCCGCCGGGCGGCGCACCCACCCCATCGCCGCAGGCCGGCAGTGGCACCGCTGCCCAGGCGGTGACCAGTGCGCCGGGCGCAGGCGGTGAGCGCGGTACTTCACCGGCAGCGGGTCAGGCGCAGGCTGGCACCGGCCAGGGCGCAAGGCCTGCCGAGCAGGGCGGACGGGGTGTGGCCGCAACTGGAAGTGGCGCGGGTCCGGCCCGGCTACCGACGCCGGGGGGCTGGCCAGGCCCGGCGAAAACCGATGATTGGGGCGCATCTCGCCGCAATGTCGCCGGGACCGGCAATGGCAGTGGCAAGGACGGCACCGGCAACGGCAAACCGGGCCTGCTCGACCGGGATGGCAGCGCTCGCCTGCCCGACGAATGGACCCAGCAGACCGGGATCGACGTAGACCGCGCCGGCACTTGGCTGAAACGCCCGGGGCTCGAGTATCGCGGCACCCGCTTCGACCGCTACTGGATACCGCAAGGCACCTTGCTGGAGGAATGGGTGCGTCGCGGGGTCAGGAAGGTGTCAATACCTATTCCCGGCAGCAAGCGGCGCCTGGAATGCGTGGTGTCCCTGCTGCAACTCGGCGGCGGCTGTTTTCCGGTAGATCCCGATGTCAACGAACAGCCTGCGCGTGCCCGCCCGCCGCCGGACATCCCATTCAAGCCCGAATTGCAGGAAGACAATGGCAGCGTCAAGCCTTAGCTGGGCTGCGACGCGCGGCCGGCGGTTCTTGCGTGCGTCGACGCGTCGCTGTGCAAACCCCACTCCATTCACCGCACTCATCTCGACCGGCAGAAAGGGGCCTTGCGGCCCCTCCCGGAGGGACTTGCCTGGCTCGACTCAGTTGGCGCCGTGCAGGTCGCGCAGCTGGCCCGGGACGCCGCCGAAGTACGCCGACAGATCCGCGATCTGCTGGTCGCTCAGCGCCTTGGCCTGGTTGGCCATGAGGTCGCTGGTCACGCTACCGCCACGGTCACCGGAGCGGTAGGCCTGCAGCGCATGTTCGAGGTAGTCGTGGTACTGGCCGCCCAGCTTCGGATAAGTCGGGTCCAGCGGGTTGTTGCCATCGGCGCCATGGCAATCCACGCACGACTGGCCGGAAGCACCACGGGTGCTGGCCAAGGTCTTGCCGGCCGCGGCATCACCCTTCGGCAGGCCGGCCGACGACGAGGCATGTTCCGTCTCCGGGCTGGCCGCGTGGCCTTCCGCAGGAGCGTCTGCACCACCGCAGGCGGCGAGGGCCAAGGCAATGGCAACGGTCAGCAGGGTTGTGGAGGTGTGCTTGGGCATGGCGAGGCTCACTTGAGGCCCGCCAGATAGGCGGCGATGTCGGCGATGTCCTGCTCGGAGAAGCTCTGCGCTTGCGCCTGCATGGTCGGGTGCTTGCGCTTGTTCCCGCGGTATTCCTTCAACGCGTTGTGCAGGTACGTCTCCGATTGGCCGCCCAGCTTGGGCACGTGGTAACTCGGATAGGCGTTCTTGTAACCGGTCACGCCATGGCAGCCGCGACAGGTGTAAGTCAGCCCCTTGCCGCGGGTGGCGTCGCCGTCAAGTGCGGCCGGCGCGGCAGCAGCTGCAACGGGCATGGTCGGCGCAGGTGCGTCCTGCGCGGTAACGGCAAACGCCGCGAGGATCAGGGCAAGGCTGGCGGCGATCGGGATCGGTCGCATCATGGCGTGGAGGGTCCGTGGTCCATTGGATGGCGAAAGTGTCGCCAAGGCGACACGCAATTCCGCAAGTATAGCGAGGGAAGCCAGCGGCTTCCTACCGCCCGTTGCCGCTGGCAGCATGCGTCGCGCTTGCGATTGTCGTCGACCATGACCTTCGGCGCATGACGCCGGGGCGGGGGCAGGTGACATACTTGACTACAACACCAGACTGGCTCTCTCCCATGCACGATACGACACCGGCCATCGCGCCCCGCCTTGGCCGTTTCCCGGCGCTCGCCCCTCTCGGCCTGGTTGTGCTGCTGGCACTGGCAGGCTGCAAGGCCGGCAAAGGGGACGCCGACGGCAAGGATGCCAAGGACGCCGCGAACAAGGGACCGGAGTCCGTGCCCGTCGAAGTGGCGAAGGCCACTCGCCGTTCGATCGCTGCCAGCTACACCGGAACCGCCCCGCTGGAAGCGCGTGGCGAGTCGCAGGTGGTGGCGAAGACCTCCGGCATCGCGTTGCGCGTGTTCGTGGACGTGGGCCAACAGGTGCGGGCGGGCCAGCCGCTGGTACAGATGGACCGTGACCGCGCCATCCTGCAGGTGGCGCAGGCCGATGCGCAGGTGCGCAAGCTGGAAGCGAATTACCGGCGCGCCTCGCAGCTGGTCGAGCAGAAGATGGTCAGCGTCAACGATGTCGAGCAACTGCGCTACGACCTAGAGAACGCACGCGCCAACCTGCGCCTGGCGCGCCTCGAGCAGTCGTACGGGACGGTGACCGCGCCGATCTCCGGCGTGGTGGCGGCGCGCAACATCAAGCCGGGCAACCTGGTGCAGATCAACACGCCGATCTTCACCATTGTCGATACCTCGCGCCTCGAAGCCACGCTCAACGCGCCCGAGCGCGAAATCGAAACGTTGAAGGCGGGGCAGGCGGTCCAGCTCTCCGTCGACGCGCTGCCGGGCAAGACCTTCGAAGGCAGCATCGACCGGGTGTCTCCGGTGGTGGACTCCGGCAGCGGCACCTTTCGCGTCATCTGCACCTTCGCCGGCGGCGGCCTGCTGCAGCCGGGCATGTTCGGCCGCATCCGCATCGAGTACGACCAGCGTGCCAATGCGCTGGTGATCCCGCGCAGTGCGTTGCTGGAAGACGGCAGCGCACCCGCGGCATACACGATCAAGGCGGGCAAGGCCACGCGCACCGCGCTCAAGCTGGGCTACGTGGATGGCCAGTGGGTTGAAGTGCGCGAAGGCTTGCGCGAGGGCGAAGCGGTGGTGGTCGCCGGCAAGGCGTCCCTGCGCGAAGGCAGCGCTGTGCAGGTGATCGGCGCGAAGGCGGCGGCCGTGGCCGCGCAGGCGCCCGCCCAATGAGTTCGCCGACCTTGCCGGAGCCGCCACGACCAGGCACAAGCGGCACCCACGATCACCTCGCCGCGTCCGGCGGTTTCAGCCTGGTCGAATTCGCGACCCGGCGCCGCGTCACCATCGCGATGATGACGGTGACGCTGGTGCTGTTCGGCCTGATCGCGCTGGGCAGCCTCAAGGTCAACCTGCTGCCAGACCTCAGCTATCCCACCCTGACCGTGCGCACCGATTACATCGGCGCCGCGCCGACCGAAGTCGAGACGCTGATTTCGCAGCCAGCGGAAGAGGCACTGGGCGTGGTCAAGGGCTTGCGCAAGCTGAAGTCGATCTCGCGCACCGGACAGTCCGACGTGGTGCTGGAGTTCGCATGGGGCACCGACATGGACCAGGCCAGCCTGGACGTGCGCGACAAGATGGAGGGGCTGCAATTCCCGCTGGAGGCCGAGCCGCCCGTGCTGCTGCGCTTCAATCCATCGACCCAGCCGATCATGCGCCTGGCGCTGTCGCCGAAGGGCACTGCCGCAGGCGATGCGGAGGAAATCCGCAAGCTGATGGAGTTGCGACGCTTCGCCGACGACGACCTCAAGCGCAAGCTGGAACCGGTCGATGGCGTGGCCGCAGTCAAGGTAGGCGGTGGCCTGGAGGACGAAGTCCAGGTCGACATCGACCAGCGCAAACTGGCCCAGCTCGGCCTGTCGCTGGACAGTGTGGTGCAGCGGCTGCAGCAGGAAAACATCAACGTCTCCGGTGGACGTCTGGAGGAAGGGACGCAGCGCTACCTGGTGCGCACGGTCAACCAGTTCGCCACCGTGGAGGAGATCGGCAACATGCTGCTCACCACGCGCGCGGCGGCGTCGGGCAGCGGCGCATCCGACCAGGCCATGCGCGTGGCCGCGGCCAGCGGCGATGCCAGCGTGATGGCCGCGCTGTCGCAGCAGGGCAACGGCGCCGGCAGCGCCACCGCGGGCGGCATGGCGTTGCGTCTCAAGGACGTTGCCACGGTGCGCCAGGGCTACAAGGAGCGCGAGTCGATCATCCGCCTCGATGGTCGCGAAGCGGTGGAGCTGGCGATCTACAAGGAGGGCGATGCCAACACCGTCTCCACCGCCGATGCACTTGAGGTCAAGCTCAAGACCATCCGCGAGCAGCTCCCGGCCGACATCGAACTCACCAGCATCGAAGACCAGTCCACCTTCATCCGACATGCCATCGGCGACGTCAAGCTGGATGCGGTGATCGGCGGCCTGTTGTCGATCCTGATCATCTTTCTGTTCCTGCGCGACGGCTGGAGCACGTTCGTGATCTCGCTGTCGTTGCCGGTGTCGATCATCTCCACCTTCTTCTTCATGGACCAGTTGGGCCTGTCGCTCAACGTGATGTCGCTGGGCGGGCTGGCGCTGGCCACGGGACTGGTGGTGGACGACTCCATCGTGGTGCTCGAATCGATCGCCAAAGCGCGCGAGCGCGGCCTGGGAGTGCTCGAGTCAGCCATTGTCGGGACCCGCGAAGTCAGCATGGCCGTGGTCGCGTCGACTCTGACCACCATCGCCGTGTTCCTGCCGCTGGTGTTCGTGCAGGGCATCGCGGGCCAGCTGTTCCGCGACCAGGCGCTGACCGTTGCGATTGCCATCGCGGTATCGCTGGTGGTGTCGATGACCCTGATCCCGATGCTCAGCGCGCTCAAGGGCCGCCCACCGCTGAGTTTCCCGGAAGAGTCGGCGCAAGCGCGCTGGACACCTGCGAGCAAGTGGCAGAAGCCCGTGGCCGCGAGTGGCCGCGGCGTGGGCGCGTTGTTGCGCGGCATGTTCTTCGCCATTGCGTGGCTGTTCGTGCGCGCATGGCGCGGCGCCGCTGCGGTGGTCGGCCCGGTCATGCGCAAGGCGAGCGACATCGCCATGGCGCCATATTCGCGCGCCGAGCGGGGCTACCTGCGGGTATTGCCCAAAGCCCTGGCGCGCCCCGCACCGGTGCTGCTGGCGGCAAGCGCGGCGTTCGTGCTGACAATGCTGGCAGTGCCGCTACTGGGTACTGACCTTATTCCTCAGCTGGCCCAGGACCGCTTCGAGATGACCGCCAAGCTGCCACCCGGCACGCCGCTGGCGCAGAGCGACGCCTTGATCCGTGATGTGCAAAGCCAGCATGCCAAGGACGATGGCGTGCGCGTGCTATACGGCGTCTCCGGCACCGGCACCCGGCTCGACGCCAGCCCGACCGAGAGCGGCGAGAACATCGGCAAACTGTCGGTGGTGATGACCAACAACGACGCCGAAGCCCCGCTGACCGAGGCGTTGCGCAAGACCATGCAGTCGTATCCGCAGGCGCAGGTCGATTTCAGCCGACCGGAATTGTTCAGCCTGTCGCCACCGCTGGAAATCGAAGTGGAAGGTGCCGATCTGGAGTCAATCCGTACTGCCGGCGCCAAACTCGCCGGCATGCTGCGTGCCAACCCGCACTATGCCGACGTCAAGTCGACGGTGGAGCAGGGCTTCCCCGAGATCCAGATCGTGTTCGACCAGGATCGCGCCGCAGCGCTGGGTCTCACGACGCGCCAGATCGCCGACGTCGTGGTCAGCAAGGTGCGCGGCAACGTGGCCACCCGCTACAGCTTCCGCGACCGCAAGATCGACGTGCTGGTGCGCGCGCAGGAAAGCGACCGCGCCTCGGTGGAAGACATCCGTCGACTGATCGTGAACCCGGGCCGGGGCGCACCAGTCGAACTTGCGTCTGTCGCGGAAGTCGTCTCGACCACGGGCCCCAGCGAAATTCACCGCGCGGACCAGCGCCGCGTGGCCATCGTCTCCGCCAACCTACGCGACGTCGACCTCGGCACCGCGATCAACGAGGTGCAGGCCATGATCGAGGCGAATCCGCTTGGGACCGAAATCGCAGTTCGGATGGGCGGGCAAGGACAGGAGCTCAGCGAATCGATTCGCTCGCTGCTGTTCGCGTTCGGCCTCGCCATCTTCCTGGTGTACCTGGTGATGGCCTCGCAGTTCGAGTCGCTGCTGCACCCGTTCGTGATCCTGTTCACCATCCCGCTGGCCCTGGTGGGCGCGGTGGCGGCGCTGCTGCTGACTGGCTCGCCGGCATCGGTGGTGGTGTTCATCGGCCTGATCCTGCTGGTCGGCCTGGTGGTCAAGAACGCGATCATCCTGATCGACAAGGTCAACCAGTTGCGCGAGGCCGGCGTGGCCAAGCGCGAGGCGCTTGTGGAAGGCGCGCGTTCCCGGCTGCGACCGATCGTCATGACCACGATGACCGCGCTGTTCGGCTTCATGCCGCTGGCGCTGGCGTTCGGCGAAGGCTCCGAGGTGCGCTCGCCGATGGCGATCACCGTGATCGGCGGCCTGCTGGTATCGACCCTGTTGACCTTGCTGGTGATCCCGGTGGTGTATGACCTGCTGGACCGCAAGTCCGACGAGTTCTACGCGGAGCGCGGCCGCCGCGCGCGCCGGGACGCGGATGCAGTCGCGGAAGTGCTGTCGCACGAACACGACCCGTTGAATGGCGCAAGGGCCTGATGCCGCGATGAACCTCACCGAGCTTTCGATCCGCAGGCCCGTCACCACCATCATGGTGTTCGTGTCGCTGGTGGTGATCGGCCTGATCGCCGCGTTCCGGCTGCCGCTGGAATCGCAGCCGGAGGTCTCGCCGCCGTTCTTCTTCGTGCAGTTGCCGTACCCGGGTTCAACCCCGGAGGAAGTGGAACGCAACCTGGTGCGGCCGGTGGAGGAAGCCATCGCCACCATGCCGGGCATCAAGTCGATGAATGCAAACGCCACTGCCGATGGTGGCGGCGTGTTCGTGCAGTTCAGCGACTGGAGCCGCGACGTGGCCATCGCCGCGTCGGAAGCGCGCGAACGCATCGACGTGATCCGCGACGAGTTGCCAGACGACTTTCGTCGTTACTTCGTACGTCGCTGGAGCACCGGTGACCAGGAAGCGATCGGCCTGCGCCTGACCAGCGACAACGACCTCACCACCCGCGGCGACCTGATCGAGCGAAGCCTGAAGCAGCGTCTGGAACGGTTGCCTGGTGTGGCCCGCGTGGAAGTGGAGGGCGTGCCGACCGAGGAGGTGTTGATCGCGATCCAGCCGGATCGGTTGAGCGCCAATGGTGTGGGCTTGAACGACCTGGTCGTGCGCTTGCAGGCGGCGAACTTCTCTGTCTCCGCCGGCCAGATCACGGACGCCGGACGCCGCCTGCGGATCCAGCCGAGAGGGGAACTCGTCGACCTGCAGGCGCTGCGCGACCTGCCGATCGGCGCCAATGGCACCCGCCTGTCCGACATTGCCGAGGTGGTGCTGCAGCCGCAGCGAATGAATTACGTGCGCCAGATCGATGGCCAGCCGTCTGTCGGCGTCGACATCTACAAGGAGCGCGCGGCCAACCTGGTCGAACTGTCATCCAACGTGCGCCGGGAGGTGGAGGCGTTGCAGGCTGACCCGGCGCTGCGGGGCATCGACATCGAAGTCACCAACGACCAGGGCAAGGAGGTCACAAGTTCGCTGATCGCGTTGGCCGAAGCGGGCGGCATTGGCTTGCTGCTCTCGATCGCCGTGCTGTACTTCTTCCTGCGCCATTGGCCATCCACGCTGATGGTGACCACGGCGATCCCGATCTGTTTCGTGATGACCCTGGGCTTCATGTACTTCGTCGGCATCACCCTCAACATCCTGTCGATGATGGGCCTGTTGCTGGCGGTCGGCATGCTGGTCGACAACGCAGTGGTGGTGGTCGAGAGCATCTACCAGGAGCGCGAGAAATACCCGGACCAGCCGCGCCTGGCCTCGGTGATCGGCACCCGCCACGTGGCCATCGCCCTCAGCGCCGGCACCCTGTGCCACTGCATCGTGTTCCTGCCGATGATGTTCGGCGAAAAGAACATGCTCACCATCTACCTGACCCAGCTCGCAGTCACCATTTCGGTGTCGCTGCTGGCGTCGTGGCTGGTCGCGATCAGCCTGATCCCGATGCTGTCCGCGCGCATGCAGACGCCGCCGGCGGTCAAATCCGGCTTCATCTCCCGGCTGCAGGAGCGCTACGCAGGCGTCCTGCGCTGGACCCTCGGCCATCGCGGCTGGAGCGTGCTCGGCATCATTCTGATCAGCCTGCTCAGCATCATCCCGATGAAGCTGGTCAAGGGCGATTCCGGCGACGAGCAGGACCCTGGCGAGATTTCGATCTTCTACCAGTGGCAGGGCTCGTATTCGAAGGAGGAGATGGGCAAGGAAGTCGCCAAGGTCGAGGCGTTCCTCGCCGCCAACCGCGAGCGCTTCGAAGTCGATCAGGTCTACAGCCGCTACAGCGAGCAGGGTTGGGCGCAGACGCGGGTGGACATCGAGGTCAAGGACCCCGAACGCAGCAAGCAGATCCAGGATGCGATGCGCGAAGGCTTGCCCAAATCGGCGCGGGCCAACATCGGCATTGGCCGCCAGGGCGGGTTGGGTGGCGACGAGAAGGGCATCCAGTTCAGCCTGACCGGCGACTCCACGCGCACCCTGCAGGAACTCTCGGCCGATATCATCCCGATCCTCTCGCGGAGCAAGAACCTGCGCGACGTGCGGGTGGACACTGGCGACAGCAACAGCGAGCTTTCCGTGCGGGTGAATCGCGAACGCGCGGCGGCATTCGGTTTCAGTGCGCAACAGGTGGCGCAGTTCGTCGGCATGGCCCTGCGCGGATCCTCCCTGCGCGAGTTCCATCGCGGCGACGTGGAGATCCCGGTCAACGTTCGCTTTGCCGGTTCGGAGCACTTCGGCGCAGCCGACCTCGAGTCGTTCACCGTGCGTGCCGCGGATGGGCGTTCGGTGCCGCTGCTGGCGATGGTCGACGTCAGCACGAAGCCCGCGTCCACCACCATCCAGCGCATGAACCGGCAGACCATGCTGAAGATCGAAGCGGGCCTGGCCGGCGAGGCGACCATGCCGGAGGCCAAGAAGGAGATCGAGGAGACGCTGGGCAACGTGCAGTTTCCGCCCGGCTACGGCTACACCTTCGAGGGCGGCGGGTTCGGCTTCAACATGGATGCAAACGCGCAGATGCTGCGCAACGTCGCCATCGCCCTGGTGCTGATGTTCATCGTGATGGCGGCGGTGTTCGAATCGCTGCTGTTCCCGCTGGCCATCATGAGCTGTGTGCTGTTCTCGGTATTCGGCGTGTACTGGCTGTTCTGGCTGACCGGCACCCAGTTCAACATCATGGCCTTCATCGGCATCCTGGTGCTGATGGGCGTGGTGGTGAACAACGGTATCGTCATGGTCGAGCACATCAACAACCTGCGCCGGCGCGGGATGAGCCGGACCGACGCGCTGGTGGAAGGCAGCCGCGAACGCCTGCGCCCGATCCTGATGACCATGGGCACGGCGATCCTGGCGATGGTGCCGATTGCCTTGTCCGATACCCAGATCGCGGGCGAAGGTCCGGCGTACTACCCGATGGCGCGTGCCATCGCCGGCGGCCTCGCGTTCTCCACCGTGGTCAGCCTGCTGTTCCTGCCCACCATCTACGCAATGCTCGACGACCTGCGCGCGGGCAGCGGCAACCTGCTCAGGCGTGCAGCCGAACGGCGTTCACCGGACCTGCCGCCCAGGCGCTGGAGCTTGCGGCCGACGCGTAGCTAACCGAGCAGCGTGCGCACGATCTGCGCACCGGAAATCCACACCCCGATCATGCTGCCGAGGTTGGTCAGCATGAACACCAGCACCACCCGGCACACGCGATTGCGATACCAGCCTCCGAGGGTCTGTGCATCGTCGCGCAGGGCCAGGAAATCCGGATAGGCGGGCTTGCGCAGGTGCACTTCGGCGAGGGCGCTGAACATGCCGGGTGGCAGGCCGGGTCGGAACGGTTTCAGCGGCGCGGAAATGGCCGCGGCCAGGATGCTGAGTGGATGGCCCGCGGCCAGCAGCGCCCCCAGTCCCGCCAGTCCCGCGGTCCACGCCACCCATTGCACCAGCAGGGCCTGGCCCAGGTCCGCCCCGCCGCGCAGGTAGCCCCATGCGATGCCCGCGCCTATCAGCAACATCAGGCCGAGGGTGATCCACGGTATGCGGCGCTTGTTCACTACATGCGCCAGCTCGCTGGTCAGTTGTTCCGGCGCGCGCTGCTCTTCCGCGAGGTAGCGCGCCATGCCCTTCAGGTGGCCGGCGCCGACCACGGCAAGCACGTGGGTCGCGCCATCGCCGCGCTCGCGCAACCTGGCGGCCATGTATTGGTCGCGTTCGTCGATCAGGGTGGCGTACAGCGACGGCGTGTCCTTGGCGAACTCACCGAAGCTGGACTCCAGCATGTCGCCTTCCTTCAGGCGCTCGATGTCCTCGCTGGAGACTTCATCATCCGCGAACAATCCACCCGCGAGCCCCCCGACCAGCTTCATGCGGTCCCACCATCGCAGCCCGTGCAGGATGCGGCGGAAGGTGATGCCCACGTCGCGGTCGATCAGCTGCAGCGGAATCCCGCGTGCCGCCGCTTCGACCGCCGCCGCCTTGAGTTCTGCACCGGGCTCGATGCCGAGTTGCTCGGCCAGCCGGCGCTGGTACGCAGCCAGCGCCAGGTTGGCTGCGAACGGCGCGATCTTGCGCTCACGGATCACCTTAACCAGGTCGAGTTGGGCCAGCGCGTCCGGGTTGGTCAGCGCCTTGTGGCGCTGTTCGTCGAGTTCAACCGCCACCGCATCGAAACGACCACTGTCGATGGCCGCGCGCACGGCATCGATGCTCGACTGCGACACGTGGGCGGTGCCCAGCAGGGTGTAGCGCACGCCGTCGCGCTCCAGTTCGATGTGCGGCTGATCGGTCCAGTCCGCCGGCAGTGTGGCGGTAAGTCCCGCGCCCGCCTCAATCACGGTAGCGCTTCGTCAGGTCGCCATAGGCATCGATGCGGCGGTCGCGCAGGAACGGCCAGATCCGGCGCACGTGTTCGCTGCGTTGCATGTCGACTTCGGCCATCAACAACGTTGGATCCGTGCTCGCCTCGGCGATGAACTCGCCCTGCGGGCCAAGCACGTGGCTGTTGCCCCAGAAATCGATGCCTGCAGCGCCCAGCGGCGAAGCTTCATGGCCGACGCGGTTGCAGCTGAGCACCGGCAAGCCATTGGCCACCGCATGCCCGCGATGGCTGAGGATCCAGGCCTCGCGCTGGCGGTTTTTCTCGTCCTGCGCATCGGTCGGGTCCCAACCGATCGCGGTTGGGTACAGCAACAGTTCGGCGCCGGCCAGCGCCATCAGGCGGGCGGCTTCGGGGTACCACTGATCCCAGCACACGAGCACGCCAAGGCGGCCTACGCTGGTGTCGATCGGGTTGAAGCCGAGGTCGCCAGGGGTGAAGTAGAACTTCTCCTGGAAGCCGGGATCGTCCGGAATATGCATCTTGCGGTACTTGCCCGCGGTGCTGCCGTCGGCATCGAACACCACCGCGGTGTTGTGGTAAAGACCTGCCGCGCGCTTTTCGAACAGCGAACTGACCAGTACCACCTTGTGCTGTTTCGCGAGCGCCGACAAACGCTGCGTGCTGGGACCGGGAATCGGTTCGGCGAGGTCGAATTCGTGCACCGACTCGTGCTGGCAGAAGTACGCGCCGTTGTGCAGTTCCTGCAGCAGCACGAGTCGCGCGCCGTTGCCGGCAGCCTCTGCGACACGCTGTTCGATGACCGCCAGGTTTGCGTCGGCATCGCCGTGGTTGCGTTCCTGCACCAGGGCGACGGGGAGAGTCTTGTTTGTCATCCGCGCATTGTAGGACGGCGGGTCGTGAAACTTAGAGCAGTCCGGCTGGCAGTTGCATGGTCAGGCAGTGCAGGCTTCCGTTCTGCCAGATCAGCGGACGGCACGGCACGGTCACGATTTCGCGATCAGGAAAGGCTCGCTCCAGCACGTCCGCGGCGTGCGCGTCTGCGGGATCACCGTAAGCCGGCATCAGTACCGCGCCATTGATGATCAGGAAGTTGGCATAACTCGCCGCTAGGCGGCGGCCTTGGTCAAGGATCGGTTGCGCCCACGGCAGCGGGAATAGCCGATAGGGCTCTCCGTCCTTGGTGCGCAGGGCGGCAATCTCATCGGCCATGGCCTTGAGGCCGGCGAAGTGCGAATCCGCGGGGTCGTCGCAGGCCTGGAATACGATGGCGTCCGGCGAAGCGAATCGGGCGAGGGTGTCGATGTGCGCGTCGGTATCGTCGCCTTCCAGCGCGCCGTGGTCCAGCCACAGCACCCTGTCCTGGTGCAGCCAGCCGGCCAGCCTGGCGGTCAGTTCCTCGCGGGTGGCGTCGGGGTGGCGTTCGTGCAGGCACTGCCAGGTGGTAAGCAGGGTGCCGTTGCCATCGGTTTCGATGGCTCCGCCTTCCAGCGCGAAATCGATGACCTGCCGGTGGTGCGCGCCGAACTGGCCCTGCGCGCACAGCCTCTCCACCACGCGGTCGTCATCGCTGGCACCGAACTTGCCGCCCCACCCCGTGAAGCGGAAGTCCAGCAGTCGGAAGCCATCGCCTGCGCGGAGGGTGATCGGGCCGGTATCGCGCAGCCAGGTGTCGTCATAGGGGACGCTTATGAAGCGTACCCGGTCCATGTCGATCCGGTTGGAGCGCAGGCGCATCTCCGCGTAGGTCTCGACGTCGTCATCTGCAACGCACACCAGCACCGGCTGGAAGCGGGTGATGGCCGCGACCAGCGCGATATAAGTGTCCTCGACCTCGGCCAGGCGCTCGGCCCAGTCGGTTTCGGCGTTCGGCCACGCGATCAGGATCGCCGCCTGCGGTTCCCACTCGGCGGGGAAGCGCGCTTCGAGTGCGGTCATCGGATCAGGTGATGGGCGGCTTCGGCCCGATCTCGGCCGGATCGGCCTTGGTCAGAACCACGTCGATCACCTTGGTGCGCTCGAAATACACCGTGTAACCCGGATACACCCACCGGTTGATGGTGGGCCAGTGGTGGTTCTGCCCGCCACGCGGGTCCAGGCGGTCGCGGGGGGCGCCGAAGCGCGCCTCGACCTGGGCCATGCTCATGCCGCGACGCGGCAGGTTGCCCGGCTCCTGCTGCACGCGCTGGATCAGCAGGGTGTCGGCGGCGGCCACACCCGACAGGCCGATCAGGGCGGCCAGGACGATGCTGCGAGGCAGGTGGCGCATGGCGGTGCTCCCGGTGCGTTGAGGGTTGCGCGGATTCTATGCCTGATTGGTGAACGGGTCGCGATAGCCGCGCCCACCGAAACCATGAAGGCCGCACATGGCGGCCTTCATCGCATCGAACCTGCCCAACTTGGGCGCGCCCGAACCTCGGCGCGGGCGCAGCCTTGGCTGCGCCCCATGTTTCAGCGCTGGCGCGCCTTGAAACGCGGGTTGGACTTGCAGATCACGAAGACCTTGCCACGACGGCGAACCACCTTGCAGTCGCGGTGACGGTTCTTCGCCGACTTGAGGGAGGACAGGACCTTCATGACAGAACCTCGGCAAAAAAATGGATGGATGGACGAAATCCGCGTCTGGAGAACGCGAAGCCCGCCATTCTAGCGGCTTTTGTGGAGCCGGATCAAGCGCTTGCGCGCGAATCCTCGGGTGCGGGCGGCAGTGCGGCGGGATGCGCATAATCCACGCATGACAGCAGACACCCCCGTACTCACCATCGATGGGCCCTCCGGTTCCGGCAAGGGCACCATCAGTCGCATCGTCGCCCAGCGCCTTGGCTGGCATTACCTCGATTCCGGCGCGCTGTACCGCGCCGTGGGCGTGGCGGCCGGCTGGGCTGACCTCGACCTGGATGATGGCGGGGCGCTGGTGCGCTGCGCCTTCGATACCACCGTCTCCTTCCGCGAGGCGGACGACGGCGAGCTGCGGGTGCTGATCAACGGCCATGACGCCACCGACGAATTGCGCACCGAGACCGCAGGGGCAGCGGCCTCCGCCATCGCTGCCATTCCGGAAGTGCGGGCAGCGCTCAAGGAACGCCAGCGTGTGTTCCGGCAGGCGCCGGGACTGGTGGCAGATGGGCGCGACATGGGTACGGTGATCTTCCCCGACGCCGAGCACAAGGTGTTCCTGACCGCAAGCGCCGAGGAACGCGCCGAGAGGCGCTATAAGCAGTTGAAGGACAAGGGGGTTTCCGTTACATTGGATGGTCTGCTGCGCGAGATTCTCGCCCGCGACGCCCGCGACGCCAATCGCGCGGTGGCGCCGCTGCGACCGGCCCTGGATGCCGTCCGCATCGACACCACTGGCCTTGGCATCGAGGACGTGGTGGCAAGGGTACTGGACGTGGTGTCCCGCGCCACCGGCTGAGCCGGCGAACCCCGGCGCTGCAGAACCGTTCCACGGAGGCCTTTCCCGGCGCCCGTGGCAATCCTCCATCCACCCACACATGGCCACGCGCGTCCTGCGCCGCGCCACACCCCAGGTGGGCCGCCACATCCTAGTGGCCGGTCCGTGTATCCACCCGAGATTTTCAATGAATTCCGCAATGACCGAATCCTTCGCAGAACTGTTCGAAGCCAGCCAGGCCCACCTGGCCAAGCTGAAGCCCGGCTCCATCGTCACCGGCATCGTCGTCGACGTGCGCAACGACGTAGTGGTGATCAATGCCGGCCTCAAGTCGGAAGGCATCGTCCCGATCGAGCAGTTCCGCAATGACGCCGGCGAGATCGACGTTGGTATCGGCGACACCGTCAAGGTGGCGCTGGACAGCCTCGAGAACGGCTTCGGCGAGACCGTGCTGTCGCGCGAGAAAGCCAAGCGCTCGATGGTGTGGGACGAACTGGAAGAAGCGCTGGAAGCCAACGCGACCATCGTCGGCCGCATCAGCGGCAAGGTGAAGGGCGGTTTCACCGTCGACATCAAGGACGTCCGCGCCTTCCTGCCGGGTTCGCTGGTGGATGTGCGCCCGGTGCGCGACCCGGTGTACCTGGAAGGCAAGGAGCTGGAATTCAAGCTCATCAAGCTGGACCGCAAGCGCAACAACGTGGTGGTCTCCCGCCGCGCGGTGGTCGAGAGCGAGCATTCGGAAGAGCGCGAGCAGCTGCTCGAGAAGCTGGTCGAGGGCGCGGTGCTGAAGGGCGTGGTCAAGAACCTCACCGATTACGGCGCGTTCGTGGACCTGGGCGGCATCGACGGCCTGCTGCACATCACCGACATGGCCTGGAAGCGCGTGCGCCATCCGTCTGAAGTCGTGGAAGTGGGCGCCGAGCTCGACGTGCGCGTGCTGAAGTACGACAAGGAGCGCAATCGCGTCTCGCTGGGCCTCAAGCAGCTGGGCGAGGATCCGTGGGACAACATCGCCCGCCGCTACCCGTCCAACAGCCGCGTGTTCGGCAAGGTCAGCAACGTCACCGATTACGGCGCGTTCGTCGAGATCGAGCCGGGCGTGGAAGGCCTGGTCCATGTGTCCGAGATGGACTGGACCAACAAGAACGTCAACCCGGCCAAGATCGTGCAGGTCGGCGACGACATCCAGGTCATGGTGCTGGACGTGGACGAGGAGCGCCGCCGCATTTCGCTGGGCATCAAGCAAGTCACCAGCAATCCGTGGGAAACCTTTGCCGCCATCCACAAGAAGGGCGACAAGGTGTCCGGCCAGATCAAGTCGATCACCGACTTCGGCATCTTCATCGGCCTGGACGGCGGCATCGACGGCCTGATCCACCTGTCCGACATCACCTGGAACTCCACCGGCGAAGACGTGGCCCGCAACTTCAAGAAGGGCGACACCCTGGAAGCCGTCGTGCTTGCGGTGGACCCGGAGCGCGAGCGCATTTCGCTCGGCGTCAAGCAGATGGAGCAGGATCCGCTGGGCCAGTTCATGGCGACCAACACCAAGGGCACCAAGGTGACCGGTACGGTCAAGGAAGTGGACGCCAAGGGCGCCACCATCGACCTCGGCGAAGGCGTGGAGGGCTACGTGTTCGCCCGCGACATCGCCGACGAGCGCGTGGACGATGCCACCCAGTTCCTCAAGGTGGGCCAGGAAGTCGAAGCCAAGTTCGTGGGCATGGACCGCAAGGGCCGCAGCCTGCAGCTTTCGATCAAGGGCAAGGACGACGTGGAAACCGCGGAGGCGATGGTCGAGTACAACCGTGCCGCGTCCGATGCCGCCAGCGGCACCACCAAGCTGGGCGCGTTGCTGCGCGAGCAGCTGAACAGCAAGTCCGAGTGATCCCGGCGGCTTGACGCAATCGTGGCGACCCGGCTCCGGCCGGGTCGCCATGTTTTTTTGAGTTGCACCCTGCGATGGCCGCGCACGCTTCCATGACCAAGTCCGAACTCATCGAATTACTGGCCAAGCGCCAGCCGCACCTCAAGGCCGACGACGTCGACCTGGCGGTGAAGTCACTGCTGCAGATGATGGGCACCGCGCTCGCCGATGGCGACCGCATCGAAGTTCGCGGGTTCGGCAGTTTTTCATTGCATTTCCGGCCGCCGCGCACCGGTCGCAACCCCAAGACCGGCGATGCCGTGGCGCTGCCCGGCAAGCACGTGCCGCATTTCAAGCCTGGCAAGGAACTGCGCGAGCGGGTCACCCAGGTGGTTCCACTGCCGGTGGACGACTAATCCGACCGCAGTCCGTTAAGCTTGCAGGCAAACTTCGGAGCGTCCGATGCGCCTGATCCGCCTGATCGTCGCGATCGCCTGCATCCTGCTGGGTGCCGTGGTCGGCGCGCTCAATACCCAACCCGTCCTGCTCGATTTGGGCTTCGCCAGCGTGCGCGCCAGCCTGGGGCTGAGCGTTCTGGTGGCCTTGCTGCTCGGCGTGGTCGTAGGGGGCACGATCCTCGCCGTCGGCGTGGTGGCACCGCTTCGCCGCCGACTGCGCCGCGCGGAGTCGGCGGCCCATGCCCCGACCACGGGGTCCTGACCAATGGAATTCCTCAACCAGTGGTTCTGGTTCGTGGTGCTGGTGCCGATCGCTGCATTGTCCGGCTGGGTCATCGGCCGTCGCGGCGGCGAGCGGCATAGCGACAGCCAGGTCAGCAAGCTCTCGACGACATACTTCCGCGGCCTCAACTACCTGCTCAACGAACAGCCCGACAAGGCGATCGAGCTGTTCCTGCACATCGCCGACCTGGACAAGGACACCTTCGAGACGCAGGTTGCGCTGGGCCACCTGTTTCGCCGCCGCGGCGAGGTCGACCGCGCCATCCGCCTGCACCAGGC
>JAZKHR010000108.1:0-11117 GCA_040385305.1 Pseudomonadota bacterium
TCGAACACGAAACGGTCGCTCGGCAGCCCGGCCACCGACAAGGCGGTGACCAACGCACTGGCGCCCGGTATCGGACTCACGGCTATCCCCGCCGCCCGCGCGGCGCGCACCAGGCGGAAGCCTGGGTCGCTCACCAGAGGGGTGCCGGCATCGGAGACCAGCGCCAGCGACTCGCCGGCTTGCAGGCGCGCGACCACCGGCGCGCAGGCGGCGTCCTCGTTGTGCTCGTGCAGGGCGATCAGCGGCTTCTCCAGTCCGAAATGCGAGAGCAGCTGGCGGGTGTGGCGCGTGTCTTCGGCGCAGATCGCGGCCACCGATTTGAAGGTTTCCAGGGCACGCGGGCTAAGGTCGCCCAGGTTGCCGATCGGGGTGGCAACCACGAACAAGGTTCCGGGGCGCTGCATCGCATTCCTTCACTGACCGCACGGGTAGAATCCTAGCCGGTTCCCGAACGAGCGCCGATCCGTGGCCCTGAAACAACTCGCGATCGCCTCGATGCTCGCGCTGCTTGCCGCCTGCAGCAGCGTCGAGGTCCAGCCCGGCGCAGCCCCCACCGCCGTGCGCGACTCCGCCTTCTCCGAGGCGCAGGCGCTTGCGCGCAGCCACGCGAGCCTGACCGGCCAGGCCCGCGCCGACAACGCCGCGCGCATCGATGCCCTGCTTGCCCGGCTCGACAACCCGACCCTTGCGCGTGGCGCAGCGGCGTTGCCTGTCGGCGATCCGCTCTACAACTTCGCCGGCCGTGCTCTGCTCAATCGCGGACTGCAACTTCCGCGCGCCTTCGACCGCGGCGACTGGCGTTTCGATGCCGCAGGCCGGCCACCTGCCGACCGCGACGGGTATCGTCCGCCGATGAAAGTGGCGCTGCTGCTGCCGCTGAGCGGCAGCCAAGCGTCGGCTGCCGCCGCAGTGCGCGACGGCTTCCTGGCCGGGTATTACGGCGAGCAGCGGCGTCGCCCGGAGGTCCGCTTCTACGACACTGCCGCCAGTGCCAGCGCCGCCTACTCCCGCGCCGTGGCCGAGGGCAATGACTTCGTGGTGGGTCCGCTGGCCCGCGATGAAGTCGACGCCGTGTTCGCCAACGAAGCACCGCCGGTACCGATGCTCGCCTTGAATCGTGGCACCCGTACACCGCCGGCCGGAAGCGCGGGATTCTCGCTGTCGCCGGAGGACGAAGGCATCACCGCCGCAGAATACCTGCTGGAGCGCGGCGCCAGGCGGGTGTTGGTGATCGCCGGCAACGACGACAGCCAGCGCCGCGCCGCCACTGCCTTCGGCGAGCGCTTGCGCCAGCGCGGGGCCGAGATCGCCGGACGCCTGGACTACAACCCTGACACCGCGCTGGTGCTCGCGCCGGACGTGCAGGTGGATGCGGTGTTCCTGGCCATCCGGGGCAACCAGGCGCGGGCGCTTGCACCGCAACTTGCTGCCGCGGGGCTTGCCGGCAAGCCGCGCGTGGGGACGTCGCAGATCGTGTCGGGGACCGGCAAGGCCAGCGAGGACATGCTGCTCGACGGCATTCTCTTTCCCACCGAGACCTGGGGCGTTCATGGCGTCGCTGGCCTGCCTTCGCAGGCCCGTGTGGCGGCGCGAGTGGATACGGCCAAGGGGGCCGCCGCGCGCCTGTTCGGGTTCGGCTTCGATGCCTGGCTGGTCACCGCCTATCTCGAGCGCCTGGCCCTGTCGGCCAATGCGGACGTCCCGGGCGCTACCGGCCGGCTCAGCCTGGACGGATTCGGCAACGTGTTGCGGCGCCCCAGCTGGTCCCGCTTCAGCGGCGGCGTGCCGGTTCCGCTGGCCGATGCCGCCCGCTGAGCCAGGCCCCGATCGCCGCGCCCGCGGTGATGCCATCGAAGCCGCCGCACTCGCCTTCCTGCAGGAACAGGGTCTGCGCCTGCTTGCCCGGAATGAACGCTCACGCGGCGGCGAACTGGACCTGGTGATGCTCGCGCCGACTACCGGCGGCGACACCGTCGTGTTCGTCGAAGTTCGTTACCGGGCCAGCGCCGCATTCGGTGGCGGTGCGGCGTCGGTGGACCGCGGCAAGCGCCGCAAGCTCGTGCGTGCAGCGCAGGCCTTCCTGTTGCGTCACCCGCGGCATGCGAATGCGCCGTGCCGGTTCGACGTGGTGGAAGCCGATGGCGATCAGGCATCGCCACGCCTGCACTGGTTGCAGGATGCGTTCCGGGCCGACGACACCTGAGCCCGGGCAGGCATTCCAACCAACGTCACGTGCACGCATGCGGCCACTGCCTTACCCTGCCGGCCAACTCGACCACCGGCTGCCTGCATGTCCCTGCCTCGCGTCCTCCTGCTGGCGATTTGCGCCGCCGTCTCCGCGAGCACCTCGCCTGCATGGGCGCAAGCGCCGGCTGGTCGCGAATACCGCGTGCTCCTGGTCGGCAACAGCCTGACCTACACCAACAACCTGCCTGCGCTGCTGCGCGCGGTGGGCGCTTCGCACGGCGACCGCATCGTGACCGAGACCTACGCCGGGCCCGCGGCAACCCTGTCCCAGCACTGGAAGGCGGGCCACGTTGGCAATGCCCTGCGCAACCGCAAGTTCGACGTGGTGGTGCTGCAGGAAATGGGAGGCCTGGTGGCCTGCCTGGCCAGCGCCTCCCAGCAACGCAAGGCGCCTTGCGCCGCAAGCGTGCAGGCCCATGTAGGACTGGTGCAGGCAGCCACCGCCGCGGAAGCGAAAACGCTCTTGCTGAGCACCTGGGCGCGCGACGAACGCAGCCAGGCAAGGATCGACCGCGGCATGCGCCACCTGGCGAAGGACACGGGCGCGACGGTGTTCGACGCCGCCGGCGCGGTCGAATCCCTGCGCCAGGCCCATCCCGACGCGCGGCCGTATCCAGACGGCACCCATCCCAGCACCATGGCGTCGCTGATGATGGCGGTGGCCCTGTACCGGCAGGTCACCGGCACCACCCCGCTAGCCCGGGATCTCAAGGTCGATGCCGTGCTGCTGCCGGTCAATGCGGCCGTGTCGCCAGGCACCGCGATGGAGTCGCAGGGCGCACTTGCGGGCACCGGCAAGGCCACCCTGGTCCCCGCCAGCCTGGTCGCGCCGCTGGTCAAGGCATTGCCGGACCCAAACGCCTCAGTCGAAGTGGACCCATCCCGCCGCCGGCGCTGACCATTCCGAGCCGCCCGCATCGCGCGCACTGACGCCAGAGCCGGACGTCACCCGCCCGATCCGCGTCACCGCGACGCGTCCCGCGAGCGCAGCGGCCAGCACCGCGTCGCGGGCATCCGGCGCCGCACTGAAGCACAGTTCGTAGTCGTCGCCGCCGGTGGCTTGCAGCAGGCGACGCTGGTCGATGCCGAAACCGTCCCGCAATCCTTCCGATGCCGGCAGTCCTTCGATGTCGACTTGCGCAGCCACGCCACTCGCCGCGCACACATGCCCGAGGTCGGCCAGCAGGCCGTCCGACACATCAATGCAGGCATGGGCGATGCCGCGCAGGGCGCGACCCAGCGCGACTCTCGGCGAGGGCCGGTCCAGCCGCGTTCGCAAGCTCGGCACGATGCCGCTGCCGGATTTCCATTGCGCCAGCGCGCCGGCGGCATCACCAAGGGTGCCGCTGACCCAAACGTCATCGCCGACCTGCGCGCCGTCGCGGCGCAGGGCCAAGCCGGGCTCGATGACGCCATGCGCAGCCACGCACACCGATAACGGCCCGCGGGTGGTGTCGCCGCCGACGAGGGCGACTTCGTGCGTCGCGGCGAGCGCGAGGAAGCCGTCGAGGAATGCGTCGACGAAATCCGCATCGGCGGACGGCAAGGACAACGACAGCGTGCACCAGGCGGGCAGCGCGCCCATCGCGGCGAGATCGGAGAGGTTGACCGCCAGCGCCTTCCAGCCGATATCGGCCGGCGCCGTGTCGGCCGGGAAATGCACCCCTGTATTGAGCGTATCCATCGCCACCACCAGCTGCATGCCAGGCGACAGCTGCAGCAGGGCGGCGTCGTCGCCGATGTCGAGCACCACGTCGGCGCGTTGCAGCCGCCGTGCGCGATCCCGGATGCGGGCGATCAGTTCGAATTCGGCGCTTGGCACGGTCAGCGGCCCCGCGGCGCCCTCAGCGGGCGCGCGACGCCTGCGCCTCGGTGCCACGCATCGCCGCCGCGGCCTTGTCCAGCACGCCATTGACGTAGGTATGGCCGTGCTCGGAGCCAAAGCGCTTGGTGGAGTCGATGGCTTCGTTGATGACCACCCGGTAGGGCACGTCCGGGCGATGCAGCATTTCGTAGGTGGCGATGCGCAGTGCAGCGCGCTCGATCGGGTCCACCTCCTCGACGGTGCGGTCCAGATGCACCACAAGCGCGTCATCCAGGGTGGCCACGTGCTGCAGCACGCCGCGGACCAGGTCCTCGAAGTACGCAAGGTCGGCGACTTCCTTGGCCTGTTCGTGGGCGAACTGGGCAATCAGGTCGCGCTCGCCGGCGCCGCTCAATTGCCACGCATAGATCGCCTGCAGCGCGCGCCGGCGCGAGCGCGAGCGGGCGACCGGGTCGATACCGTCGGTGCGTTGCCTGTGGCGATTCATTGCATGTTCTCCGGAACCAGCTTGTTGCGCAGGTTGGCCATCTCGATCGCCACCAGCGCGGCTTCCTCGCCCTTGTTGCCATGGCTGCCGCCGGCGCGGGCGGTCGCGTCCTCGAAACGCTCGACCGCCAGCACGCCATTCGCCACCGGGACACCCGTGTCCAGGGCCACCCGCATCAGGCCCTCGGACGCGCCATCAGCCACCTGCTCGTAGTGGCGGGTGTCGCCACGCACGACGCAGCCCAGCGCCACCAGCGCCACGTGGTTGCCCGCCACCGCCAGCTGGCGGGCGGCCTGCGGCAGTTCCCACGCGCCCGGCACGCGCACCACGTCGACCGCGCCTTCATCCACGCCATTGGCCACGAATGCTTGCCGCGCCGCATCCACCAGCGCGTCGGTGATGCGCGGATTCCAGCGGCTGGCGATGATGGCGAAGCGTGCGCCACCAGGGGCACGCAGGTCGCCTTCGAAATACGGCATGGCGATGGGTTCGATGCGGGGCCGTGCAGTCTAGCGCGGCGGCAGCGCCACGTACTCCACCACTTCCAGTCCGAAGCCGGCCAGGCCGACCTGCCGACGCGGGGTGCCGAGCACCCGCAGCGTGCCAAGCCCGAGATCGGCCAGGATCTGCGCGCCAGCGCCGTTGCGCCGCCACTGGCCGACATCCTTGCCGTTGGCGCGTGCTTCCGGCGAGGTGTTCGACCCATCACCGCGCAGGCGCGCGAGCAGCGCCTCGGCATTGCGCGGCTCGGACAGCACCACCATCACCCCGCGGCCTTCGGCGGCGATCGCGCGCAGGGCGTCAGTGGCGGCCACCCCGAAATCGTCGCGGCGCCAGTGCAGCAGGTCGCTCAACGGGTTCTCCACCTGCACCCGGACCAGGGTCGGCGTGTGGCGGTCGGGAGCTCCCAGCACCAAAGCGAAATGCAACTCGTGGGCGATGCGGTCGCGATAGGTGACGAGGTTGAATGGCCCGAACTCGGTATCGACGGCGCGCTCGTCGATGCGTTCCACGGTGTGTTCGGTGGCCAGCCGGTGCGCGATCAAGTCCGCGATCGAGCCCATCTTCAGTCCATGCTCGCGGGCGAACACTTCCAGTTGCGGGCGCCGCGCCATTGAGCCATCGCCATTGAGGATCTCGACCAGCACGCCGGCCGGCTCGAAGCCCGCGAGCATGGCCAGGTCGCTCGCGGCCTCGGTGTGCCCGGCGCGGGTCAGTACCCCACCCGGCTGCGCGGTGAGCGGGAAGATGTGGCCAGGTTGGCTGAGGTTGGCGGGCCTTGCATCCGGGCGCACCGCGGTGCGGATGGTATGCGCGCGGTCGTAGGCGGAGATGCCGGTGGTCACGCCTTCCGCGGCCTCGATGCTGACCGTGAAGTTGGTCTGGAACTGCGCGGTGTTGGCTTGCACCATCGGGTTCAGGCCCAGCTGCGCGCAGCGCTCACGCGTCAACGACAGGCAGACCAGCCCGCGCGCATGGGTGACCATGAAATTGATGTCGGCCGGCCGCACCAGCTCCGCGGCCATGATCAGGTCGCCTTCGTTCTCGCGGTCCTCGTCGTCGACGATGACCACCATGCGGCCGGCGCGGAGTTCCTCGAGGAGTTCGGGGATGCTGGCGAAACTCATGCCGTTTCCCTGGTTGCCAGCAAGCGCTCTACATAGCGCGCGAGCAGGTCGACTTCAATGTTGACCGCGTCGCCATCGCGCAAGGCATGGAATGCAGTGTGTGCGACGGTATGCGGGATCAGCGCGACCTCGAAGCCGGTGTCGTCCACTTCGTTGACGGTCAGGCTGACGCCATCCACGCAAACAGAGCCCTTGTGCGCCACGTAGCGCAGCAATGCCGGCGGCGCGTCGAAACGCCAGCCCACCGCGCGCGCATCGTCCCAGTGCTTCGTGGCAACGGCCAGGCCATCGACATGGCCACTGACCAGGTGGCCGCCGAGGCGATCGGTCGG
The DNA here is from genome assembly GCA_040385305.1 of Pseudomonadota bacterium. Taxonomy (GTDB): domain Bacteria; phylum Pseudomonadota; class Gammaproteobacteria; order Xanthomonadales; family Xanthomonadaceae; genus Thermomonas. The sequence continues at coordinate 6,520 of JAZKHR010000108.1, forward strand.
CAGCATTGCCCGCTCCAGGTTCACGGGTGCTCCGATGGCAAGCCTGCCGAGCGTGGTGAGGCCGAGCGTTTCGTTCGAGGCGTCCACGGCGAAACTGGTTGCATCAAACGCGACGACGGTCAGGCAGCAGCCGTTGACCGCAATGCTTTCACCCAGCTGGACCTGGTCGAACGGCAGCGTGCCGACTTCGATGGCCAGGCGCGCATCGCCGCCGCGCATGTCGCGCGAGGCAAGGCGGCCCACGCCCGCGATCAAGCCGGTGAACATCAGGCGGCCTGCGGGCGCAACAGCAGGCGGATGTCATCGCCCACGTGGCGGGTGTCGACGATGCGCATGCGCATGCTCTGCGCCATCTCGTCGATGCGCAGGCCATCGAACAGCGGTCGCGCGCGCTCGCCCAGCAGCACCGGCGCGATGTACAGCAGCAGTTCGTCGACCAGGCCCGAGGACAGGAACGCACCGGCCAATGTCGCGCCCGCTTCCAGCTGCACTTCGTTGATGCCGCGCGCGGCCAGCAGGGCCAGCACTTCGGTCAGGTCGAACGCGCCCCCCCGCACCGCCACCGCTGCGTGTTGCGCCGCGAAGTCGCGTGGCAGCTTGACGTCGGCGGCGTGCAGGTAAAGGGTTGGCGCATCGCCGCCACGCACGCGTCCGCGCGAGACGGTGGCGAGGCCGGGATCCAGCACCACCCGCAGCGGCGGCACGAATTCGCGCGCGTCGCCGAGCCGCACGGTCAGCTGCGGGTCGTCCTGCAACACGGTGCCGGCGCCAGTCATGATCGCGCCGGCGCGGGCGCGCCAGTGCTGCACGTCGCTGCGCGACGCTTCGCCGCTGATCCATTTGGACTCGCCCGACGCCAGTGCGCTGCGTCCGTCCAGGCTGGCGGCAAGCTTGACCCGCAGCCACGGACGACCGCGCTCGATGCGCGACAGGAAGCCATGGTTGAGTTCGCGCGCCTGCGCTTCCATCAGCCCGGATTCAACGCCGATGCCAGCCGCACGCAGGCGTTCGAAGCCTGCGCCATCCACCTGCGGGAACGGGTCGCGCATGGCCGCCACCACGCGCGTCACGCCAGCCGCGATCAGGGCATCCGCGCACGGCCCCGTATTGCCGGTGTGTGCGCACGGCTCCAGGGATACGTAGGCGGTGGCACCGCGCGCGCGTTCGCCCGCTGCCTGCAGGGCGATGACTTCGGCATGCGGCTCGCCCTTGCGCTGGTGCCAGCCTTCGCCGACCACCTCCTCGCCGCGCGCGATCACGCAGCCGACCATCGGGTTCGGCCGCGTCGTGTAGGCGCCAAGTTCGGCCAGGCGCAAGGCGCGCGCCATCAGCGCGTGGTCAGTCGCGGAAAAACTCATTTGCGCCGGTTCCTGTCGATCGACACCACCGCCGCGCCCTCGCCCGCCAGCAGCGAGAGCTGGCCTTCGCCCGGCGGCAATTCGCGTTCCAGTTTCTCGATCTCCTCGCGGAAGTCGGCCACGTCCTCGAAGCTGCGGTAAACCGAGGCGAAGCGCACGTAGGCCACGTGGTCGAGCTTGCGCAGCTCCGCCATCACGAACTCGCCAACCCGGAGCGATGCAAGTTCGCGCTCGCCGGCCATGCGCACCGCATGCACCACCGCACGCACCGCCGCCTCGATCTGCTCCTCGGACACCGGCCGCTTCTGCAACGCCCGGTCGAAGCCGAGCCGCAGCTTGCGCGCGTCGAACACCTCGCGGCGACCGTCGGACTTGATGATCGCCGGCAGCTTGATCTCGATGGTTTCCAGCGTGGAGAAGCGCTCGCCGCAGGCCTCGCATTCGCGGCGGCGGCGGATGGTGGCGCCGTCCTCGCTGACCCGCGAATCGATCACCCGGGTGTTGTCGTGCTGGCAGAACAGGCAGTGCACGCGCGGATCAGGCCCCGTACACCGGGAACTGCCTGCACTGCAGTTCGACATTCCCGCGCACGCCGGCGATCACGTCGTCATCGCTCGGGTTGTCGAGCACGTCGCAGATCCATTCGGCCAGCGCCACGCAGTCGGCTTCCCGGTAGCCGCGGGTGGTGACGGCCGGTGTGCCGATGCGCAGGCCGGAGGTGACGAACGGCTTGCGCGGGTCGTTGGGCACGGCGTTCTTGTTGACCGTGATGTGGGCCTTGCCCAGCGCTTCCTCGGCCTGCTTGCCACTGACCTCCTTGCCGATCATGTCCACCAGCATCAGGTGGTTCTCGGTGCCACCGGAGACGATCTTGTAGCCGCGGTTGATGATGGTCTTCGCCATCGCCTGCGCGTTCTTGATCACCTGCGCTTGGTAGGTCTTGAATTCGGGCTCCAGCGCTTCCTTGAACGCCACCGCCTTCGCCGCGATCACGTGCATCAGCGGCCCGCCCTGGATGCCGGGGAACACGATCGACTGCAGTTTCTTCTCGATCTCCTCAGCGGCATCGCCCATGCCCGACTTGCTGGCCACGATGATCCCGCCGCGCGGGCCGCGCAGGGTCTTGTGCGTGGTCGAGGTCACCACGTGCGCATGCGGCACCGGGTTCGGGTACACGCCCGCCGCGACCAGGCCGGCGACATGCGCCATGTCCACGAACAGGTACGCACCCACCTGGTCGGCAATGGCGCGGAACCGTGCCCAATCGACCACCTGTGAGTAGGCGGAGAACCCGGCCACCACCATCTTCGGCTTGTGCTCCAGCGCCAGCCGCTCGACCTCGTCGTAATCGATCAGCCCGGCTTCGTTGACGCCGTACTGCACCGCGTTGAACAGCTTGCCGCTGAAGTTGACCTTGGCGCCGTGGGTGAGGTGGCCGCCGTGGGCCAGGCTCATGCCGAGGATGGTGTCGCCCGCCTGCAGCAGCGCGAAGTACACCGCCTGGTTGGCCTGCGAGCCGGAGTGCGGCTGCACGTTTGCGTAGTCGGCGCCGAACAGTTCCTTGCAGCGTTCGATGGCCAGGCGCTCCGCCACGTCCACGTACTCGCAACCGCCGTAGTAGCGCTTGCCCGGATAGCCCTCGGCGTACTTGTTGGTGAGCTGGCTGCCTTGGGCTTCCATCACCCGCGGGCTGGCGTAGTTTTCCGAGGCGATCAGCTCGACGTGGTCCTCCTGGCGGCGGTCCTCGTCGGCGATGGCCTTGGCGAGCTCGGGGTCGAAACCGGCGATCAGGTCGGCACGGGAAAACATCGGAGCTCCGGGGCGGGGGCGGGTCCCAGAGTTTAGCGTTTCGCGGCCCGACGGGCCCGGCCACGGTGCGTTCCACCTGCAGGCACGGGCAGCGGGCGGCTATAATCGCGCCATCCTGAAATCACGTCGCGGCCCGGCCCTGTGCCGGCGCCGACGACCGCCTGCGGAGCACCCAATGTCGCAATACATCTACACCATGAACGGGGTGTCCAAGACCGTGCCGCCCAAGCGGCAGATCATCAAGGACATCTCGCTGAGCTTCTTCCCGGGGGCCAAGATCGGCCTGCTCGGGCTCAATGGCTCGGGCAAGTCGACCGTGCTCAAGATCATGGCGGGCGTTGACACCGATTTCTCCGGCGAAGCGCGCCCGCAGGCCGGGATCAAGGTGGGCTACCTGGCCCAGGAACCGCAGCTCAACCCCGAGCACACCGTGCGCCAGGCGGTCGAGGAAGGCGTGGGCGACGTGCTCAGCGCGCAGGCTGCGCTCGACCGCGTGTACGAGGCCTATGCCGAGGAAGGCGCCGACTTCGACAAGCTCGCCGCCGAACAGCAGCGGCTGGAGGCGATCCTCGCCGCGGGCGATGCGCACACGCTGGAGAACCAGCTGGAAATCGCCGCCGATGCGCTGCGCCTGCCGCCGTGGGAGGCCGTGATCGGCAAACTCTCCGGTGGCGAGAAGCGCCGCGTGGCGCTGTGCCAGCTGCTCCTGCAGAAGCCCGACATGCTGCTGCTGGACGAACCCACCAACCACCTGGACGCCGAGTCCGTGGAATGGCTGGAACAGTTCCTGGCCCGCTACACCGGCACCGTAGTGGCGGTGACCCATGACCGCTATTTCCTCGACAACGCGGCGGAGTGGATCCTCGAGCTCGACCGCGGCAAGGGCATTCCGTGGAAGGGTAACTACACCGACTGGTTGACCCAGAAGGACGCGCGCCTGAAGCAGGAAGAGTCAGGCGAAAAAGCGCGCCAGAAGGCGATCCAGAAGGAACTGGAATGGTCGCGGCAGAACGCCAAGGGTGGCCGCAGCAAGGGCAAGGCCCGCCTGGCGCGGATGGAAGAGCTGCAGTCCGTCGACTACCAGAAGCGCAACGAGACCAACGAGATCTTCATCCCGCCGGGCGAGCGCCTGGGCAACAAGGTGATGGAGTTCAGGAACGTCAGCAAGTCCTATGGCGACCGGCTGCTGATCGACAACCTCAACTTCAGCATCCCGAATGGCGCCATCGTCGGCATCATCGGACCCAACGGCGCGGGCAAGTCGACCCTGTTCCGGATGATCACGGGCCTGGAAACGCCGGACTCGGGCGAGATCGACATGGGCCCGACGGTCAAGCTTGCCTACGTCGACCAGAGCCGCGACGCGCTGACCGGCAACCACAACGTGTTCCAGGAAGTCTCCGGCGGCCTCGACATCCTCAACATCAACGG
>JAZKHR010000109.1:0-9077 GCA_040385305.1 Pseudomonadota bacterium
GCATTACGAATGCGCCGCTCTACCAACTGAGCTATTCCGGCGTGGAGCGCGATTCTAGCCGGTGCCGGTTCAGTCCACCAGCCGCAGCCGGAGCTCCTTGGGCAGGGCGAACACCATGTCCTCTGGCTCGCCGTGCAGCTCACGCACGCTTTGGGCGCCGAGCTCGCGCAGGCGGTCCAGCACGCCGCGCACCAGCACGTCCGGGGCCGATGCGCCGGCAGTGACGCCGATCCGGCGGCGGCCCGTGATCCAGGCAGGATCGATCTCGTCGGCGCCGTCGATCAGCCAGGCGGCAGCGCCCTCGCGCTCCGCCAGCTCGCGCAGGCGATTGGAGTTGGAGCTGTTGGGTGATCCGACCACCAGCACCGCATCGCAGCCCTCGCCCACCAGTTCCCGCACCGCGTCCTGGCGGTTCTGGGTGGCGTAGCAGATGTCGTCGTTGCGTGGCCCCTGGATGGCAGGGAACCGCGCCTTGAGGGCGGCGATGATTTCCTGGGTGTCGTCCACCGACAGCGTGGTCTGGGTGGTGTAGGCCACGTTTTGGGGCTGGCCCAGTTCGAGCGTGGCCACGCCGGCCAGGTCTTCGACCAGGCGGATGTTGCCTTGGGCGCCCTCGCGCAGCCACTGGCCCATGGTGCCCTCCACCTCGGGATGGCCGGCGTGGCCGATCAGCACCATGTCGCGGCCGTTGCGGCACTGCCGCGCCACTTCCAGGTGGACCTTGGTCACCAGCGGGCAGGTGGCATCGAACACCTTGAGCCCGCGCTGGTCGGCCTCGGCGCGCACGGCCTGGGACACTCCATGCGCGCTGAAGATCACCGTGGCGCCGTCCGGCACTTCGTGCAGCTCCTCGACGAACACGGCGCCGCGGCTCTTCAGGTCGTCCACCACGAAACGGTTGTGCACGACTTCATGGCGCACGTAGATCGGCGCGCCGAGCGTTTCGATCGCCCTCTTGACGATCTCGATGGCACGGTCGACACCGGCACAGAATCCACGCGGATTGGCGAGCAGGATGTCCATGCGCGGATTATCCGGCCTCGGGCTTGGGCTTGCCTGACAGCAGGCCGAACACCGCGATGCCGATCGCGCCGCCGACCACCGCGCTGTCGGCGATGTTGAACGCCGGCCAGTAGTACTCGCCCACATGCCACTGGATGAAGTCGATCACGTGGCCGTGCAGCAGCCGGTCGATGACGTTGCCGATGGCGCCGCCGATCACCAGGGCCAGCGGCAGCGCCTGGCGCCAGTCGTGCCGCGCGGTCCGCGACAGCATCCACGCCATCAGGCCGCTGATACTGAACGCCAGCACGGTGAAGAACCATTTCTGCCAGCCGCCCGCATCGGCCAGGAAACTGAAGGCCGCGCCGGGGTTGTAGGTGCGGTACCAGTTCCAGAAGCCTTCGATCACCGGCACCGCCACGTACTCGGGCAGCGAGGACAGCACCCAGGCCTTGCTCCACTGGTCCAGCGCCAGCACCAGCGCGGACAGTGCCAGCCATGGCAGCGCATTCGGCTTGATCGAGCCCGCCATCAGAACCACCTCCGGTCTTCGCCCGGCCCTTCGATGTTGCCGGCGCAGCGCGCGCACAGCTGCGGATGCGCGGCATCGCCGCCGATGTCGGCGCGGCGGTGCCAGCAGCGCACGCATTTCGCGTTCGTGGTCGGCTGCGCAAACACGCCGATCACGCCTTTCGCTTCCGCATCCGGCACCACCCGCACGTCACCGCTGATCAGCAGGAACCGCAGTTCGTCCGCCAAGGGAGACAGCCAATTCTGGTCGGACACGCCGCAACGCAGTTCGATTTCGGCGTCCAACGCGGCGCCGATCTCGCCGGCAGCGCGCATCGGCTCCAGCACCTTGGCCACCTGTTCGCGCAAGGCGAGGAGGTTGTCAAAGTCCTTGGCCGAGAGCGCGGCATCATCGGGCAATGGCGCCAGGCCCTGGTGCCAGGTCGCGAACAGCACGTTGGCGACGCGCTCGCCTGGCAAATAACCCCACATCTCGTCGGCGGTGAAGCTCAGGATCGGCGCCATCCAGCGCACGAACGCCTCGCTGATGTGGAACATGGCGGACTGCGCGCTGCGGCGGCCACGCGAATCCTCGCCCATCGTGTACAGGCGGTCCTTGGTCACGTCCAGGTACAGCGAACCCAGGTCGACGCTGCAGAAATTCATCAGCGACTGCACGACCGACGCGAAGTCGTAGCTCGCATATGCGGCGGTGATGTCCTCCTGCACCTGCCAGGCGCGATGCACGATCCAGCGGTCCAGTGCCAGCATGGCGTCCAGCGGCAGCAGGTCGCGAGCCGGCTCGAACCCGTGCAGGTTGCCCAGCAGGAAACGCGCGGTGTTGCGGATGCGGCGGTAGGCGTCGGCGTTGCGCTTGAGGATCTCCTGCGACAGCGACATCTCGTTGCTGTAGTCGGCCGAGGCGATCCACAGGCGCAGGATGTCCGCGCCCAGTGTCTTCATGATGTCCTGCGGCTCGATGCCGTTGCCCAGCGACTTCGACATCTTGCGGCCGTGCTCGTCCACGGTGAAGCCGTGGGTCAGGCACTGCCGGTACGGCGCCGCCTTGTCGATGGCAACGCCGGTCAGCAGCGAACTCTGGAACCAGCCGCGGTGCTGGTCCGAGCCTTCGATGTACAGGTCGGCCGGCTTGCCGAGGCCACGCGCGGCCAGCACCGCTTCATGGGTGATGCCGGAGTCGAACCAGACGTCGAGGATGTCGGTGATGCGGTCGTAGTCATTCGCTTGGTCGCCCAGCAATTCCGAAGCGTCGAGCGAATACCACACGTCAACGCCTTCGCGCTCCACGCGGTCGGCGACCTGGCGCATCAGTTCCACGCTGCGCGGGTGGGTGTCGCCGGTTTCGCGGTGCACGAACAACGCGATCGGGACGCCCCAGGTGCGCTGTCGCGATATCGTCCAGTCGGGACGACCCTCGATCATGCCGGCGATGCGGGCCTGGCCCCACGCCGGGTACCAGGTGACGGCTTCGATCGCGGCCAGCGCATCGCGGCGCAGGCCGGCCTGGTCCATCGAAATGAACCACTGCGGCGTGGCCCGGAACACGACCGGCGTCTTGTGCCGCCAGCAATGCGGATAGCTGTGGGTGAGCTTGCTGAAGGCCAGCAGGTGGTTGCTGGCGCGCAACACCTCCACCAGCACGTCGTTGGCCTTCCACACATGCAGTCCGGCGATATCGGCGCCATGCGCCTGTGGCGTGGATGGCAGGTACACGCCGCGCCCATCGACCGGGTTCAGTTGCGCTGCCGAGTACTGCTCGACCAGGCCGTACTTCTGCGACACCGCGAAGTCTTCCTGGCCGTGGCCGGGCGCGGTATGCACGGCGCCGGTGCCATCCTCGGCACTGACGTGGTCGCCGAGCAGTACCGGAATGTCGCGCTCTTCATAGAACGGATGCGCGAACAGCATGCCTTCGAGCTTCTCGCCCTGGGCGCGGCCGAGGATGACCACCTCGTCCACGCCGTATCGGGCAAGCGCCCTGCCTGCCAGTGCCTCGGCCAGCACCAGCCAACGCCGGGTGCCATCCAGATTCGGCGGCCCTTCGACCAGCACGTAATCGAGTTCCGGGCCGATCGAGATCGCCAGCGATGCCGGCAACGTCCACGGCGTGGTGGTCCAGATCGGCAATGCGACTTCCACGCCTTCCGGCAACTCGCTGCCGAACGCGCGGCTCACCCGTTGCGAATTGCGCGCGGCGTAGGCCACGTCGATCGCCGGGCTGAGCTTGTCCTGGTACTCGATCTCGGCTTCCGCCAGCGCACTGCCGCAATCGAAGCACCAGTAAACCGGCTTGACCCCGCGCAGCAGGTGGCCGTTCTCGACCACCTTCGCCAACGCGCGCATCTCGTCCGCCTCGAACTTGAAGTCGAGGGTGCGGTATGGATTGTCCCAGTCGCCGAGCACGCCAAGGCGCTTGAAGTCGCGGCGCTGTACCTCGATCTGCTCGTTGGCGAAGTCGCGGCATTTCTGGCGGAACTCGGCCGCGTCCAGCTTGACCCCGACCTTGCCCCACTTTTTCTCGATGGCGATCTCGATCGGCAGGCCGTGGCAGTCCCAGCCGGGGATATAGGGTGCATCGAAGCCCGCCACCGTCTTCGACTTGACGATGATGTCCTTGAGGATCTTGTTGACCGCATGGCCGAGGTGGATCGGTCCGTTGGCATAGGGCGGGCCGTCGTGCAGGACGAATTGCGGGCGGCCCTTCGTGACTTCGCGGATGCGTGCGTACAGGCCATCGGCTTCCCAGCGCGCCAGTGTCTCCGGCTCGCGCTTGGGCAGGTCTCCACGCATGGGGAACGCGGTGTCCGGCAGGTGGATGGTGGCCTTGTAGCGGTTGCTGTCTTCTGTCACGCGGTGGCTCGCTCGGGTGCTTGGTTCAGGATGGCGCGGGCCTGTGCGTCGTCGCGGTGCATTTGCGACACCAGCGACGGCAGGTCGGGAAATCTTTCTTCATCGCGCAGGCGCTCGACGAATTCGACGCTGATGCGCCGACCGTACAGGTCGCCCTCGAAATCGAACAAATGCGCCTCCAGCAGAGGCTCGACGCCGTCCACGGTGGGACGCGTGCCGAAGCTGGACACCGAGGGCCACGGGGTCTCGCCCACGCCGTGCACCCAACTCGCGTAAATGCCGCGCAGCGCCGGCACCTTGTTGCCGAAGCGCAGGTTGGCGGTGGGATAGCCCAGTGTCCGCCCCAGCTGGCGGCCGTAGACGACGTGCCCACCGAGTGCATACGGCCGGCCCAGCAGGCGCGTGGCGCCGTCGAAATCGCCGCTGGCCAGCATGCCCCTCAGGCGGGTGCTGGACACGCGCTCGCCGTCCACCTCCACCGCGTCGATATCATGTGCGCTGAAGCCATGCAGCTCGCCCAAGCCGGCCAGCAATGCAATGTCACCGATGCGACCGTGGCCGAAGCGGAAGCCCGGGCCAACCCAGACTTCACGCGCGGACAGGCGGTCCACCAGCACGCGGCGTACGAAGGCCTCCGCATCCATCGCTGCCAGCGCGTTGTCGAAGCGCAGCAATCCGACCGTATCGCAGCCGAGTTCGCGCAGGCCCAGGAATTTCGCTCGCGGCAGCATCAGCCGCGGCGGCCGTGCGCCCTTGGCGAAGAACTCGCGCGGCAACGGCTCGAAACTCAAGGCCACCATCGGAATCCCGAGCTCCCGGGCACGCGCGACCGCGCGGCCCACCAGCGCGCGATGCCCCAGGTGGAGGCCGTCAAAGGCGCCGATGCAGACCACGCTGCCTTGCGGGCACAGGGGCCCGCCGTCGACGTCGCGGAACAGTTGCTTCATGGTGAGCCGGCAGTATAGCTGCGGTGCAATATCGCGGCCCAGCCTCAGTGCCGCAGGTGGCGCGGGCGCAGGCCCAGGGCCAGCAGTGACAGCACGTAGGCCACGCCGCCCGCGGCGACCACGAGCAACAACCAGAACGCGCGATGCAGCAAGCTGGGGATCGCGGTCCAGTCGCCCACCCACCAGCGCAACGCCAGCACCGTCGCCGCCATGACCGTGCACGCCAGGGCCAGTTGCAGCCACAGGCGCGCCCAACCGGGCTGCGGGCGCAGCAGGTCGGCGCGTTTGAGGTAGCGCCACAACAACCATGCATTGAATATGCCGGCCAGGCCCGTGGCCAGGGCGATGCCGCCATGCGCACCGTTGACCCCGTAATGCAGCAGCGGCCAGGTCAGCGCGATGGTGAGCAGCACATTGGCGCCCACCGTCCACAGCGCTGCGCGCATCGGCGTCTTGGTGTCCTGGCGCGCATAGAACGCGGGCGACAACACCTTGCTGAGCATGAAGGCGGGGATGCCGATGCTCATCGCACTCAGGCTGATTGCCGCCATGCGGGTGTCGTGGGCGGTGAACTTGCCACCCTGGTAGACCACGGCAGTGAGGGGCTCCGCCAACAGCAGCAGGCCCAGCGCCGCTGGGATGCCGGCGAGCAGGGCGAGTCGAAGGCCCCAGTCCAGCGCGGCACCGTAACCAGCCGCATCGGTGGCCGCATGCCGGCGCGACAGGTGCGGCAAGATCACCGTGCCGATGGCCACCCCGAACAGCCCCAGTGGCAACTCCACCAGCCGGTCGGAGAGGTACAGCCAGGTCTGGCTGCCGGTGACCAGGTAGGACGCGAAGATGGTGCCTACCAACAGGTTGAGCTGGGCCACCGAGGACGAGAAGAGGGTTGGCAGCATGAGCTTCGCAACCCGCTTCACGTCGGGGTGCCCGAACCCTGCCTTGAACGTGGGCCGCAGCCCCAGCCGTCCCAGCGCCGGCCATAGCACCAGCAACTGCAACACGCCCGCGGCCAGCACGCCCCACGCCAGTGCCTTGGCCGGCACCTCGAACTTCGGGGCCAGCCAGACCATCGCCGCGATCATGATCAGGTTGTGCAAGACCGGTGTCACCGCGGGCAGCGCGAACTTCCCGAAGCTGTTCAGCACGGACGCCACCAACGCCATCATCGAGATGAACACCAGGTACGGGAAGGTGATCCGCAGCATCTGCGTAATCAGGCTCAGCTTGCCCGGCTCGTCGACCGCGCCCGGCGCGAAGACGGTCGCCACCAGCGGCGCGGCCAGCATGCCGATGGCCGCGACCACCAGCACCACGGCCAGCAACGCGCCCGCCATGTGGTCGATGAAGTCCTTCAGCGCCGCCTTGTCGCCGCGCTCGCGGATCTCGTTGAGGATGGGCACGAAGGCCATCTGCATCGAGCCCTCGGCGAAGATCCGGCGCAGGTAGTTCGGGATCCGGTAGGCGATGACGAAGGCGTCCATCGCCACCGAACTGCCGAAAATCCGGGACTGCAGCGCGTCCCGGGCAAAACCGGCGATCCGGGACAGCAAGGTCATCGCGCTGAACACGCTGGTGGAGCGCAGCAGGCTGCTCATGCAAGCGCCCTTGCGGCACGGCCTGCTGCCACCGGGTAGTTGACCCAAACCATTGAATCGTCCATAATTTTGGGTCTACCCGAACCGTTCGCCCGCTGGCACGCCTGCACGCGGACGATACCTTGCAGCAACCGCTGCGCCAATTACAGACCTTCCAGGATTTCCGTCGTGGCCAATATCAAGTCCGCCAAGAAGCGCGCCAAGCAGACCGTCGTGCGCAACGAACGCAACGTCGCCCAGCGCTCCATGCTGCGTACCGCCGTCAAGAAGGTGATCAAGGCGCTCGACGCCAATGACGCCACTGCCGCCAGCGAAGCATTCGCGACCGCCCAGCCGTTGCTGGACCGGTTCGCCGCCCGCGGCCTGATCCACAAGAACAAGGCTGCCCGCCACAAGTCGCGCCTGACCGCGCGTATCAAGGCGATCAAGGCTGCCTGAGCCCGACCGCAAGGTCGCGCCCCGGAACCCGGCTTCGGCCGGGTTTTTCATTGGGCGCGGCGTCGCCGGCATGCCCTTCAGTTCGTCGAAGAATGCCCGGCGCTGAACCACGTAGCGCACTGGCCGGGTCGCTGACTGAGGCGCGCCGGCAATAAACCGGGAGCCCGGGACACCGCTTGCCTCAGGCATCGCCGCCGGCCGCATGCGCGGCTTCCTGCGCGGCTTCGAGTTCGTCTTCGCGCAGCCGGTCGAAGAAGGCCTGCACCGCCAGCATGATCGGCCAGGTGCCATCGCGGCCGATCGCGGAGGCCAGGTACCAGGGCTGGGTCCAGCCGAGTTCGGCCACCACTGCTTCGGCGGTGGCGCGGGCCTCGTCCTCGAACATCAGGTCGGCCTTGTTCAGCACCAGCCAGCGGGGCTTCTCCAGCATGCCGGGATCGTACTTGCGCAATTCGTTCTCGATCGCGCGCACCTGCTCGGCCGGGCTGGCCTCAATTCCCCCCTCCATCGGCACCAGGTCCACCAGGTGCAGCAGCAGGCGGGTGCGCTGCACGTGGCGCAGGAACAAGCTGCCAAGGCCCGCGCCATCGGCGGCGCCTTCGATCAGTCCTGGAATGTCGGCGATCACGAAACTGCGGCCGATCTCCACGCTGACCACGCCAAGATTCGGATAAAGGGTGGTGAACGGGTAATCCGCCACCTTCGGCGTAGCTGCCGAGACCGCGCGCACGAAGGTCGACTTGCCCGCATTCGGGAAGCCGAGCAGGCCCACGTCGGCCAGCAGCTTCAGCTCCAGCTTCAGCGCGCGCTCCTCGCCCTCTTCGCCCGATGTGGCGCGGCGCGGGCTGCGGTTGACCGAACTCTTGAAGTGCATGTTGCCCAGGCCGCCCTTGCCGCCGCGCGCGACCAGCAGGCGCTGGCCATGCTCGGTGAGGTCACCGATGACCTCGTCGGTGCTGACGTTGTGGATCACGGTTCCCACCGGCACGGTGATCACCGCATCCTCGCCGCCCTTGCCGTAGCGCTGCTGGCCCATGCCGTTCTCGCCGCGCTGGGCCTTGAACCGGGTCTGGTGGCGGAAATCGACCAGGGTGTTGAGGTTCTCGTCGGCCTGCAGCCAGACGTCGCCGCCATTGCCGCCATCGCCGCCATCGGGGCCGCCGAGCGGGATGAATTTCTCGCGGCGGAAGCCGATGCAGCCGTTGCCGCCATTGCCGGCGGTTACGGTGATTTCGGCTTCGTCGACCAGTTTCATGGGGTGTCCTTGGAACGTGCTGGGTGGAGTCCGCAGCGTGCTCTGCACGGCGCGGAGTGCGGCCAATCTAGCGCAGTGGCGGGTTGCGGTCGTGGGTGGCCATCGCGTGTCCGGCCAACTCGCCCCTCAGAAACGAAAAGCCCCGCCGGAGCGGGGCCCTTCGCGAAGTGTCCGTCGTGCTTATGCGGCGCTGACGACGTTGACCGTGCGGCGCTGCTTCGGACCCTTGGTCGTGAACTCGACCTGACCGTCGACCAGCGCAAACAGGGTGTGGTCGCGGCCGAGGCCGACACCGTTGCCCGGATGGAACTGGGTGCCACGCTGGCGCACGATGATGTTGCCGGCTTCGATCGCTTGGCCGCCGTAGATCTTGACGCCGAGGTATTTCGGGTTGGAGTCGCGGCCGTTGCGCGAGGAGCCTACGCCCTTTTTATGTGCCATGACTGCGTCTCCTTA
>JAZKHR010000110.1:0-1366 GCA_040385305.1 Pseudomonadota bacterium
ACGGCGACGAGATCCGCAAAGCGCCCCACTTCCGCCACGCCCACATCTGCCCGCCCAAGCGCTTCCGCGGCGTTCACGGTGGCGGACTGGATGGCCTGCAACGGCGTCATGCCATAGCGGACCATCACCGCGAACTGGCGGGCGTTGTCGCCGTGGCGGTGCACGCCGGCGTCGGTGCCGAAGACCATTTTCGCGCCCGCGGCATGCGCGCGGCGGAAGCCCTCGCGCTGCACGTCGGCGATCTCGCGGTCCTTGCGCAGGTTGTCCTCCAGCACGCCGTTCTTCTTGCCTTCGGACTGGGTGTAGTCGGTGTTGTAGATGTCCATCGACAGCCAGGCGCCGTGTTTCCTGGCCAGGGCGATGCCTTCGTCGTCGATCAGGCTGGCGTGTTCGATGGTGTCCACGCCGGCGCGGATCGCGGCCTTGATGCCGCTGGCGCCGTGCGCGTGCGCAGCCACCTTGAGTCCCCACTGGTGGGCTTCTTCCACCACCGCGCGCATCTCGGCCTCGCTCAGCTGCTGCTGGCCGGGCTCGGTGTTGCGCGAGAACACGCCGCCGGTGGCGCAGATCTTGATGACCTGCGCGCCATGCTTGCGGATCTCGCGCACGCGCTTGCGCGCTTCCTCCGGGCTGTCGGCGTTGTAAGGACTCTTCGCTTCGAAGGACGGCGGGAAATAGGTGCTGTCGCAATGGCCGCCGGTGGCGCCGAAGCTGTAGCCGCCACTCACCACGCGCGGCCCGCGCACCTTGCCCTCGTCCACGGCCTGGCGCAGGCCGACGTCATTCCATGCCTCGGAGCCCACGTTACGCACGGTGGTGAAGCCGGCGTCCAGGGTGTCGCCGGCATGCTTGACGGTGAGCATCGACCAGAAGCGGTCGGTGAACTGGAGGCCGGTATAGCCGCCGTAGGACGGATCACTGTCCAGGTGGACGTGCATGTCGATCAGGCCGGGCAGCAGGCTCATGCCGGCAAGGTTGATGCGGCGCGCGCCTTCCACCGGTTCCCCGGCACCGCGGGTGAGGCGGACGATCTTGCCATCGCGCACCAGCAGCTCGGGCTGCTCGATCCACCGGCCGGTGCGGACGTCCAGCAGGCGTTCGGCCGTGATCAGCACGGTCTCGGCGGCGGCGGGGGCCGCGAACGTGGCCAGGGCGCCCGCGAACAGGCACGCGATGGAGGGTCGCAGGGTCATGGGGCATGCCTCGTTCGAGAAGCCGGCAGTGTAGTCAAAGCCCAGGCGCGAAAAGGGGTGGGAGCGAAGTTTCGCGATGGGCGCCCAAGCCAAGCCGAACCTTTTCAACGCTAAATTCGATCTGACCCCTCTCACTTTCCCGGCTCCGCTATCCTCCGCAAAACCCCGGGGGA
>JAZKHR010000110.1:1466-12526 GCA_040385305.1 Pseudomonadota bacterium
GTGCCGGCGGCCGCGCCCGGCCTGAAGATCCAGTGGAACCCGATTCCCGAATCCATCGCCATCC
Source organism: Pseudomonadota bacterium (assembly GCA_040385305.1). Classification (GTDB taxonomy): domain Bacteria; phylum Pseudomonadota; class Gammaproteobacteria; order Xanthomonadales; family Xanthomonadaceae; genus Thermomonas. The sequence continues at coordinate 1,531 of JAZKHR010000110.1, forward strand.
TCAAGCTCGCGCGCAAGCAACTGGCGGTGCGCAATTCCATCCTGGGGGTGAGCTGGTTCTGGTTCTTGGGCACGGTGCTGACCGGCAACCTGCCGGTGTATGCGGAGACGCACCTCGGCGGCACGCCAACGCTGTACGTGTTCGCGCTGGCGGTGTTCTCGATTGGCGTGGGCGTGGGCTCGCTGCTGTGCGAGAAGCTCTCCGCGCGCACGGTGGAGATCGGCCTGGTGCCGCTGGGCGCCATCGGCATGAGTGCGTGCATCGTGCACCTGGCGCTGGCGCCGGCCATCGCAGCCCAAGGTCTCGATGTGCGCGGTTTCCTGCAGCAGGCGGGCGCGTGGCGTGTGCTGACGGACCTGGCGGGCATCGGCCTGTTCGCGGGCTTCTTCGTGGTGCCGCTGTTCGCGTTGATCCAGAGCCGTACCCCGCGCGGGGAACTGTCGCGGGTGATCGCCGGCATGAACATCCAGAACGCGGTGTTCATCGTGGCGGCCGCGCTGGGCGGCGTGGCCCTGCAGCAGGCGCTGGGCTGGAGCATTCCGCAGCTGTTCCTGGCGCTGGGCATTGCCAGCCTGCTGGTGGCGGCGTGGATCTTCAGCATCGTGCCCGAGTTCCTGATGCGCTTCCTCAGCTGGCTGCTGGTGCGCGGGCTGTACCGGCTGAAGCTGCACGGCATCGAGAAGCACGTACCGGACGATGGCCCAGCGCTGCTGGTATGCAACCACGTGAGCTACATGGACGCGCTGATCCTGGCCGCATCGATCCCGCGACCGGTGCGCTTCGTCATGTACTACAAGATCTTCAACATCCCGGTGATGCGCTGGATCTTCAAGACCGCCAAGGCCATCCCGATTGCCGGTGCGCGCGAGAATCCCGGGCTGATGCAGGCCGCGTTCGATGAGGTCGATGCTGCACTGGCCGAAGGCGAACTGGTGTGCATCTTCCCGGAAGGCGCATTGACCAAAGACGGCGAGATCGCGCCGTTCAAGTCAGGCGTCGAAAAAATCCTGGCGCGAAGGCCGGTCCCGGTGGTGCCGATGGCCTTGCGCAACATGTGGACCAGCATGTGGAGCCGGCGCGATTCCAGGATGCGGCGGATGACGCTGCCTCGACGCTTGCGCGCGCATGTTGAAGTGATGGTGGCGTCGCCCGTGGATGGGCGCGGCGCGACGGCAGAATTGCTGGAAGCAAGGGTGCGCGAATTGCGCGGCGACGCCGCCTAGCGCGGCGAAGCTTTAGTTCACCCAGCCCGCAATCACGAACAGGGCGATGATCGCCAGCCACAGCACCAGGATGCGCCAGACCAGGCTCATCGCGTCGCGCAATTCGGGGAGTTCGCCGAAGACTTCGGTCATGGCGGTGGCGCTGGACACGCCGGACTCCGTGTAGTCGGCCACTTCCTCGCTGATATCGCTGCGCACGCTGGCGCGGGCGGCGGCGCCGAGCAGGGTGTTGTGCAGCTGGAAGCTGCTGTTGCCGCGCTCGCGCCAGGCGCCCACCACGCTGTCGAAATTGCCGACCAGCGCCAGAGACAGCGTCATCAGCTGGGTCACGGGCCATTCCAGCAGCGCGCGCCAGGTGGTTGCGCCGGCAGCGGTACCGGCCGGCAGCGGGGCGTCCTCGGCATGGTCCACGGCCAGCGTCGACAGGCGATACAGCAGCGCGCCGAACGGCCCCAGCACCCAGAACCAGAACAGCACGCCGAACCAGCGGCGCAAGGCGTTGCGGAACACGGCTTCGACCAGCGACCCGCCATCCAGGCGCACCGACGCGGCATCGGGGAACAGGCGCGCGGCGGCGCGCTGGCGGCTGTCGGCATCCGGCGCATCCAGGACGGCGGCGACATCGAGATCAAGGTCGCGCGGTCCCCAGCAATAGAACAGCACCGCCACATCGAACAGCAGGCCGACGATGCCCCACAGCGGCTGGTCCAGCGCGACCTGGAACAGGCCGACGACCAGCAGCGGCACCACCAGTGCGATGGCGATGCCGTAGCGGCCGCGCCACACGCTGCCTTCCGGGAACTGCGCATTGAGCCAGCGCAGCCAGCTGGTGAACCAGCCGAACTGACGCAGCCCAGCGGCCAGGTCCGAGGCCAGGTGGCCAAGCGCGAGGGCGACGATGACGGCGATGAGGGTGGCGGCCATACGCTGATTCTACGTTGCGTCGCGCGCAACAGAGCGGGCATCGTGCGCATCCAGCCACGCGCGGATGACATGGCGCGAGATCGAGACCGGCGACGACAGCACGATGCCCTCGCCTTCCGCGTCGGCCTGCGCCCAGTCGTTGGCGAGGGCCTCGCGCACCTCGTCGGCGCTGAACCAGCGCGCGACTTCCAGTTCATCGCCGGCCACCGGTTCGCCAGGCTCGGCCTCGGCGATGAAGCCCAGCATCAGCGAGCCGGGGAACGGCCATGGCTGCGAGGCGAGGTAGCGCGCGCTGCGAACGCGGATGCCGGTTTCCTCCAGCACCTCGCGGGCCACCGCCTGTTCCAGGGTCTCGCCGGGTTCTACGAATCCCGCCACCACCGACCAGCGCCGCGGCGGCCAGCTGGCCTGGCGGCCCAGCAGCAGTCGCTGACCATCGCCGACGGCCACGATCACGGCCTGGTCGGTGCGCGGGTAATGCTCGCTGCCGCACGCGCTGCAAACGCCCAGCCAGCCGGCACGGACGAACGCCAGCGATCCGCCGCAGGCGCCGCAATGACGGTGGCGCTGGTGCCAGTGCTGCAGCGCGCGTGCCTGCGCGAACAGGCTGGACTGCCACGCGGGCCAGTGGGCAGCGGCGCTGCGCAGGTCGACGCGCTCCGGCGCCGCGAACTGCAACGTGGCTGCATCTGCAAAGAACACCGCCTGGCCATCGCGCAAGCCGAGCAGGCTGGCAAGGCCCGGACCGCCGCCAATCTCCGCACCGCTCGCCAGCAACAGGCCTTTGACGCTGTCCGCATAGGCGCGTCCGTCGGTGTCCAGCACCACCACCTGCGCCTGCGGCCACAACGCAGCGAGCGCTTCCGGATCGGCACGCAGGTGGTCGGCGCGGTCGAGCGCGCCATCGACGAAAGAAAAGGGGCTCGGAGTCACTTTTTCCACGCGATCAGGCCCGGCCGTCTGGCAACAAAGTGACCCTGACCCCTTCTTCCGCTCACACCGTGAACGACGAACCGCAGCCGCAGGTGGTCTTGGCGTTGGGGTTGCGGATCACGAACTGCGCGCCCTGCAGGCTCTCGCTGTAATCGACTTCGGCATCGGCCAGGTACTGCAGGCTGAGCGGATCCACCAGCAGGGTCACGCCGTCGGTGACGATGGCGAAGTCGTCCTCGTTCTGGCCTTCATCGAACTCGAAGCCGTACTGGAAGCCGGAACAGCCGCCGCCCTGGATGTACACGCGCAGCTTCAGCTCGGCGTTGCCTTCCTCCGCGATCAGCTCGCGCACCTTGGAGGCCGCGGCCGCAGTGAAGGCGAGCGGCGGCATGGGCGCGGGTGCAACACTTGCGAGGTCGATCACGGTGGATTCCATGCCGCCAGCATGGGGCGCGATGGATGACGATTCAACCGCGGGTGCGGGATTCAGCCCTGCGCGGGCGTTGCCACGGTCGCCTCGCTCCAGGTGAACGACTGCTCCAGGGCGGCCCCCGAGGCCGGCACCAGCCGCGCGATCACCCGCACCGGCTTGACCCCGGCGGGCAGCACGATATCGCCTTCGACCTGCTGGAAATACTTGAACGAGTACTCCACCCCCGGCGCGCCCTGCTGCTGGCGCAGGTCGTTCCATGCCAGCTTCTGCATGCGCCCGCCCTCGCTGGCCTCGACCATCAGGGTCAGCCGGCCGCGGTTGACCGCACCGCGGTTGAGGTTCTGGGTCAGGGTGGCGACGAAGTGCCAGAGCTGTGGGTCGCGCTGCGGTTCCAGTTTGAGCGCATGCACGCTTAGCCCATGGCGCTGCGCGGTGGCGCCGACGAAGCGCTCGTAGAAGGCGATGTCCGCACGCAGGCTGGCGATTTCTTCGTCGCGTTCGGCCAGCGTGCCCTGCAGGTCGATGTTGGCCTGGCGGCTGATCTGGTCGGAACGGGTCAGGGTAGCGACGCTCTGCTCGAGGTCGTCGATGCGCGCCGCCTGGGTGCGCAACTGGTCGCCGGCATTGGCCGGCTGCGGTGCCAGCGCGCGCCACACGCCCCAGCCCCCGAACGCGAGCGCGGCCACGACCAGCAAGGCCAGGGCCAGGCCCGGATGGCCGCTGCCGCGCGCGTTGGAGGGAGTCGCAGGTGCCTGCATCGCCCCGATATCGCATTGCCGGCAAGCCTGCGTCAAGCCGCAGCGCCGTATAGACTGCGGGCACAACGCCAGCGCCCGGCGTCACGAAGGACCGCAACGTGGAGCAAGCGCACCTGTTCGCCATCGGCGTCCTGCTGGCGTGGCTGGCTGGCATCCGCGTGTATCTCACCGTGTTCGGAGTGGGCCTGGCCGGCTATTTCGGCTGGCTTGACCTGCCGCAGGCGATGCAGGCGGCGCAATCGCCCTGGGTGCTGGTCACGTCCGGCGGGTTGGCTGCGGCGGAGTTCTTCGCCGACAAGATCCCGGGCGTCGACTCGGTCTGGGACCTCATGCACACCTTGTTGCGGGTGCCGGCCGGCGCGTTCCTCGCAGCGGCGGCGATGTCGCCCGACGGCCAGCTCGGCGGCGGCATGCTGGCCACCGGCGCCGGCGTGGCAATGACCAGCCACCTGCTCAAGGCGGGATCGCGCGCACTGCTCAACACCTCGCCGGAACCGCTCAGCAACCTCACCGCATCCGTGACCGAGGACGTGGCCGTGGTGGGCGGACTCGCACTCGCCTTCAGCCATCCGTGGCTGGCCCTGGCGATCGTAGTCTCGATCAGCGTGCTGTTCGCGCTGTCCGTGTGGTGGCTGTGGCGCAAGTTGTTCCGTCGCACGCCGCGCCAGCAACCGGGTTGATCCTCGCCGCGGTGGCCGCGCGCCGCCGTGTTTTGCGTCAAACTGTTGGCACGAGCGACGCCCCCCACGCGCGCAGGAATCGCTGATGACCGCACCCGCCGCAGACCTCGGCTTCCCGGAGCTGCTGCAGCGCCTGCGCCAGCGCCTGGTCGAGGTCGAAATCCAGCTGCGCAACCTCCGCAGCAGCGGTTGGCGCCCCGACGCATTGCGCGGCATGCACGAGGAGATCGGTCGCCTGCACGAGGCCACCCAGGCAGCGCATCCGGAACTGGCACAGGTCATCGCGCCCTTGCTGCAATCGCTGCATGCGGCGTTGGCTGCGCCCAGCCTGCCCTCGGCAAGCCAGACCGCGCAGATGCTGACCCAGGCCGGCGATGCCCTGGCCGCGCTGCCGATGGCCGCCGAAGACCTTGAACGCGACGTGGCCAAGGTCAGCGGCAATCCCTCCGCCACCAGCGAACCCGTTGATCCGTACCGGGTGCTGGTGGTCGAGGACGATCGCAGCCAAGCCTTGTTCGCCGAGGCCATCCTGAGGGGCGCCGGAATGCTGGCCCAGGTGGTGCCCTCGCCCGAACACACCATGGCGGAGTTGGAACGCTTCGAACCCGACCTGGTGTTGATGGACCTGCACATGCCCGGCATCAGTGGCACCGAGTTGACCCTGCAGATCCGCGAGCATCCGCGCTTCGCCCATGTGCCGGTGGTGTTCCTGACCGGGGACCAGGACCCGGAGCGCCAGCTGGAAGTGCTGGAGAACGGTGGCGACGACTTCATCCTGAAGCCGGTGCGGCCGCGCCACCTGATCGCCGCGGTGCAGAGCCGTGTCCGCCGCGCCCGCGCCGCATCGAGCCGACAGGCGTTGGCCGCCGAGCCGGAGCGGCATCCGGTGACCGGCCTCTACACCCGGCCGGCGCTGATGCAGCGACTCGCAGCCTGGTTGCCGCTGGGCGACGGCGGCGCGCTGCTGGTGGAGGTCGGCAACACGGCTGCGCTGCGGAACCGCTACGGCTTCGCCGCCTTCGAGAAACTGATGAACGAAGCGGGCCGCCACCTGGGCGGCATCGCCAGCCAGCACGCGGTTGCGCGGTTGAGCGACAACGCCTTCCTGATCGTCGTGGAGCAACTCGGCGGCCTCAACCTCGATGGCTATGCACGGACGCTGCGTGACGGCATCGGCTACCAGGATTTCACGGTCAACGGGGAAGCCTTGCGCCTGCGCAGCACCGTGGGCCACGCCAGCTTCGCGCACGGTTTCCACGATGTCGGCTCGGTCCTCGCAGCCGCGGAGGAAGCCGCGCGCGATGCGCACGGCCAGGCGGTCGGGGTGGCGGCGTACGTACCGCCAACGGCGCCTGCCGGTGCCGGCGCCGGGCTGCTGCAGGACATCCGCGATGCGCTTGCCGAGGACGGCTTGCAGCTGGTCTTCCAGCCGGTGGTCGCCGTGGCCGGCGGCGACCAGGCGCAGTTCCAGGTCTTGCTGCGCCTGAGCGACAGCGAAGGCAGGCAACGCCTGGCTGGCGAGTTCCTTCCCATCGCCGAATCAGCCGGGCTGTTGCCGGAGCTGGACCGCTGGAGCATGCAGCAGTCGCTGGCGCTGCTGCAGCGCCGCCGCGCGGAGGGCCGCCCGCTGCGCCTGTTCGTGTCGCAATCTCCGCGCACCCTGGCCCAGGACGACTATGCCGGCTGGCTGGCCGCGGCGCTGGAGACCGGCAGCATTGACGGCACCTCGCTGGTCATCGACCTGCGCCTGGAAGATGCGCTGGTGCACTCGATGCTGCTACGCCAGGTTTGCGAACAGCTGGTCCCCACCGGCGTGCAGTTCTGCCTCAGCCAGTACCGCCATGGCGAGGATGCCGAAGCGCTGCTGCAGCAATTGCCGCTGGGCTACCTGAAGCTTGCCTACGAGTACGCCCAACAACCGCTGCCGCAGGAACTGCGCGACGAGATGCGCGTGGTGATCGATCGCGCGCATCGGCTGGGCCTGCAGGTGATCGGCCAGCGCGTGGAGGATCCGCAGGCGGCCGCCGCGCTGTGGATGGGCGGCATCGATTTCATCCAGGGCAATCTGGTACAACGGGCCGAACGCGAACCCGACTTCGATTTCCAGCACGCCACCCTGTGAACCTTCCCGAAGACCGCACCCTCAACCTGCTGCCCGCGCGCTGGCTGGCGCTGGGCGCGGCTGCCGGTGCAGCGTTGCTGCTGGCGATGGAAACCCTTGGCGTGGACGGCCCGTGGCAGGGCGCGGCGCTGGTGCTGGCCCTGCTGGCGGTGTTCGCCATGATCGCGGTCAGCGTCGCCATCGGCGGACGCGAGCACCTGCTGCGCGAACACAGCGAACGCACCCGCCGCGGCGAGGCCGAAGTCAGCGCGCTGCAGGTCGAGATCAATCGCCATACCAAGCTCGAGGAGCAACTGGTGCAGGCCAAGCAGGCCGCTGAATCCGCGGTCATGGCCAAGGGTGAATTCCTCGCCACCATGAGCCACGAGATCCGCACCCCGCTCAACGGCATCGTGCCGATGCTCGACCTGCTGATGAACTCGCGGCTGGCGCCCGACCAGCAGGAACTGGTGAAGACCGCCTACTCCTCATCGCACCAGTTGCTGCGCATCGTCGATGACATCCTCGACTACTCCAAGCTGGAGGCCGACAAGCTCGACCTCGAGACCACCACCTTCAACCTGCGCGAGTTGATGGAGAGCGTGAACACCCTGATGGAGCGGCCGGCGGAAGCCAAGGGCTTGCGCCTGCTGCTCAACATCGACCAGAGCGTCCGGCTGCCGGTGCGCGGCGATCCCGTACGCCTGCGCCAGGTGCTGAGCAACCTGATCAGCAATGCGGTCAAGTTCACCGAGCGCGGCAATGTCACCCTCAACGTCAAGCGCCTGCGCGAAACCGCTGCCCAGCACCAGTTGCGCTTCGAAGTGCGGGACACCGGCATCGGCATCGAGGCATCGGCACAGGAGCGCCTGTTCCAGGCCTTCAGCCAGGCCGATGCCTCGACCACCCGCCTGTACGGCGGCACCGGGCTGGGCCTGGCGATCTGCCGGCGCATCGTCACCCTGATGGGCGGCCGCATCGGCGTGGAATCGGAGCCGGGCCGCGGGTCATGTTTCTGGTTCGAGATCCCCCTGCTCAAGGTGCAGGGCGACCTGCCCTCGCAACAGGCCGATCTGCACGGTGGCCGCGTGCTGCTGGTCACCACCGACCAGCGCCTGCGCATGCGCCTGACCATGCTCTTGCCCAACTGGGGCCTGCGGGTGACCACCGTCGAGAATACCCACGACGCGTTGGAGCGGCTGCGCCAGGCAACCGCGCAGGGCGAGCCATGGTCCTACTCGGTGGTGCTTGCGGACCTGTCCACCATCCGCAGCACCGCGCTTGCGTTGGCCCGTAACCTCGAGCGAAAGGCGCAGTACGGGGAATCGCGGCTGGTCTACCTGCGCGGCGAGGAAACCACTTCGGTCGACCTGCCGCTGACCGCCACGGTGATCCCGCGCAACGTACAGGACGCCGACTTGCGTTCGGTGCTGTCCGCGTCGGGTGTGTCGTGGGCGAGCCACGAAGCCCAACCCGCAACCCCGGTCAGGCGCCTGGCGGGGGAGACGCCGCACAAGACCCGGATCCTGCTGGTCGAAGACAATCCGGTGAACCTGATGGTGGCGCAACGCCTGCTGCAGGTGCTGGGCGCCGAATGCGACACCGCCGGCAACGGCCAGGTGGCGCTGGACAAGCTGGATGCCGGGGAATACGACCTGGTTTTCATGGACTGCCAGATGCCGGTGCTGGACGGGTACGCCGCCACCCGCCGCTGGCGCCAGCTGGAGCAGGAGCGCAAGGTCGTGCATCGCCTGCCGATCGTGGCGATGACCGCCAATGCAATGGCGGGCGATCGCCAGAAATGCCTGGATGCCGGGATGGATGATTACTTGGCAAAGCCGGTAACCCGCGGCGACCTGGAACGCTGCATCGGGCGCTGGCGCGGCGCCGACCTGGCCGTGCCGGACACCCTGCCGCCGCCCGAGCAGCTGGCCGCGCGCACGCCGCCGGTGTTGAATGCGGGCGTGCTCGATGAGCTGCGCGAGGTACTGGGCAGCGAAGTCGACCGCATCATCGAGGTTTACCTGGAAGACGCGCCGCGGCTGATCGCGCAACTGGAACGCGCGGCGGTGGGCAACGATCCGATCGCGCTGCGCGTGGCCGCGCACACCCTGAAATCGTCCAGCGCCAACGTGGGCGCAACCACGTTGTCGGAAGCTGCACGCGACCTCGAACACGGTGCGCGCGACGGCACCAATGCGAAGCCCGAAGCGCTGGTGGCGCGCATCGTCACCGAGTTCGCGCAGGTGCGCAGCGCCTTGCAGTCGAAGTTGCCGCCCAAGCTACGCTGAGCGGGTTGCGCCGGATCAGCCGGACAGCTGCTGGGCCAGGTAGTTCGGTTCGCCAATGCGTTCGATCAGCGCCAGCTGGGTCTCGAGCCAGTCGACGTGCTCTTCCTCGGAGGCGAGGATCGACGCGAACAGGTCGCGGCTGACGAAATCCGCCACGCCCTCGCAATGCGCGATCGCATCCTTGAGCAGTGGCAATGCCTCCAGCTCCAGCGCGAGGTCGCACTGCAACAACTCGAGCGGGTTCTCGCCGATGCGCAGCTTGCCGAGTGCCTGGAAGTTCGGCAGCCCGTCAAGGAACAGGATGCGCTCCGCCAGGCTGTCGGCGTGCTTCATCTCGTCGATGGACTCGTGGTATTCGTGCGCGGCGAGTTCCTTCAGGCCCCAGTTCTTCAGCATCTTGGCGTGCAGGAAGTACTGGTTGATCGCGGTCAGCTCGTTGTAGAGCGCCTTGTTGAGGAATTCGATGACCTTGGCGTCGCCTTTCATCGCCGCGCTCCGTGCTGTGGGTGGGCGCACTCTAGCGCGATGCGCCGCGCGCTGACGAAACGCGAATCGTCTGCATCACGCCTCCCGTTTGGAGGCGAGGGGTCGCGGCTCAGGCCGCGCGCGACAGCACCGGCAGCGGCAACTCGCGCAGCGTGCGGGCCTCGGCCAGGATTGCCTCGGCAGCGCCCAGGCAGCTGCCGCAGTTGGCGCCAACACCGGTGCGCATGGTCAGCTCGGTGATCGAGGCGCAACCGGCGTCCGCCGCATCGCGAACCTGGCGGTCGGTGACTCCGTTGCAGATGCAGACGTACATGGCGACCCGGCGTGCGTGGTGACGGTGCCATCACATCGCAAACGCGAATGATTGTCAATCAGAAGTACATCAAGCCCCGCCTGCCGTTGCCTCCCGCTCAGCCGCGGCGCCGGCTGCGGGTGGCGAAGCTGCGCAGCGGCAGCACGCCCTCCGCCGGGACCGGCACCGCGCGGGCACCCACAACCGCCCGCGCGATGGGCGCCAGATGGTCCAGCGCTCGCGCGTACACGCCGCGCTTGAAAGTCACCACGTGTTGCATCGGGTACCAGAAATCAACCCAGCGCCAGCCGTCGAACTCCGGCTTCTCGGTCAGGTCGAGGCGCAGGTCCGCCTCCTGGCCCAGCAACCGCAGCAGGAACCACACCTGCTTCTGGCCGATGCACACGGTGCGGTCCTGGCGGCGGATCGCGCGCGGCGGCAGCCGGTAGCGGAGCCAGCCCGGGGTGGCGCCCAGCACTTCCACGTGTTCCGGCAACAGCCCGGTTTCCTCGCGCAACTCGCGATACATGGCCTCGAGCGGGGTCTCGTCGGTGTTCATCCCGCCCTGCGGGAACTGCCAGCCATCCCGATGCACGCGGCGTGCCCAGAACACGCGGCCATCCTCGTGCATCAGCACGATGCCCACGTTGGGTCGAAAGCCGTCCGGATCGATCACGACGCGGACTCCAGCGTATTCACTGCGCCCGACTCTGCCACGCGGCTCGCCGCCACGGCAAGCGCCGCACGCGTCGATTGACGGCGCAGCGCGGGGCGGGAATAATTCGCGGTTCTCCGCGTGGCTATGTAGCTCAGCCGGTTAGAGCACAGCACTCATAATGCTGGGGTCGGTGGTTCGAGTCCACCCATAGCCACCA
>JAZKHR010000111.1:0-1540 GCA_040385305.1 Pseudomonadota bacterium
CCTTCGCGCGCACTCTTGTTGGCAACGGCGCTGACCAGCAGCACGGTGCCATCGCAGGAGACCATGACCGCGCCGCCGGCCTGGCGCGCGATTTCACCGGTCTCGAGGGTCACGGTCTGGTTGCCGTACTGGAAGCTCTTGGTGATCTTTGCCACGGATGATCCTTGATGTCGTCTATCGTCTACGCCACGGAGCCCCGCTCCGGGCGCTGCACCGCGTTGCGGTGCGAGGGAATGCGGCCAGGGCCGCGCAGTGACTTCTGTTTACCGCTGGTTTCGGTGGTGCAAAAACAAAACCGCGGCGCATCTCTGCGCCGCGGCGGGGTGTTCGGTCAGCGACGCAGGCCGAGTTTGGAGATCAGCGCCTTGTAGCGGTCTGCGTCCTTGCGGTGCAGGTAGTCGAGCAGGCTGCGGCGGCGGTTGACCATCATCAACAGGCCACGACGGCTGTGGTGGTCCTGCTTGTGGGTCTTGAAGTGGCCGGTCAGGTGCTCGATGCGGGCGGTGAGCAGGGCGACCTGGACTTCCGGGGAGCCGGTGTCGGCGTCGGCGCGCTTGTGTTCGCTGATGACTTTCTGGGTGTCGATGGACATGCTGTTGCCTCTTGGATGCGTGACCAGCAGGAACGCGGCATCTGGGATGCTGCGCACCGCACGGCTCGCCGTGAACAGGATGCGCCTGCAAGGGCGCGGGATTGCTTCGAAAAGCCGCGGAAGTATAGCCTGCGCAACCGCCCTCGGGCAATGCTGGGCGTGCCTCGACCGTCGCGGGGATCAGGCCTGCGGCAGGCTCGCGCCGGTGGCGGAGGCCCATCGGAACAGGCGTAGCGGGCGAAGCCCGCCATCAGCGTCCACCTCGCCCAAGCCAAGGCCGCGGCCAGCTTCGTCCAGAACCGCTACCGGACCCACCGGGCTATACGGGCCGCGCAGTCCCTGCCCGCGTCCCAGCCGTTGCGCCTGCAGCGCACCGATGCGCACGCTGGGCCATGACGCCATGCCGGCCTCGATCGGCAGCAGGCAGGCATCCAGCACGCGCTCGCCGGCATGCGCCAGCAGGTCTTCAAGGCCTTCCAGGGTCCACATTCGTGGCTCACGGAACGGATCCACCCACAGCCTGCGCAACTGCGCGACGTGGGCGCCGCAGCCCAGCAATTCGCCGAGATCCCGGACCAGGCTGCGCACATACGTGCCGGACCCGCACTCCACATGCAGCCGCAGCGATGGCGAGGCGCCGTTGTCCAGAAGCCCGTCCAGCAGGTCCGCTGCGTTCAGCAGGTCGAAAGCGTGCACCTCGACTTCGCGTTCGGCCACCTCGATATGTTCGCCGCGCCGCGCCTTTGCATACAGCGGCTCGCCGCCACGCTTGAGCGCCGAATAGATCGGCGGGCGCTGCTGGATGCGCCCGGTCAACTGGCGCAGGGCCGCGTCGATGGCGTCGATGGTGAGCGGCGGCACCGGGCGCTCATGCAGCGCTTGCCCATCGGCGTCGTCGGTATCGGTGACGATGCCGAGCCGGGCCACGGTTTCGTAGGCCTTGCGCGC
>JAZKHR010000112.1:0-7751 GCA_040385305.1 Pseudomonadota bacterium
CGAAGGTGCTGGCCAGCGTCCCGGTGCCGATCATCGCCACCACAGGCTTGTCCGGCGCCGGGTCCTGCGCCATGGCCGGCGCCAGGACTGCCGACAAGCCCAACAGCACAAGGACTCGGAGAACCAGGTTCGCCTTCATGTTTGCACCACGCGATCGCCCAAGCGGCATATCGGCAAACGCGGCCGCCCGGTGATTCCGGACATGGGAAGCCGGGGGCGGCGTCGCCTTTCAGGGCCGGACTACATCAACCTGCCTGATATCCGAACGAGTTGACTCTCTGAAGCGCTCGCCATCCTCGGCTCCCAGCGCGGCACCGATCGCGTGCTGCAGAGCCTCCGCACAGGGACCGCGTGGCTGCGCGTCAGCGGGTTCGTTGCAGACGAATCGATGCAGACGAATCGATGCAGACGAATCGATGCAGACGCCGCCGCACTCGCGGCGGCGTCTGCCGGGGCTCAGGCCACGGTCAGGGTCACGTCGATGTTGCCGCGCGTGGCGTTCGAGTACGGGCATACCACGTGTGCCTTCTGCACCAGGTCCTCGACCTGGTCGCGCGGCAGGCCCGGCACCGAGATGGTGAGATCGGCGCGGATTCCGAAGCCCGTCGGCAGCGGACCGATGCCAACCGCCCCGTCGATGCGTGTGTCGGCCGGCAGCGTGACCTTTTCCTGCGCGGCAACGTACTTCAGCGCGCCCAGGAAGCACGCCGAATAACCTGCGGCGAACAACTGCTCCGGATTGGTGCCGTCGCCGCCCGCGCCACCCAATTCGCGGGGCGTGGCCAGACGTACGTCCAGCGCGCTGTCTGGGGTGGATGCGCGGCCGTCACGGCCCCCGGTGGCAGTGGCGTTGGCGGTGTACAGGACGTTTTCGAGGGACATGGCGAATCTCCTTTTAATGACGGTTGGAGTTGAACAACGGTGTTGCAAGCGGGGCCGCTCAGCGGGTGGCGCGACGGGGTGGCCGACGGCGCGGTGCATCGAACGCCAGCAAGCGCGTGCGGATGGCGTCGAGCCCGCTGCGCAGAGCGAGGAGCTCGTCCTCGCTGCACTGCAGGGCGCATCGGATGTGGTCGGGAATCGCCGCAGCGCGCGTGGCAAGTTCGCGCCCGCCGTCGGTCAGCGACACCAGCACCTGCCGCTCATCCCGCGCGTCGCGACTGCGCGACACATGCCCGGCGTGCTCAAGCCGTTTGAGCAGCGGCGTGAGCGTCGCTGAATCCAGCAGAAGGCGCTCGCCGATCGCGGAGACCGTCATGCCGTCCGTCTCCCACAACACCATCAACACCAGGTATTGCGGATAGGTCAGCCCCAATGCGGCCAATGGCGCCCGGTAGACCCGGTTGAGCGCGAGACTCGCTGCGTAGAGCGAGAAGCACAGCTGATCGTCAAGCCGGGGTGGGGCGGAATCAGGAGTCGTTTGAGGGCGGCGTGGCATGCGCACATTTTACGTAGCACGCTATTGAATCGCGCGCTTGATTCCCCCGACGCTTGGAACACTGTGTCCAGGCGAGAGACCGGAATGGAGGTCCGCAGGCGGAACTTGGGCGCGCCTGAGTCACTCCGTCCCCCTGTCTGCGTCATGTTTTCGCCGCCCTGCAACGGAGGACGTGACGGCGGACTACCTGCGCGCCGAGCGCGCCCTGTCGGATGCCAAGGACCGCCACTTCGCCGCGTTGGCGGCCTGATTGCCTTCGGTGTGCGTGGCAGTGCGCAGGCTAGGCGGACCCCATTTCACTGAACCCGCTTCACCGTCCCCTCGTCCGTCCCGCAGAAGTCCAGCTCCACCTGTCCAGACCCGCGACGCTTGGCGGCGTACATCGCGTCATCCGCGCACCGCTGCAACGCGTCGGCATCGAAGGCCGGTCCACGCTGGATGCTGATCCCGATGCTGGGCACCATCCGCAACGCCTTTCCTTCGATCACCGAGACCTCGCCCGCCGCCGCGATGATCTTGCCGGCGATGCGAAGGGGATCCTTGGAGACATCGGTAATGCCGTCGAGCAGGACGACGAACTCGTCACCGCCAAGACGCGCCACGAAATCGCTCACCCGCACCTGTTTGCGAAGCAGGGTCGCGAAGCCCCGTAGCACCGCGTCACCCGCTGCGTGGCCATGCGTGTCGTTGATGCCCTTGAAGCCATCGAGGTCGAGGAAAAGCATGGTGAGGGGCAAGCGGGTGCGATTGGCTCGCGCTACTGCCCGTCCCAGCTCTTCGTTCCATGCCGCCCGATTGGGCAATCCCGTCAGTTCGTCGCGCAGTGCCTGCTCCTGCAGCACGCGCGCCAGGCGAACCTGCGGCGTGATGTCGTGGGCCATGATGTAGAACCCCGCGTCGTCGCTGCCGGAGTCATCGGGGACATAGTTCGCCTTCAGGTGTCGAACCTCGCCCTGCGCGTTGCGCGCATCCACTTCGACCGACCCGGCATGGCCGGCTAGCGCCCGTTCGACGTGGCCCTGCACCGCCGCGAACAGTTCCGGACCCAGGGCGTCCCGCATGTGCATGCCAGCGAGGGTCTCTGGCGCCACGTTGTTCCAGTAGGCATGCGCCTGATTGACGAACCGGTAGCGCATGTCGGGCCCGACATGTGCGATGAGCGCAGGCACGTTGTCCGCGATCATGCGCAATTCTGCTTCGCTGTTGCGCAGTTGCCGCTCGATCTCGTAACGACGGGTGAAGTCCTGGATCTGGGACACGAAGTGGAGCGGCTTCCCGCTGCTGTCGCGCACCAGCGAGACCGACAGGTTGACGTGGACGATGCTTCCGTCCTGGTGGAAATACCGCTTCTGCATCTGGTAACTGGTGCGTACCCCTGCGAGCAGTTCGGCCACCAGCTTCAGGTCTTCATCCAGGTCGTCTGGATGGGTCAGCGTCTGGAAGTCGACCTTCAGCAGCGTCGCGCGGTCGTATCCCAGGATCTCGCACAGCGCGTCGTTGACTTCCATCCAGGCGCCTTCCAGCGACACCAGGGCCATCCCCTGCGCGGCGGCGGAGAACGCATCGAGAAAACGCTTCGACTCCAATGCCGCCGCGGCCTGGGTGATCTTCAGCTGGGTGACATCGTGCATGACGCACACGGCGCCCAGCAACGTACCGTCGCTGGCTTCCAGGCGGTCCGCGTTGCACAGCACCGTGCGCGGTTCGCAGCCGGCGGCACGTATCACGATCTCGGCCTCGCGCACGCGTTCGCCCCGCCAGGCACGCAGCAGGGGAATGCGGTCGGTGGGCAACAACGCATCCCCCGGCGGCGCGTAGAGGCCGAAGTGATCGGCCCACTGTTCCGCGGGGAGCGATCGCGGGTCAATGCCATGCCAGGCGCGCGCGGCGCGGTTGAACTCCTGCAGCAGGCCGTTGCCGTCGCAGGTGACCACCGCGTCAGGCATTGCTTCAAGCAGGCGCTGCAGCGTCGACTCGCCCTGTTCGGCCTTGAGGCGAAGCCGGCGTGACTCAAGTTGCGTACTGGTGAGCCGCGCGAGCCTGACCAGGCCGTCGCGTTGCGCCTGGGACAATGTGCGCGGCTTGGTATCTATCACGCACAAGGTGCCGTATCGGAAGCCCTCGGAGCCGAGCATCGGTGCGCCGGCGTAGAACCGGATATGCGGATCCGCCGTGACCAGCGGATTGCTCGCAAAGCGTATGTCCTGGATCGCGTCGTCAACCTCGAACACGTCCGCCTGCTGGATCGCGTGGTGGCAGAACGCGAATTCCCTCGGTGTCTCCTGCACGGCCAGCCCGTGGCGTGCCTTGAACCACTGTCGGTCCTGGTCGACCAGGGTGACCAGCGCAATCGGCACGTCGCAAATGTGTGACGCAAGCGAGACCAGGTCGTCGAACACCTGCTCCGGAGCGGTATCCAGGACGTGCAATGCATGCAGGGCCTGAAGGCGGGCGGCTTCTGAACTAGCGGCAGGCGCGGGGTTATCGACGTCCATGACCCAGCTTACTCCCACTGCCCGGCTGGCTCGACATGCCGCTTGCGAAAAGAGGCTGGCACGACAGGATCAGGGTGCCGCGGTCAAGCGATGAATCCGACCCCTGTTTCGGGTTTCGAAACCACAGTCGCAGCTCGCCGCGACTGTGGTCGATGACGCGCCTCGCTCAGGGTTCCAGCGTGTCCTTCAGCTGGCCGCGGATGGCCCCGGCCGGGTACTCGGCGTTATGGACGTTCACGTAGAACTGCTCCGGGTTCATCAGGATCTCGAAGACGGTCGCGCGCGGCTGGCCGGTGGCGGGATCGCGGGAAAACGCCGGACTGCCGTTCGGCAGGATGCGGTTCTCGGCAATGCAGTCCGCGGACCGGCCGTCCTGCGGCCATGCAATGGTGACCACCACCGGACCGTTCTCGCCCTTGCGCCCGCGGTGGATGTGCGCCTGCCGGCCGCCACCGGGTGCGAGCGACAACTCGCCGATGCCGGCGGCCTCCACTAGGTAGCACAGCGTCGTCGTGTTGGCGTCGATGCCGAACACATAGGCTTCGCCGCGACCGCGCGGGTCGCCCACGATACGGTTGTCTTTGGCGTTGTTGGCAACCTCCTGGCGGCCGTCGAGTGGTGCCTGGAGCACGATGTTGGTATGGCCGGCGTTGGCAGTTGACGCAGTCAGGCAGGCAATCAGCACGGTGGCGGAAAGCGCAGTGGCAGTGGGAAGTTTCATTGGAGGCGTCCTGTGTCGGGTGGGGAGAACCGGTGTGCTCAGCATGGTTGGCAACCCCTGGTGGAGGTTGACGACTGCTGGAGCAAGGCCTTCAGGCAATCCGGGACAGGCTGACCATTTCCAGCATCAATTGGGCGTACGCAGGGAGGGAAGAGTCCGGATGCAGGCGAAAAGTCCCCCGGGTCAATCCAATCCAACCCGCCTTTTTGGTCCCCGCCGTGGGCTCTCGGCGTATGCCATCATTCTGCGGATGCCGGCACAGCAAACCATCGGACAGGCCGCCCCTGCGGGGCCGCAAGCGCTCGACACGGTACTGGGCGCCAGCCCCTGGGCGGCGCTGGCCGCGCTGGCGGACGGACGCATCAGCTATCTCAATGCCCCGGCGCGGGCACGCTGGCCGGCGCTGTCGACCGGCGACCCGCTCACATCGCTGTTTCCCGAGGATGCACGGGCCGGTATCGATGCCATCGTGGCCGATGTGCTGGCGCATGGCGCGCCCGCCGACTTCGAGCATGTCGAGGACGGCCCCCGCGGCCCGCATCGCTGGACGCGTTTCGCCATCTCCCTGCTGCCCGGCCCCGCCGTGCTCTGCGTCGCCTGCGACATCACCGAACTGAAGCGCACGGAGCAGCGCCTGCGACGCAGCGAGCAGCTGATGGTGGACACCCAGGGCGTCGCCCATCTGGGCACTTGGGAGTGGGAAGTCAGCGAACCCACCGCGGCCTGGTCCGACGAGCTCTACCGGATCTACGGGCTGACCCGCGAGACCTATACGCCAAGCTACGAACACTACCTCACGATGGTGCATCCCGACGACCGCGGGCGCGTGATCGAGGCCACCAACCGCGTCTTCCACGAACATGTCCCGTATTCGCACGACGAGCGCATCGTCCTCCGCGACGGCTCCCAGCGCTACCTGCACACGTGGGCGCATCCGGTGCTCGACGATGTCGGCAAGCTGGTACGGCTGGTCGGCGTGTGCCAGGACATCACCGAGCAGAAGCGAGCCCAGGCGCAGGTGCTGGAGCTGAACCAGGACCTGGAGCGGCGCGTCGCCGAGCGTACCCGCACGATCGAGCGCTCGCTGCGCGACGTCGAGGCCTTCAACGCCATGGTCAGCCACGACCTGCGCGCGCCCCTGCAGGTGATCGCGATGACCTGCCAACTCATGACCATGGACACCGCCGCGACCCTGCCTCCGCGTTTCCACGAACACCTGGACCGCATGCGCCGCTCTACGGACCACATGACCCAACTGGTCAACGACCTACTGGCGCTTGCGCACGTGGGCAATGCAGCGATGGAGCGCAGCGCGGTCGACCTGTCCGCGCTCGCCGCCGAGATCGTGACCGACCTGCGAAGACTGTCGCCCGAACGCCGGGTCACGGTGGACATCCAGCCCGGCCTGCAATGCCACGCGGATCCGGGGCTGATGCACTCGGTGATGGAAAACCTGCTGGGCAACGCGTGGAAGTATTCCTCACGGGTCGACCACGCCCACATCACGGTCGGCAGCACTGTGCACGAGGGCCGCACCCGCTTCTTCGTCCGCGACAACGGCGCCGGTTTCGACGCGGCGCACGCCGGCCGCCTGTTCAAGCCCTTCGAGCGCCTGCACAAGGCTTCGGAGTTCGCAGGCACCGGCGTGGGCCTGACCGTGGTGCAGCGGATCATCGAACGCCACGAAGGCGACATTAGCGCCCAGGGTGAGCTTGGCCAAGGCGCGTTGTTCAGCTTCGACGTGGGCGGCTGAAGCCCCGTAACCGGACTCGCCTCCCTGCGCCCCTCCGCCCTGTTTTTTCCCGCCGCGGACCACACGCACCCACTGCAGGCATCGCTGGCTTAGCATCGGCCTGCGGCCTTCCCCGACTTGGAGCCTCCCCATGCGCACCACTGCCTATCGCGCGTGTGACCTGTGCGAGGCGATCTGCGGGCTGGAGTTGCAGTTCGAGGACGGCGCACTGGCCGCGATCCGCGGCGATGCCGCCGATCCCTTCAGCCAGGGGCACATCTGCCCCAAGGGCAATGCGATCCTCGACCTGGAAGCCGACCCGGACCGGCTGCGCGTGCCGATGCTGCGCGAGGGTTCGCGATGGCGCGCGATCGGCTGGGACGAGGCGTTCGCGCTGGCGGGTTCGCGCCTGGCCGCGATCCAGCAAGCGCATGGGCCGGCCTCGGTGGCGGCGTACCTGGGCAATCCCAATGTCCACCACTTCGGGCATATCGCTTACCTGCCGTCGCTGCTGCGCCTGCTGCGTACGCCGAACATCTTCAGTGCGTCGTCCGTGGACCAGTGGCCGCATCAGTTCGCCTGCGCGCAACTGTACGGGCACCAGTTCCTGCTGCCGATTCCCGACATTGACCATACCGACTACTTCCTCATGCTCGGCGCCAACCCGATGGCGTCGAACGGCAGCCTGATGACCGCGCCCGGCATTCCGCGGCGGCTGAAGGCGCTGACCGCTCGCGGCAAATTGGTTGTGGTCGATCCCCGCCGCACCGAAACGGCCGCCGTCGCCAGCCAGCACATCCCGATCCGTCCGGGTGGCGATGCGATGTTCTTGCTCGCATTGCTGCAAGCCATGCAGCAGGCCGGCCCGCTGCGGCTGGATGCCTATGCAGGACGGCTGGCGGGACTGGACGCCGCACTGTCCGTGATCAACGGCATCGACACCTCGTGCCTCGAAGCCGAGACCGGGATCGCGATGCAGACCGTCACC
Organism: Pseudomonadota bacterium; assembly: GCA_040385305.1. GTDB lineage: Bacteria > Pseudomonadota > Gammaproteobacteria > Xanthomonadales > Xanthomonadaceae > Thermomonas. Next base: position 7,375 of record JAZKHR010000112.1, read on the forward strand.
CAGGTGGCCACCGATTTCCTCGCGGCGCCGCGCGCCGTGGCCTACGGCCGCATGGGCGTGTCGGTGCAGCCCTGGGGCACGCTGTGCCAGTACCTGTTGCAACTGGTCAACCTGGTCAGCGGCAACCTCGACCGCGTGGGCGGCGCGCTGCCGAACGAACCGGCCATCCCGATCACCGGGCCGGGCACCAATCCCGGCACGCGCGGGCGCTGGCACAGCCGGGTGCGCGGGCTGCCCGAATTCGCAGGCGAGTTGCCGGTGGCCTGCCTGGTCGAGGAGATCGCCACCCCGGGCGATGGCCAGGTCCGCGCCCTGCTCACCTGCGCCGGCAATCCGGTGCTGTCCACGCCGGACGGACGCGCCGTGGACCGGGCGCT
>JAZKHR010000113.1:0-15192 GCA_040385305.1 Pseudomonadota bacterium
CGTCGGTATCGGTGACGATGCCGAGCCGGGCCACGGTTTCGTAGGCCTTGCGCGCGCCCAGCAGGCCGCCGGCGATCTTGGTGGCCTCGCCGAAGCACACGGGGAGCAGGCCGGTCGCGAGCGGGTCAAGGCTGCCCGTGTGGCCGCCCTTCTCCGCCCGGAACAGGTGGCGCACGCGCTGCAGTGCCTGGTTCGACGACAGGCCCTGCGGCTTGTCGAGCAGGAGGATGCCGTCGAGCCGGCGGAACACGGTGCGTTCGCGCTTGGGCCTTGCGGCAGACGCCGCCGGGTTATTCGGCGTCGTCACTGGTGCGCGTGTCGCGCAGCAGGATGTCGATGCGTTCGCCGCGGTCCACCGACTCGTCGTAGTGGAAATGCAGCTCGGGCACGTGGCGCATCTTGACCGCGCGCGCCAGCTGGTAGCGGATCTCCGGCGCCATCGCCTTCAGGGCCTTGACCGTTTCCGCGGCCTGGTCCGCGTCCAACACGGTGACGAAGACCTTGGCGTGGGCGAGGTCGCGGGCGACCTCGACATCGGACACGCTGGTCGAGCACAGGCCATGCTCGCGCACGGCCGCGTGCACCAGCGTGCCGAGTTCACGGCGCAATTGCGCCGAGACGCGGTCGGTGCGGTGGAAGGATTTCTGGGCCATCGTGGGTGCGCTCGCCTTACAGCGTGCGCTGGACCTCGATGCGCTCGAAGCATTCGATCTGGTCGCCCGGCTTGACGTCGTTGTACGCCTTCACGCCGATGCCGCATTCCGTGTTGACGCGAACCTCGTCCACGTTCTCCTTGAACCGGCGCAGCGATTCCAGCTCGCCTTCGAACACCACCACGCTGTCGCGCAGCACGCGAATCGGCTTGCCGCGCTTGACCACGCCTTCCACCACCATGCAGCCAGCAACCGCGCCGAACTTGGAGCTGCGGAACACGTCGCGCACGTCGGCGGTACCGATGATCTCCTCGCGGATTTCCACGCCGAGCACGCCGGAGGCGATCTGCTTCACCTGGTCGATCACGTCGTAGATGATCGAGAAGTAGCGCAGGTCCACGCCATTGCCTTCAATCACCTTGCGCGCGGACGCATCAGCGCGGACGTTGAAGCCGATCACGGTGGCCTTGGAGGTCGCCGCCAACTGCGCGTCGGACTCGGTGATGCCGCCCACACCGGAGCCGATCACGTTGATCCTGATCTGCTCGTTGGACAGGCCGGTCAGCGCTTCGCGCAACGCCTGCATGGACCCGTGCACATCGGCCTTGACCACGAGGTTGAGGGTTTGCTGGGCAGCGCCATCGCCCATCTGGGCCATGATGTCTTCCATGCGGTTGCCGGCAGCGGCAACCAGGCGCGACTCGCGGCGCTTGGCATCACGCTGCTGGGCCACGTCCTTGGCGAGGCGCTCGTCGGCGACCACCACGAAGTCGTCGCCCGCTTCGGGCACGCCCGACAGGCCCAGGATCTGCACCGGGATCGACGGGCCGGCTTCCGCCACCTGCAATCCGTTTTCGTCGTACAGGGCGCGCACGCGACCGTACTGGATGCCGCACACCAGATAGTCGCCCTTGGCGAGCATGCCCTGCTGCACCAGCACCGTCGCCACCGGGCCGCGGCCCTTGTCGAGCGCGGATTCGATGACCACGCCGGTGGCGCGGCCTTCGCGGATGGCCTTGAGGTCGAGCACTTCCGCCTGCAGCGAAATCGCTTCGAGCAGGTCGTCGACGCCGTCGCCCGTCTTGGCCGACAGCTCCACCATCTGGGTATCGCCACCGAACTCTTCTGCCACCACGTCGTGCGACAGCAATTCGTTCTTGACCCGCGACGGATCCGAATCCGACTTGTCGATCTTGTTGATGGCGATGATCAGCGGGACCTTGGCAGCCTTGGCGTGCTGGATCGCTTCGATGGTCTGGGGCATCACGCCGTCATCGGCAGCCACCACCAGGATCACGATGTCGGTCAGCCTTGCGCCGCGCTGGCGCATGCTGGTGAACGCAGCATGGCCGGGGGTATCGAGGAAGCTGATGGTGCCCTTCGGCGTTTCCACGTGGTACGCGCCGATGTGCTGGGTGATGCCGCCGGCTTCGCCGGAGGCCACCTTGGTGCGGCGGATGTAGTCCAGCAGCGAGGTCTTGCCGTGGTCGACGTGGCCCATGATGGTGACGACTGCCGGACGCGGCTGCTGGTCGCCCTGGGCCTGCTCGACCTGCGCGATCAGCTCGTTCTCGACATCGTCCGCATCCGCGTGCACGGCCTTGTGGCCGAGCTCTTCGGTCACCAGCAGCGCGGTGTCGTGGTCGATGGTCTGGGTGATGGTGGCCATGACGCCCATCTTGAACAGCGCCTTGACCACGTCGCCGCCCTTCAGCGCGAGCTTCTGCGCGAGGTCGGACACGGTGATGGCATCGCCGATGGCGATCTCGCGCACGATCGGAGCGGTCGGCTTCATGAAGCCGGTTCCGGTACGCGACTGGTCCGCGCCGCGTTGGCGAGGCTTGGCCTTGCCGCGCACGCTGGACGTGCGGCGCGCGCGCTCGGAGGCGGACAGGTGCAACTGGCCGGCGAAGCGCTGGGCGTTCTCGTCGTCCTCCACGCCCGCGACCATCGCGTGCGAACCCCGATGCGGCTTGGGCTTGTGGGCCGCGGCCTTGTCGTCGCGCGCCGGGACGGCGGGCTTTGGATGCGCGTGGCCGTGGTGTCCCACCTTCGGCTTGGCGGCTTCTTCGATCACCGCGGCTTCGGCGGCGGCGGTGGCTTCGATGCGCAGGCGCTCGGCGGCCTCGATCTCGGCGCGCGCGCGCGCAGCCGTGTCTTCGATTCGCTTGCGGTCGCTCTCGGCCAGGCGCTGCTGTTCGGTCAGGTTGCGCAGGCGTGATTCTTCCAGCTTGCGCAGGATCTCGGCCCGCTCGGCATCGGGTTCGCTTTCGGACGTGCTTGCACGCAGGGACTCCTCACCTGGCTTCAGGGTGATCTTCTTGCGCACCACCACGTCGATGGTGGCGCCGCTGCGCCCGGTCTTGCCGCCACCGACGGTGATCTCCTGCTTGCGGCTGCGGCTGAGCGTGATCTTGCTGGGCACGATCGCCTCGTCCGCGGCCTTCTCGGTCTTGCCGTGCGAACGCTTGAGGAAGCCGAGCAGCTTCATCTTCTCGATGCTGGACACGACCTGGTCGGGACCGCTGAAGCTCATGCCGGCCTCGGCCAGCTGCTCCAGCAGTTTCTCGACCGGCGTGTTCACCAGTTCGGCCAACTTGCGGATGGTGATTTGCTGCGACATTCGGATTCCGGTGTCTTTGGCCGCCGGGGGCGGCCGAAATATCGATGGTGAAGCGGGCGATTGTAGGGCGGGTCCAGACCCGCGATGCAATCAATCGTGCGGGCCAAGGCCCGCCTGTTGTTGCTTGCTTACTCGAACCAGTGCTTGCGGGCTTCCATGATCAATGCGGCAGCGCGTTCCTCGCCCACGGTTTCGATGTCGGCGATTTCGTCGGTGGCCATTTCCGCCAGGTCCTCGCGGGTACGGATGCCGCGCTCGGCCAGCGCGAACGCGGTGGCTTCATCCATGCCTTCCAGGGACAGCAGGTCCTCGGCCGGAAGGTGTTCCTCCAGCCCTTCCTCGACCGCCAGCGCCTCGTTGAGCAGCGCGTCGCGGGCGCGCGAACGCAGTTCCTCGACGATGTCTTCGTCGAAGCCTTCCACCGCGAGCAGCTCGCCGACCGGCACGTAGGCGATTTCCTCGACCGTGCTGAAACCCTCGGCCACCAGGATGCCGGCGATTTCCTCGTCGACCTCGATCTTGTCCATGAACAGCTGGCGCGCCGCGGACTGCTCGGCCTCGGACTTCGCCTGGACCTGGTCTGCGGTCATCACGTTGAGTTGCCAGCCGGACAGGCGGCTGGCAAGGCGCACGTTCTGGCCACCACGGCCGATCGCCTGCGCGAGTTTGTCCTCGGCAACGGCAAGGTCCATCGCGTGCTTGTCCTCGTCGACGATGATCGACTGCACTTCCGCCGGCGCCATCGCGTTGATCACGAACTGCGCGGCGTTGTCGCTCCACAGCACGATGTCGACGCGCTCGCCGTTCAATTCGTTGGTCACCGCCTGCACGCGCGAACCGCGCATGCCGATGCAGGCGCCGATCGGGTCGGTGCGGGTGTCGTGCGCCAGCACAGCGATCTTGGCGCGGTCGCCCGGGTCGCGCGCGCAGGCCATGATCGAGACCAGGCCCTGGCCCACTTCCGGAACTTCCAGCTTGAACAGTTCCATCATGAATTCGGGGGCGGCGCGGCTGATGAACAGCTGCGGGCCGCGCGGCTCGGAGCGCACGTCGAACAGGTAGCCGCGCACGCGATCACCGGTGCGCAGCACGTCGCGCGGGATGCCCTTGTCCTTGGGGATGATCGCCTCGGCATTGCCGCCCAGGTCGACGTAGATGTTGCCGCGCTCGACACGCTTGACCACGCCGGTGATCAGTTCGCCCACGCGGTCCTTCCAGGCATCCACGACCTGCGCGCGCTCTGCTTCGCGCACGCGCTGCACGATGACCTGCTTCGCGGCCTGCGCGGCGATCCGCCCGAAGTCCGGGTTCTCGATCTGCTCCTCGATATAGTCGCCGACTTCGGCGTCCTCGCTCTCGTCGACGGCGTCCATCAGGCGCACCTGGCGGTCGGGGGATTCCATCACCACGTCGTCGGCCACCACTTCCCAGCGGCGGAAGGTTTCATAGCTGCCATCCTTGGCGTCGATGGCCACCCGCACCAGCACGTCCTGTTCGGCATAGCGCTTCTTCGCCGCGGTGGCGAGCGCAGCTTCGATCGCCTCGAAGATCACGGACTCGGGCACGCCCTTCTCGGCGGCCACGGCGTCCACAACCAGCAGCAGTTCCTTACTCATCGTCAATCACTCCGCACGTGACGGCTTGCCAGCCGCCGGCTTGTTGGTGGGTGTCCTGCTCGCAGGCTTGCCGCCGGCGACCTTCTTCTGCTTGCCCGGGCGCGCGTCGCGCCCCGATTTGTCCACGGCCGGCGCGAGTCCCAACGCCGCCCAGTCCGGCACCAGCCGGCCCTTGTCGATATTCTCAGCCGCCACCTCGAACTCGCCGCTGTCCAGCGCGAACGTGATGCTGCCGTCCTGCACGCGCAGGATCCTGCCCTGCAACCTGCGCCGCCCATCCTGCGGCAGCTTCAGGGTGACCTTGGCGGTCTCGCCGATGAAGCGCTGGAACTGTGCCGCGCCGAACAGCGGACGGTCCAGTCCGGGCGATGACACCTCCAGCGTGTAATTGCCGCTGATCGGGTCTTCCACGTCGAGTTGTGCACTGACTTCCCGGCTCACGGACTCGCAATCCTCGATGCCCACCAGGCGCGCATCGGCTTCCGCCTGAGGCACGTCGATGTAGAGGCGCACGGTGGCGCCTCCCGGTGCCGGCAGGTACTCGATGCCAAGCAGTTCCAACCCCAGTGAAGACACCGTGGGCGAGAGCAGCGCAGCGATTTCATCAGCCTTGTCGGTCACGACGGTTCCAAATCAGGTTCAAACAGGTGCGATACCAACGGAATGCCAAAACGAAAACAAAAAAAGGACCTCACGGGCCCCTTGTCCGATACCGCTGGATCCGGTGCAACGGCGCCTGACACTGCGCCGCGGCGAAGCCCGTACTGCCATCACGCGCGGCGCGCAAACGCCGGCGGTTGAAAACAAAAAAGGCTCCGAGGAGCCTTTTCGCCAGTCTTTCAAGGACTGGTAGCGGGGGCAGGATTTGAACCTGCGACCTTCGGGTTATGAGCCCGACGAGCTGCCAGACTGCTCCACCCCGCAGCAGAAGCGGAATTATGGTGAATGCGCGCGGGCAATGCAAGCCCGGCATACAACTTGTTGCCTGTGATGCTTCAGACAAACGCCTGCTGGCACCACGCCATCAGCGGGTTCCAGGCGAGGCCCAAGGCAAGCAGGCCAAGTGCATTGACCCCGAACACCACGCGCAGCACGCGGTCCTCGCGAGGCGGCGCGGGCTCGCCCGACGATTCATCGAAATACATCGCCTTGATCACACGCAGGTAGTAGAACGCCCCGATCACGGCGCACACGATGCCGACGATGGCGAGCCACATGAGCCCGCCCTCCAGCGCCGCGCGCAGCACCGCGAGTTTCGACCAGAATCCGAGGAACGGTGGCACGCCAGCGAGGGAGGCCATCACGCAGAGCACCAGTCCCGCGGTCCAGGGATCGCGCGCGTTGAGTCCCCTGAAGTCCTCGATGCGGTCGCCCTCGAACCCGCGACGGGACAGCATGATGACGGCGCCGAACGCTGCGGTGGCCATGATCGCGTAGCTGATCGCGTAGAACATGGCCGAGGCATATCCGACCGCCCCGCCACCCGCCAGGCCCATGAACAGGAAGCCGACGTGGGACACGGTGGAGTACGCCAGCATGCGCTTGAGATTGACCTGCACCAGTGCAACCAGGTTGCCGATCACCAGTGACAGCGCAGCCAGTCCCGCAAGCAGGGGGCGCCACTGGTCGCCGAGCGGGCCCGCGCCCACTTCGAGCAGGCGGATTGCCATCGCGAACGCTGCCAGCTTCGGTGCCGAGCCGATGAACAGGGTGATGGGCGTCGGCGCGCCGTGGTAGACGTCTGGCAGCCACATGTGGAATGGGGCTGCGCCAAACTTGAAGGCGATGCCGGCGACCATGAAGGCCAGGCCGGCAAGCAGCATCGAGGGCTGGGCCACGCTCTCGGCCGCGGCGCGGATGGTCAGGAGGTCGATGCTGCCGGTGGCGCCGTACACCAGCGACATGCCGTACAGCAGCATGCCGGAGGCCAGCGAACCGAGCACGAAATACTTCATCGCCGCTTCCGACGCCACCGGGCTATCGCGGTCGATGGCCACCAGCGCGTACGAACACAGCGCCAGCAGCTCCAGGCCGAGGTAGACCATGACCAGGCTACCCGCCGAGATCAGCAGCATCATCCCGGCCACGGCGAACAGCACCAGCACCGACACTTCGCCCTTGTACAGGCCGCGCTCGCGCAGGAACGGCCAGGCATAGACCAGGGCGATGGCGGACACGAAACAGGTGGCGATCTTCAGCACGTCCGCCATGTTGTCGCGGACGAACATGCCCGCCAGCACCGTGCCCTGCCCGCCTACGCCGGCGATGATCATGATCCCGACCACGAGCAGGACGGCGATCGACAGCAGGTGGGTCACCACGCGCTGCTTCTCCGCCAGGAACAGGTCGAGCATCAGCAGCGCGAACGCGACGCCTACCAGCACCAGCTCGGGCAGCAGCGGCAGCAGGTCGGCGGCGGTGGGCATGGTCTGCATCATCGACATTTCCATAAAAGCAGGGACACCTCAGAGCTTGGTCGCGGCGAGCTGGCTCGCCAGTTGCGCGATGGAGGGCTCCATCAGGTCGGTCAGCGGCTTCGGCCACACGCCCAGCACCAGCACGCCGACAGCGAACACCCCCAGCACGATCCACTCGCGCAGGTTGATGTCCTCGAGCTCGGCCACGTGCGCATTACCTACCTCGCCCCAGATAACCCGCTTGGTCAGCCACAGCGTGTAGCCGGCGCCGATGACCAGGGTGAATGCAGCCAGGAAGCCGATCAGCGGATTGGCCTGGAACGCGGCCAGGATCACCATGAATTCGCCGACGAAACCGCTGGTGCCCGGCAGGCCGGCATTGGCCATGGCGAAGAACACCCAGAACATCGCGAACCACGGCATGACGTTGGCAACGCCGCCGTAGTCGCGGATCATCCGGCTGTGCATGCGGTCGTAGAGCACGCCGACGCAGGAGAACATCGCACCGGAGATGAAGCCGTGCGAGATCATCTGCACCATCGCGCCCTGCAGGCCGAGGCGCGCCGCGTCCTGCAGGCCGGCGTCGCGCACCAGCGCGAAGGCGATGAAGATTCCCAGGGTCACGAAGCCCATGTGCGCGACCGACGAATACGCGATCAGCTTCTTCATGTCCTCCTGCACCAGCGCCACCATGCCCACGTAGACGATGGCGACCAGGCTCAGCGCGATCACCAGCCACGCGTACTCGTGGCCGGCGTCCGGCACGATCGGCAGCACGAAGCGAATGAAGCCGTAGCCGCCGATCTTCAGCATGATCGCGGCCAGGATCACGGAGCCGCCGGTGGGCGCCTCCACGTGCGCGTCCGGCAACCATGTATGCACCGGGAACATCGGCACCTTGACCGCGAACGCGACCAGGAAGGCGAAGAACAGCCACGCCTGCTCGACCATGGTCAGCGGTTGGGCGGCCATGTCGGCCAGCTGCCAGCTGCCGCTCTGCAGGTACAGGTAGATCAGCCCGACCAGCATGAAAACCGAGCCAAGGAAGGTGTACAGGAAGAACTTCACCGAGGCATACACACGGCGCGGACCGCCCCACACGCCGATGATGATGAACATCGGGATCAGCATGCCTTCGAAGAACACGTAGAACAGCAGCGCGTCCAAGGCGCTGAACACGCCGATCATCAAGCCTTCCAGGATCAGGAACGCGGCGTAATACTGGCTCACGCGCTTGTCGATGGCGGTCCACGCGCCGATCAGCACCAGCACCGTGGTCAGCGTGGTCAGGCCGATCAGGGCCAGCGAAATGCCGTCCGCGCCCAGGTGGTACTGGATGGCGTATGCCGGGATCCAGGCGCGCTGCTCGACGAACTGCATCGCCGCATTGCCGGTATCGAACCCGGAGAACAGCGGCAGGCTGAGCAGGAACGTGGCCAATGCCACGCCCAACGCGATCCAGCGCGCAGCCTGCGGACGGGCGTTGCCGGCCAGCATGGTCAACACGCCACCGAGGATCGGCAGCCAGATCAGGACGCTGAGCAGGGGCCAGTGGGTCACGCTTGTTTCCATCGAGGGTTCATCTGAAAAGTCATGCCCAGTAGTGGTTGGCCAGCGCCAGCAGCGCGACCAGGCCCAGGATCATGGCGAAGGCGTAGTGGTAGAGGTAGCCGGACTGCAGCTTGCGCACGAGGGCCGCTACCAACCCGACTGTCGCCGCGCTGCCGTTGACCGCCACGCCATCGATCACAGTGCTGTCGAACGCGCGCGATGCCTGGCCGAGCTTGACCCCGCCTCCAGCAAAGCCGCCGATCCACAGGTCGTCGAAGCCGTACTTGTTTTCCAGCACGCGGATCGGCAAGGCCAGGGTACGGGTGATGCCCGCGCGCCATTCCGGCTTGACCAGGTACAGCAGCGTGGCGAGCAGGAAGCCCATCAGCGCCAGCCAGAAGGCGGGAGCCTGCAGGCCGTGGATGGCAAAGGCCACCGGCCCATGGAAGTCCTCCGCCAGCCTGGCGATGACATCGTTGTCCTTGATGACCTCGATGGCGCCGAGGAAGAACGGCAGCTGCTTCTCGTGGCCCAGCACGTCGGTGCCGAACAACATGGGCCCGACCGTGAGGAAGCCGATCAGTACCGACGGGATCGCCAGCAGGATCAGCGGCACGGTCACGACCCACGGCGACTCGTGTGGCTCGTGTGCACCGTGGTGGCCATGCTCACCCTGGTGATCGTCGTGCGCATGCACATCGGCGTGGTGTGGATCGAGCACATGAGCGTCATCCACGTGCGCATCGCGAAAGCGCTCCTCGCCAAAGAACGTCATGTACAGCAGGCGGAAGCTGTAGAAGCTGGTCACGAACGCGCCGAGCAAGACGGCGATGTTCGCGTACTGGGCAACCCAACCTGCATTTTCCGCGGCGCGCAGGTGGGCTGCCTCGATGATGGTGTCCTTCGAGTAGAAGCCGCTCAAGAACGGCGTGCCGACCAGTGCCAGGGTGCCGAGCAGGCTGGTGAAGAAGGTGATCGGCATGTACTTGCGCAGGCCACCCATCTTGCGCATGTCCTGCTCGTGGTGCATGCCGATGATCACGCTGCCGGCGGCCAGGAACAGCAACGCCTTGAAGAACGCATGGGTCATCAGGTGGTACACCGCCGCCGAATACGCGGACAGTCCCAGCGCCACTGTCATGTAGCCCAGCTGCGACAGCGTGGAGTACGCCACCACGCGCTTGATGTCGTTCTGCACCATGCCGATCAGGCCAGTCCAGAACGCCGTGGTGGCGCCGATGAACAGGATGAAGTTGAGCGCGGTGGGCGAGAGCTCGAAGATGGGCGACATGCGCGCGACCATGAAGACGCCGGCGGTGACCATGGTCGCGGCGTGGATCAGCGCGGAGATCGGGGTCGGGCCTTCCATCGAGTCCGGCAGCCACACGTGCAGCGGCACCTGCGCCGACTTGCCCATCGCGCCGATGAACAGGCCGATGCAGATGATGGTCGCCACCGACCACTCACTGCCTGCGAAGATGGTGACCGTGGTGTCGCGGATGGTCGGCGCGTTGGCGAACGCGGTGGCGTAGTCCAGGGTGCCGATCCAGTACAGCACGCCGGCGATGCCGAGCAGGAAGCCGAAATCACCCACCCGGTTGACCAGGAACGCCTTGAGGTTGGCGAAGATCGCGCTGGGCCGCTTGTACCAGAAGCCGATCAGCAGGTACGAGACCAGCCCCACTGCTTCCCAGCCGAAGAACAGCTGCAGGAAATTGTTGCTCATCACCAGCATCAGCATGCTGAAGGTGAACAGGCTGATGTAGCTGAAGAAGCGCTGGTAGCCGTCGTCATCGGCCATGTAGCCGATGGTGTAGATGTGCACCAGCAGCGAGACGAAGGTGACCACCACCATCATCATCGCGGTCAGCTTGTCGACCATGAAGCCGACATTGGCCTCGATGCCGCCCACCTGGAACCAGGTGTACAGGTTCTCGTTGAAGGGTGCGGCGCCCTGCAGCAGCTGCCACATCACGTAAGCGGACAATGCAAAGCTGGCGGCAACGCCGGCGATGGTGATGGAGTGCGAACCGACGCGCCCGATCCTGCGGCCGAACAATCCGGCCAGCACCGCGCCCAGCAGTGGCAGCAGCACGACCAGCAGCAAGTGGGTCTTGGAGAGGAACATCCGTCAGCCCTTCAGGGTGTCGATGTCGGCCACGTCGATCGTGCGCCGGTTGCGGAACAGGGTGACCAGGATCGCCAGGCCGATCGCGGCCTCCGCGGCGGCCACGGTCAGGATGAAGAACACGAACACCTGCCCGGCCGGGTCGCCCAGCGAGCGCGAGAACGCCACGAAGTTGATGTTGACTGCGAGCAACATCAGCTCGATCGACATCAGCAACATGATCACGTTCTTGCGGTTGAGGAAGATGCCGGCCAGGCTGATGCTGAACAGCACCGCACCCAGGGCCAGGAAGTGGCCCAGCGTCAGGGCGGAGACAAGCGTGTTCATGGCGCGCCCTCCCCTTCGACCACGGGCGACGCCGGCGGACGTTCCGCATCCATCTTGACCATGCGCAGGCGGTCGCCCGAACGCACCCGCGACTGCGCGGAAGGATCCTGGTGCTTGGCACCAGGGCGACGGCGCAGGGTCAGCATCACCGCGGCCACCACGGCCACGGTCAGGATCACCGCGGCGACCTCGAACGGCAGCATGAAGTCAGTGAACAGCGCGCGCGCGAGCCAGACCGTGTTGGGGACTTCACCTGCCACCGCAGCGTTGTCTGCCAGCGGCGTCTGCGCCAGTGCCTTGACTCCGATCAGCGCAAGAATCTGGCCCAGCATCAACAGCGCCACCAGCAGCCCGACCGGCAGGTAGCGCACGTAGCCCTCCCGCAGCGGCGCCAGCTCGACGTCCAGCATCATCACCACGAACAGGAACAGCACCATCACCGCGCCTACGTACACCAGCACAAGCGCGATGCCGAGGAATTCGGCGCCGCCGATGATCCAGGTGCACGCCACCGAGAAAAACGTCAGTACCAGCCACAACGCGGCATGCACCGGATTGCGCGAGGTGATGGTGGCCAGCGCCGCCATGACCGCGGTTGCTGCGAAGGCGAGGAAGGCAAGCGTGGTTAAATCGAAATGCATGGTCTGCTCGCTCAGCGGAACGGTGCGTCGGCGGCACGGCGCTGGGCGATGTCCGCCTCGAGCCGGTCGCCGATGGCCAGCAGCTGCGGCTTGGTGAGCACGCTCTGGCTGCGCCGGTCGAAATGGTATTCATGCACGTGGGTTTCGACGATGGAATCCACCGGGCAGGACTCCTCGCAGAAACCGCAATAGATGCACTTGAACAGGTCGATGTCATAACGCGTGGTGCGCCGGGTGCCGTCTTCTCGCTGCTCGGAATCGATGGTGATCGCCAGAGCAGGGCACACCGCTTCGCACAGCTTGCAGGCGATGCAACGCTCTTCGCCGTTCGGGTAACGGCGCAACGCATGCACTCCACGGAAGCGCGGCGACTGCGGCGTCTTCTCCATCGGGTACATCAGCGTGTACTTCGGCTTGAACAGGTATTTCGCGGTCAGACCGAGGCCCTGGAACAGCTCCAGCAGCAACAGGCTCTTGAGGTAGGCGGCGATGCGGGTCATGTCATTGCCCCGGCGTGAACACGTTGAAGTACGCCATCAGGGCAGTCACGCAGATCCAGGCGATGGTGATCGGGATGAAGACCTTCCAGCCCAGCCGCATGATCTGGTCATAGCGGTAGCGCGGGAAGCTGGCGCGGAACCAGATGAAGCAACTGGCGAAGAAGAACACCTTGGCCAGCAGCCACCACCAGCCGTCGACGGACAGCAGCGGGATGCCCAAGCCCTGGAACGGGCTGAGCCAGCCACCAAGGAAGAAGATCGCCGTCAGGAAGCTGACCAGGATCATGTTGGCGTATTCGGCCAGGAAGAACAGCGCGAACTGCGAGCCCGAATACTCGACCATGTGGCCGGCCACGATTTCAGACTCGCCCTCGACAACGTCGAACGGCGCGCGGTTGGTCTCGGCAACGCCGGAGATGAAATACACCAGGAACAGCGGAGCCAGTGGCACCCAGAACCACTCCAGGAAGCCGGCGTTGCCGGACTGCGCCATCACGATCTCGGTGAGGTTCAGGCTGCCGGCGGCGATCAGCACGCCTACCAGGGCAAAGCCCATCGCGATCTCGTAGCTCACCACCTGCGCCGCGGCGCGCATGGCGCCGAGGAACGCGTACTTCGAATTGGACGCCCACCCGGCAAGGATGATCCCGTATACGCCCAGCGAGGTCATCGCCAGCAGGTACAGCAGGCCGGCGTTGGCGTTTGACAGCACCAGCTGCGCATCGAACGGCACTACCGCCCACGCCGCAAACGCCGGCACCAGCGCAATCAGCGGGGCAAGACGGTAAAGGAACGGATGGGCCACGGTGGGCTGCACCACTTCCTTGAACAGCAGCTTGAACACGTCCGCAAACGCCTGGAGGACGCCCATGCCGACGTACATCGGCCCATGGCGGACATGCATCCATCCGATCAGCTTGCGTTCCCAGACCACGTAGAAGGCGACACTCACGATCACCGGCACCGCGACCGCCAGGATCTTCAGCACGATCCACGCCAGCAAGCCAAAGGTGCCGAATGCCAGCAGCCAGTCGCGGAACGGATCCACTACGTGCAGCATCAACGGATTCATGCCTTTGCCACCTCCACCCGTGCGGATGCCACGAGCGGTGCGGTCGCGCCGTAGCCGGATTCGACCCAGGCGCAGCCAGGCGCAACCCGTTCATCGACCACGACCTGCAGGGTCGCGGTGCCGACGCGAGTGGCCAGCTTGGCCATCGCTCCGTCACCCACGTCGATTGACGCTGCATCGGCGGGGTTGACATGGACCCGCGCGCCCGCAGTCAACGGATGCGCCTGCAAGGCCTTGGCGCGCCGAACCACGCCGTCGACGCGGTAGATCGCCTGCGATGCCGCGACTTCCAAGCCACCGCTGCCCTGCTCCACTTGCTTGCCCTTCGATGCCTGGACAGACCTCGGTCCCAAGCTGGCCCGCGCACCGGCGAGGTCGGTGAACTCAAAGCCCGGCACGGCCAGCGCATCAGCGAGCGCACGCAGCACGCGCCAGCCGGCACGCGCCTGCCCCGGCAGCTTGCCGCCGGCGCTGGTCGCCTGGTCCAGGCCGTCAAGGTTGGTCAGGGTGGCGTCGATCTCGGGCAGCGCGCCGATCGGCAGGATCACGTCGGCAACGCGACGGGTGGACTGGCAGGCGAACTGGCTGAAGGCCACCACCTGCGCGTCGCCCAGCGCCTTCACCGCGGCATGCTGGTCGGCAAAATCGAGTCCGGGCTCGATGCCGTAGATCAGGTACGCGGCGCGCGGCTCATGCAGCATGGCCTGCGCATCGCGCGAGGCCGGCAACACGCCGTGGCGCGACAATCCCAGGGCATTCGCGCCCTGCGGGATGCGGCACACGCGGGCGTTGCGCGAAGTGGCGAAGGCAGCGACCGCGGCGCGGATCGACGCGGCATGCGCGCCGGTTTCCGCGATGGCGCCGACGATCACGGCGATGTTGGCCGCATCGCCCAGGTCCAGCGCGTCCAGCGCGGCAGCCATCCGCGACGGCGGCACGATCTGCCTGCTTTCGATGGCGAAGGCGAAATCGAAATCCACCGGATTGACCACGTGCACCTTGGCGCCGCGCAATACGGCCTTGCGTACCCGCGCGTGCAGCAGCGGAACCTCATGGCGCAGGTGGCTGCCGATGATGACGATGGCCTGCGCCTGTTCGATCTCGGCGACCGGCATCGCGAAGGCTTCAGCGGCGAAGCCGTCGGACAGGTCGAGCTGGCCGATGCGGTGGTCGAGGTTGCCGGTAGCGAGGGCCTCCGCCAGCCGTGCCAGCAAGGCGCCCTCTTCGTTCGAGGTGGACGGGTGCACCAGCATGCCGAGGTCGTCGGCCGCGTTGTCGCGCAG
Source organism: Pseudomonadota bacterium (assembly GCA_040385305.1). Lineage (GTDB taxonomy): Bacteria > Pseudomonadota > Gammaproteobacteria > Xanthomonadales > Xanthomonadaceae > Thermomonas. The sequence goes on from JAZKHR010000113.1 coordinate 14,812, forward strand.
GATCTGCGCAGCCTTGGCCAGCCCTTCCTCCCATGACACCTCGCGGAAGTCCTCACCCTCGCGGACCAGCGGCACGGTGGCGCGGTCCTCGGCATACAGGCCTTCGTGCGCGTAGCGGTCGCGGTCCGAGATCCAGCACTCGTTCACCGCTTCGTTGTCGCGCGGCACGCTGCGCAGGATCTCGCCGCGGCGCACGTGGTGGAACAGGTTGCTGCCGAGCGCGTCGTGGTAGCCCAGCGACGGCTTGGCGGTCAGTTCCCACGGGCGCGCCTTGAACCGGAACACCTTGTTGGTCAGTGCACCCACCGGGCACACGTCGATGACGTTGCCGGAAAGTTCCGTGGTCAGCGGCTTGCCGTCGTAGGTGCCGATCTGCAGGTT
>JAZKHR010000114.1:0-12975 GCA_040385305.1 Pseudomonadota bacterium
ACCGAGCGCGCGGGACGCGGACTTGCGATGGAGGCCAACCGCCTGCTCGGTGGGGATGCGGTGCTGCGCAGCGACGTACCCCTGCCAGAAGGCTTGCGTGTCGACGCGCGAAACGCTGGCCTTCAGGTCAGCGAAACCCGCGAGCTCAACAGCATGTTGCGAGTGGGTGACGGCGCGGACGCGAGGCTTGAGCTGGGCGACGTACGTGCGCTGGGTGCAGGTTACCCGCTGCGCGGCGAATTCCTGATCGATGCCGGCGATGGCGTGGAGCGAAAGGCATCCGGCATTCCCTCTGCAGGCACTGCGTGGCTGAGCCGGGCCGGTGCCGACCGCCTGGGGGCACGCATTGGCGAAGACATTACGCTGGGCGCGTCCCGGCTGCGGATCGTGGCGCTGGTCCTGCAGGAGCCGGATGCAGGCATCGATTATTTCAACGTCGCACCCAAGGTGTTCGTGGCGCTGGCGGACCTGCCGGCAACAGGCTTGGTGCAGGAAGGTAGCCGCATCCAGAACCGGCTGGTGGTGGCGGGCGCGGCGCCGGCGGTGGAAGGCTTCGTGCAGCGCGCCCAAGCCAGCAAGCTGCGGCGGCTGCGCGTCGAGACGGCCGGCGATGCGCGGCCGGAAATTCGATCCGCGCTGGATCGTGCCGGCCGTTTCCTCGGGCTCGCAGCCCTGGTATCGGTGGTGCTGGCCGCAGTGGCAGTGGCCATGGCCGCGCGTCGCCACAGCGCGCGTCATTTGCAGGGAGCGGCGGTTATGCGCTGCCTGGGCGCCAGCCAGCGCACCCTGGTGGGGATCCACGTCGGTGAACTCGTGCTGCTTGGGTTGCTGGCTTGCACGTTCGGCATCGCCATCGCGTTCGGCCTGCAGTGGGCCGTGGGTGCGTGGCTGGCGGACATGCTGGGCCTGGCGATCCCGCCTGCATCCTGGCGTCCCGCGCTGGAAGGCCTGGCGGTGGGCATGCTGGTGCTGCTCGCCTTCGGCGCACCCCCAGTACTCGCTTTGCGCCGGGTGCCGGCCTTGCGCGTGTTGCGGCGTGACCTGGACCCGACCGAGCCGAGCGCCTGGTTGGTCGCGATCGCCGGATTGGGCGGGCTGGCTGCCCTGTTGTGGTGGAAAGCGGGCTCGGCGACGCTGGGCCTGACCATGCTTGCCGGCATCGTGGGCACCCTTTTGGTGCTGGCTCTGCTGGCGGGTGCGCTGATCGTGCTGGTGCGACGCCTGCGCACGCGTTTGCGCGGCGCCCTGCGTTACGGACTGGCGAATGTCAGCCGGCGCGCTGGGACCAGCATCGCCCAGGTATCCGCGTTGGGACTGGGCTTGATGGCACTGCTGCTGCTGACCTTCGTCCAGCGCGACCTGCTGGATCGCTGGCAGCAGACGCTGGCCGCGGATGCACCCAATCGGTTCATCATCAACGTGCAGGACAACCAGCTGGCGGATGTGCGTGGCTTCATCGCGGGGCAGGGCATGGCCGCGCCAACCCTGTATCCGATGGTGCGGGCGCGCTACCTGGCCCATAACGGGAAGCCGGTACGGGCAGGCGACTACGCTGAGGAGGGCGAGCGAGCGCAGCGCCTCGCCGAACGTGAGTTCAACCTGTCCACTGCCGATGCCTTGCGCCCCGACAATGCGTTGGTGGCCGGCGAATTCTGGCCGGAGGGCGGCCCTGCCGATGCGCAACTCTCGGTCGAAGAGGATTTCGCGGAGCGCCTGCGCTGGAAGCTGGGCGACGTGGTCCGCTTCGACATCGCCGGGCAGGCGCTGGAGGCGCGCGTGACCAGCCTGCGCAAGGTGGACTGGGAAAGCTTCCAGCCGAACTTCTTCGTGCTGGTGTCGCCGGCTGCGTTGCGAGGCATGCCGGCCAGCCACATCACCGCTGTGCAGGTGCCGCCCAGCAAGCCACGCTTCACCGCCGAACTGGTGGCACGATTCCCCAACCTGTCGGTGATCGACGTCGACGCGGTGCTCAAGCAGGTTCGCAGCACCGCCGACCAGGTAGCCACGGTCGTGCGCGTCGTCTTCTGGTTCTCGTTCGCAGCCGGCGTGCTGGTGTTGCTGGCCGCGGTCAGTGCGAGCCAGGACGAGCGCCTGCAGGAAGGCGCGGTGATGCGCGTGCTCGGTGCACGCGCCCGCCAGTTGCGCTTGGCGCAGGCGTCCGAGTTCGCGGCGATCGGCCTGCTGTCCGGCCTGGTCGCGGCCGTGGCGGCGTCGGTGCTCGCCGGAGTGATTGCGACCCGCGTGTTCAACCTGCCTTGGAGCGCTGACTGGAAGATGGCGGCCACCGGCGGCGCGCTCGGCATGCTTGCGGCGCTCGTGGCTGGCCTGTGGGCAACGCGGCGCGTCCTGCATGTGCCGCCAGCAGTGACCTTGCGCACGCTGGACTGAAGTTCGCCGGCACCTGTGCCTGCAGCTGCGGCGGGGTTGCTATCCTCGCCGCATGGTCCGATACGCGCCCTACATCGCCAGCCTCGTCATGACGCTGGTGTCGCTCGCCATGGTCCGCACCCAGCTCGACTGGTGGTGGGGCGTCGCCATTTTCGGCGCGCTGGCCGCGCTCGGCACCTTCGATCTCCTGCAGCGCACCAGCACGCTGCGCCGCACCTATCCGATCCTCGCCCATTTCCGTTACGGACTGGAATCGATCGGCCCGGAAATGCGCCAGTACTTCATCGAGTCGGACCTCGCCGCAGTGCCGTTCTCGCGCCAGCAACGTGCCCTGGTCTACCAGCGGGCCAAGCGGGTCAACGACGTGCGGCCGTTCGGCACCCACAAGGACGTGTACGGCGTCGACTACGAGTGGATCAACCATTCGATGGCGCCCAGTGCGATCGAGTCCGCGGATTTCCGCATCACCATCGGCGCCGGTCGTGCGCAACCGTACTCCGCCAGCGTGTTCAACATTTCCGCGATGAGCTTCGGCTCGCTGTCCGCAGCGGCGATCCGCGCCCTCAACGCAGGCGCCAAGCGCGGCGGCTTCTACCATGACACCGGCGAGGGGTCGATCTCGCCCTATCACCGCGAGGCAGGCGGTGACCTGGTGTGGGAAATAGGTTCCGGCTACTTCGGCTGCCGCAATGACGATGGCAGTTTCTGCGAGGCGGCATTTGCAGCAGCAGCCGTTGATCCCCAGGTCAAGATGATCGAGGTCAAGTTGTCGCAGGGCGCCAAGCCCGGGCATGGCGGGGTGTTGCCCGCAGCCAAGGTCAGCGCGGAGATTTCGGCCACCCGCGGCGTACCGATGGGCGTCGACTGCGTGTCGCCGGCATCGCACTCGGCGTTTTCCACGCCCAAAGGGCTGCTGCAGTTCGTCGATCGCCTGCGCAATCTGTCGGGAGGCAAGCCGGTCGGCTTCAAGCTGGCCGTCGGCCATCCGTGGGAATGGTTCGGCGTGGCCAAGGCCATGCATGAAAGCGGCGTCCTGCCGGATTTCATCGTGGTCGACGGCGCCGAGGGCGGGACCGGCGCCGCCCCGGCGGAGTTCATCGACCACGTCGGCGTGCCGATGCATGAGGCCCTGATGCTGGTCCACAACACCCTGGTGGGGCTGGGCCTGCGCGACCGCATCAAGCTCGGCGCTGGCGGCAAGATCGTCAGCGCGTTCGACATCGCCCGCACCCTGGCCATGGGCGCGGACTGGTGCAACGCCGGCCGGGGTTACATGTTCGCGCTCGGCTGCATCCAGTCCTTGAGCTGCCACACCGACCGCTGCCCGACCGGCGTGGCAACGCAGGATCCGAAGCGCTGGCGCAAGCTCGACGTGCCCGACAAGGCGACCCGCGTTGCCGAGTTCCACGACAACACCCTGCACGCCCTGCGCGACCTGCTGTGCGCCGCGGGGCTGGACCATCCGGATCAGTTGGGGCCGGAGCACATCCTGCGCCGGGTCTCCCCGACCGAGGTGCGCTCGCTCGGTGCGCTGTATCGCTTCCTCCGCCCTGGCGAGTTGCTGTCGGGCGTCCTCCCGGAACATGCGGTGTTCCAGGATTTCTGGGAGATGGCCCGCAGCGATGGCTTCATGCCACCAGAGCACGTGCTGCGGATGCGGAGCGGCAAGTCGAACTGATACGCTGCCCCGTCCCCGAAGACGCCTGGCCGACTTGAACGCAACGCTGTCCCACCTCGATCGGCTGGAAGCCGAAAGCATCCACATCCTGCGCGAGGTGGCGGCGGAATTCCGCAACCCGGTGATGCTGTATTCGGTGGGCAAGGACAGCTCGGTGTTGCTGCACCTGCTGGCCAAGGCCTTTTTTCCGGCACGCCCACCGATTCCGCTGCTGCACGTCGATACCGGCTGGAAATTCCGCGAGATGATCGCCTTCCGCGACCAGCGTGCCCGGGAAAGCGGCGTCGAGCTGCGCGTGCACACCAATCCCGAGGGCGTGGCACAGGGCGTCGGACCGATCAGTCACGGCGCCACCGTTCATACGGACGTGATGAAGACCCAGGCGCTGAAGCAGGCGCTGGACAAGTGGGGGTTCGATGCCGCCATCGGCGGGGCCCGCCGCGACGAGGAGAAATCGCGCGCCAAGGAGCGCATCTTCAGCTTCCGCAGTGCGCAGCATCGCTGGGACCCGAAGCAGCAGCGCCCCGAGCTGTGGAACCTCTACAACACACGCATCCACAATGGCGAATCGGTGCGCGTGTTCCCGATCTCCAACTGGACCGAGCTCGACGTGTGGCTGTACATCTACCGCGAAAACATCCCGGTGCCATCGCTGTACCTTGCCGCGGAGCGTCCCGTGCTTGAACGCAACGGTGCGCTGATCATGGTCGATGACGGGCGCCTGCCGCTGCGCGATGGCGAGACGCCCGCGATGAGGCGCGTACGCTTCCGCACCCTCGGCTGCTATCCGCTGACCGGCGCCATCGAATCCGATGCCGACACGCTTGAAAAGGTCATCGCCGAGATGCTGTTGTCGACGACCTCGGAACGGCAGGGCAGGGTGATCGACCATGACCCGACTGCTTCGATGGAAAAGAAGAAACAGGAGGGCTATTTCTGATGGCCATCCAGGATGCAGGCGCGCAGGTCGCGGCCTTCCTGCAAGAGCACGAAGCACGGGACCAGCTGCGCTTCATCACCTGCGGCAGCGTGGACGACGGCAAGAGCACGCTGATCGGTCGCCTGCTGCATGACACCCGCGTGCTGCTGGACGACCAGGTCACTGCGTTGGAAGCCGACAGCCGCCGTCATGGCACGCAAGGCGACGACATCGACTTCGCGCTGCTGGTCGATGGCCTGGCCGCCGAACGCGAGCAGGGCATCACCATCGATGTCGCCTACCGCTACTTCGGTACCGACAAGCGCCGCTTCATCGTGGCGGACTGCCCGGGCCACGAGCAGTACACCCGCAACATGGCCACCGGCGCCTCCACGGCGGACCTCGCCATCGTGCTGGTGGATGCGCGCAAGGGCCTGCTCACCCAGACCCGACGGCACAGCTACATCGTGTCGCTGCTGGGCATTCGCCACGTGTTGCTCGCGGTCAACAAGATGGACCTGGTGGAGTACCGCCAGGACGTGTTCGAGCCTATCGCCGAGGGTTATCGCGCCTTGGCGGCCCAGCTGGGCATCCCGAACGTGACATGCATTCCGTTGTCGGCGTTGAAGGGCGACAACATGCTCGGTCCGTCGCCCGCGTTGGCTTGGTTCGATGGGCCTTCCTTGCTGCAGCATCTTGAGCAGGTGCAGGTGCAAACGAGGGGCGGCGGCGACGCATTGCGCATGCCGGTGCAGTGGGTGTGCCGGCCGAACCAGGATTTCCGTGGCTTCGCCGGCACCATCGTGGCTGGCAAGGCTGCGCTGGGCGATGCGATCACGGTGTTGCCCTCCGGCCGGCGCTCGACGCTGGCGCGGATCGTCACTGCCGATGGCGACCTGCAGGAAGCCCGGGCGGGGCAGGCGGTCACCCTAACGCTGGCGGACGAGGTCGATGCCAGCCGCGGCGACGTGATCGCAGCCGCCGCGAATCCGCCCGAAGTCTCCGACCAGTTCGCCTCGCACCTGTTGTGGATGGGCGACGAGTCTTTGCTACCCGGCCGTCCGTATCTGCTCAAGATCGGCGCGCGCACGGTGGGCGCGTCCGTCACCGAGATCAAGTACAAGATCGACGTCAACACGCAGGAGCACCTCGCGGCCAAGCACCTGGACTTGAACGAGGTCGCCTATTGCAACCTGCACCTCGACCAGCCGGTGCCGTTCGAACGCTACGCCGACAACCGTGCGCTGGGTGGCTTCATCCTGATCGACCGCCACAGCAACGCCACGGTGGCGGCCGGCACCCTGGACTTCGCCTTGCGCCGCGCTGGCAACATCCACTGGCAGCACCTCGACGTTGACAAGGCCACCCGCAGCCGGCTCAAACACCAGCAGGCGCGTTGCCTGTGGTTCACCGGCCTGTCCGGCGCCGGCAAGTCGACCATCGCCAACCTCGTCGAAAAGCGGCTGCTGGCACTGGGCCGGCATACTTACCTGCTCGACGGCGACAACGTTCGCCACGGCCTCAACAAGGACCTCGGCTTCACCGACGAGGACCGCGTGGAGAACATCCGCCGGGTTGCCGAAGTCGCCAGGCTGATGACCGATGCCGGCCTGATCGTCCTGGTCAGCTTCATCTCCCCGTTCCGTGCCGAGCGCGAAATGGCGCGGTCGATGTTCGAACCGGGCGAGTTCCTTGAGGTCTTCGTCGACACCCCGCTCGACGTGGCCGAACAGCGTGACGTCAAGGGGCTGTACGCCAAGGCCCGGCGCGGTGAATTGCGCAACTTCACCGGCATCGATTCTCCCTACGAGGCCCCGGAGGCGGCGGAAGTCCACCTGCACGCCGCCGTCGGCGATGCGGCTGGCATGGCCGAGCAGGTCATCCAGCGGCTTGGGCTGGGGTGACTGCCCCGCCGGGCGCATAAACCAAAAAACCGGCGCAAGGCCGGTTTCTCGAATCGTATGGTGGGCGGTGCAGGGTTCGAACCTGCGACCCTCGCGATGGGCCGTCAGCAGATGCTGCGCCGGGTCGTAGCAGATTAGAGGGGAGAGGCAGATACTGGGAGCGGATATGGCTGGGTCCCAGCCGCGGTAGTGAGGGGAGTCACTGCATGCAAAATCTTGACGACTTCTTCAGGCTGATCGCCACCGGGAGCTATTGGGTCATCGTGGCCCTCTGGTTGGCGATCATGGTCATTTTTCTGGGCAAGCTCAGGCGCACGCATGGTCACGACGAGGCGTTCCGCGTCCTCATCATCGTGCTGGCGATCGATGCGTTCCGCACGGTCTTCGAGAACCTCTACTTCGGGATCTATTTCAACGCCCTCTACGGATTCTTCCCGCAGAGCTTCCAGCAGCTGCTGGGCGTTCCGGCACTGTTGATGGTGCCCAAGTTGATCAACGTCGCGGCCGGCGTGTTGGTGCTTACCCTGCTGTTGCGGAGCTGGCTACCCGCCGCCGAGCGCGAACGGCAGGAGATGGTGCGCACGCTGCACGACAGCCAGGACGAAACGGCGCGGCTGAAGAACCGCTACGAGCATCTGGTCGATGCCTCGCCGGACCTGATTTGCTCGCTCGATCGCCAAGGGAGGTTCGTGGACGTTGGCGCGCGCAGCCAACCCCTGCTCGGCTATGCGCCCGGCGATCTCTCCGGTACTGCGCTGGCGTCCCTGCTGGAGGATGAAGACGCAGAAGGGCTGGATCGCTTGCTGGACGACGTATTCGACGGGCACGCGGCGCGCGAAGCCACCTGGCAGATGGTGCGCGCGGATGCGGGGCGGGTGCGCGTCACATGGTCGCTCGCCTGGTCGGCCACCGATGAGTTGTTCGTCGCGGTCGGTCGCGACACCACCCGGCAGTTCTCGCTCGAGATGCAGGCGAACCGTTCCCAGCGCCTCGGGTCGGTGGGCCAACTGACCGGCGGAGTTGCGCACGATTTCAACAACCTGCTCACTGTGATCCTGGGTAATGCCGAGCAACTGGGCGAGGAACTGAAGGGGCAGCCCGCCCTGGCGCCGCTGGCGCAGATGATCGGCGGCGCGGCACAGCGTGGCGCCGAACTGACTCAGCGCCTGCTCGCCTTCGCCGGCCGCCAAGCCCTGGAGCCCGAGTCGGTCGACACCAACCGGCTGGTCGCCGACATGGACGGCCTGCTCAGGCGTGCCTTGGGCGAACATGTCGAGATTGAGACGGTGCGCGGCGACGGCCTGTGGCCCGCCCTGGTCGACCCGGCGCAGCTGGAGAACGCACTTCTGAACCTGTGCCTGAACGCCCGCGACGCCATGCCCGCAGGTGGGCGGCTGCGCATATCGACCGCCAACACGCATCTCGACAGTGAGTATGCCGATCGGGAGTTCAATGCCGCGGCCGGTGACTACGTGCAGTTGGCAGTATCCGACACCGGCGGCGGCATCAGCCCGGAGCATCTACAGCACGTGTTCGAGCCCTTCTACACCACCAAGGAGGCTGGCAAGGGCACCGGTCTCGGGCTGTCGATGGTGTACGGTTTCATCAAGCAGTCGCGCGGTTACCTCACCCTTCACTCCGACCTTGGCCGCGGCACCACGGTGGCGATGTACCTGCCGCGTGCGGACGTTGCCGCCGTTGTTGACAAGACGCCTGCCGGGGCGCCGGGCGAGGGCGGGAGCGCTACCATCCTGCTAGTCGAGGACGACGAAATGGTGCGCCGCTATGCCAGCCATCAACTGGCGGCGCTGGGCTATGGCGTGATCGAGGCGGCCAACGGCACCGCCGCGATCGAGGTTGTGCAGTCCAAGGTCCACATCGACCTCCTGTTCACCGACGTGGTGATGCCCGGTGGCTTGAGCGGTCATCAGCTGGCGGAAGCCGCCCGCGCGGTGCGCCCCGCCCTCAAGGTTCTCTACACCTCAGGCTATGCCGAGAACGTCATTGTCCACCACGGACGCCTGGACGCCGGCGTGCGCCTGCTTAAGAAGCCATACCATCGCGCGGATCTGGCGCGCCAGGTGCGCGACGCCCTGGACGCACCATGCTGACACTGATTCTCCCTACGAGGCCCGGGAGGCTGCGGATATGCATCTGCGCGCTTCCGTCGACGCTGCCGCGGGAATGGCGGCGCAGGTGTTCGCGCGGCTGGACTTGAGCTGACGAGGTACATCTCGAGGCGGCCTGTCCCATTTCCCCTGCTTTCCGCGTCCATTTAGCTACCGCAATGCGGGAATCACGCCGGTTCTGGATGCCGTTGCGATCCAACGACTGCATCGGCAGGGGTGGGAGGCAGGCGAGGTGGGCAACGCAGCGCGCCACCAGATGGCACAGCGCGCTACGTCGCAGGCTTGGCCCGGTTCGATGCCGAGCTCTCGCTTGACCCGCATCCCGTAGCGTCCCGATGTAGGCACAGGAAAGGCCGCATGTATCCCTGATCAGCGAGGACACGTCCATGTCCGACAGCTCGATGACCAATGCCGGTGCGGGCGCGCACATCCCTCCGCGTGCAAACGCTCCCTCGCGCCAAGCGGGTTACCGGCTGCTGCGCCGGCTGGTGATCTACCACGTTGCGCTCGCCGCGATCCTGGGCGTCATGCTGGCGCTGGTGCCGGGGATCGTGGACTACATGCCGGTTGGGGGAGTCGGGGACCTGGCCGCTGGCGTCGGTGCTCGCGTTACCCAGGTGGATGACCGAATGCTGGCCGCGGAGGTCGCCGGGAACGCGGCTGGTGCAGCGCGAACCCCAGACCTCGACCGCCTCGGCTACGCCCGGCGGCTGGCGATCGCACTGGTCGGCGTGTGGCTGCTCATGCTGCCAGTGTCCTGGGTACACAAAGGCATCTATCGCAGCAGTGGCTTCGACCATTCCATCGACGAGACCACACTGATCTTGCCCGGCGTGGTGGCGGCCATCGTGTTGGTCGTGCAGTACAACCTGGCCTTGGCCTTCGCGCTGGCGGGAATCGTGGCGGGCGTGCGTTTCCGCCGTTCGCTCCAGGACACCTTCGATGCGCTGTTCATCCTCGCTGCGATCGGTGCTGGCATCGCGGCCGGTGTCAGCGCACTGGAAGTCGTCGCCGTGATGACCGTCTTCTTCTGCTACGCCACCGTGTATGTGGTCTGCTTTGGCGACGGGCTGCAGTCCGACTTCGTGGCCGAGCGCAAGGTCAGGAAGGGCCAACGCAAGGCAGATGAAGCCGAGTCAAGGGCGGCAGCGGGCCATGGCGGCAGGAACCGGTCTGCAGGACGGACCGGTGACGGTCCGGGCGCGTGAGCAGGAGACGCCTGTGCACGAAACATGGCCGAATGAGGGTTGCACAACCCAGGCCCAGCGCTGCAAACCAGTCCGCAGCCACCTCCTGCGCGCCCTGCTGGCATGCGCCTGCTTGTTCGGCGCGTGCGTAGCCACCGCGGGGGAACCCGCCCGCTCCCTGTTCCGCTCCAATGCGCCGCTGACGGTGACGCTGCAGGCTCCGTGGCGCGAACTGCTGCGGGCGCGCAGACGGGATGATCGTTATCCCGCGCTGCTCACCTACACCGACTCCGGGCGACGCAACCATCGCATCGACGCGACTGTCGAGAGTCGCGGGCTGACCCGGCGGCGGACCTGCCTGTTCCCGCCCATCCGGATCCGCTTCGCGGATCCCGCCACGCAGGACACCGACTTTGAGGGCCAGCACTCCTTGAAGATGGTGACCCACTGCCGTTCGGGCCGGCGCTCTGAGCAGTCGTATGTCCTGGAGATGCTGGCCTACCAGATCTACAACCTGACAACCGATCACAGCTTTCGGGTACGCCCCCTGGACATTACCTACCAGGACTTGAAGGGAGGCAAAGCAGTCGGTCCCGTCTTCGCCTTCCTGATTGAACCACTGGGCGACATGGCTCGCCGCAATGGCCGACGGCCCGCCGCCCAGGCGCAGTTCGCGCCGGGACAGTTCGAGCCACATGCCCTGAGCCGTTACATGCTGTTCCAGTACCTCATTGGCAACACCGACTGGGATGTCCTTGCCGGGCCAAGGGACGGCGGCGCGTGCTGCCACAACGCCCGCGTGATCGTCGGCAACGCGCCTGGCAGTTTGCTCGCCGTGCCGTATGACCTCGACTCTGCCGGGCTCGTCAACGCGAGCTATGCCGCTCCCCACGAAAGCTTGCCGATCAAGGAAGTGACCCAGCGGCTGTTCCGCGGATTCTGCGTGCACAACGGCGCGCTCCCGGCGGCTCGCCTGGAATTCCTGGGCCACCGCGAGGCGATCTTCGCGCTGATCGAGGGGGAGCACCGGCTGGATGACTCGAGGCGGCGAGAGGCGCTTCGCTACGTCCAAACTTTCTACGACACCCTCGATAATCCGGTTCGCTTCGAGCGTGAGCTCAGCGGGCGGTGTCGCAAGTAGTGGCCGATGCGGGAGGCGGCGTTGCGGGCTTCGCGATGGCGACCGCGGCTGCCGGACGCTGCGCGCTGGCATCCTCGGATTCACCCTGGGTAGCGACGTCCTGTCCAGTCCCCACGGCGACACGACGCTGCATCAGCGCTGCGTTGCCCGGATCCAGCCCGATGACCTTGTCGAGGTAAGCGCTGCGCTGCGCGTCCAACATCGGCAACGACAGGCGCCCGCCACGATAGCCGGCGAAGAGACCCTCGTTGGTCACCTCGAGCCAGCCGATGTGCCCGCCGTAGGCGGCGCCAATCCCGGTGTCGATCATGATCACGCGGCCGTCGAGGCGCGGCCACACGATGCCCTGGGTCGGGGTATGCCCGATCACGATATGCCGGGCGTGGTGGGTCTCGAGGATGGCATCGACAATCGCCGTCGGTGTTGCCGGAGCGATGCCAGCGAGGCCGCGGTACCAGAGCGGACCGCGCTCGTCCTCCAGTATTCCGAGCTGGTTCGGGTCGCTGCGGCGCAGGGCCTCGTGTGCCTTCGTCGTCAGCGATCGCAGGCTGTTACCGCAATAGGCACCGCTGAGGCCGCCATGGACGAACAACAGCTCGTTGATCTGGATGGCGACCTTGGCTTGCATCGCCCACTGGAACAGTTCGCCCTTGTCGTCCAGGCGCGGATCCCAGGCCAGGCGGTGTTCGACCCAGCCCAGCGGATGCTCTCGGTCCCACCGCTCGCGGTAGTCCTCGGGAAGGACCGCGTGGCGCTCGGGGTCACTGGCAGCGAGTGCCTCCATCATGGCCGCGAAGTAACTGTCGCGCAGGGCGGCAGAGCCCCTGCCGGCGAAGGCCCGGTATTCGCCCGCAGTGGTGTAGCGCAGGTCGCCATAGACGTTCATCGCCTCGTGGTTCCCCAGGAGGTTATGCACGCGGCCGCCGTGCCTGCGCGCCTCGCGGGCAAGCTGTGCCATGTGCCCGATGATGCGTCGGGTGTCAGGGCCGCGATCGGGGATATCGCCGGTCTGGACGAGATGCGTGTCGCCACCGATCCAGCGCCCGCGCGTGTTCACCAGGCCTGCTGACTGCAGCACGGCGAGGTACCCGTCGTAGTCACCATGCAGGTCGCCGATGGCGACAATGCGCCCGACGCCTGACCAACGAAACTCGTCCACCTGCCGCGCCGCGGCGAAAAGCGGGTGGCAAACGATCAATAGCGCAAGCAGGAGATAGCGCATGGCAGCGGCTCCGGGTGGCCCCGTGATGGAAAATGGGTCAACGGAAAACGGTCGGCTTCATTCTGCTACAACGCGAAACTGCCTCGAAGCGGCTATGTAAAGGCGCAGTCTCTCGGCAAATCCTGCTTCGTCGCCTAGGCTGGTGCCATCTGGAGGCTGCCCGCCACTCGCTGCGCGTCCACGATCAATGATTCGCGGCGAGCGCCTGCGCCGCTGACGCAGCGCTTCCCGTCGTTGCGTGTTGCATTCATCTGCTTCGAAACGCCTGTCGCAATGCGGAAGGGCGATGTCGTCACTTCGACGAGCGATCCGAACTCATGATTCGAGGCACAAAAAAACGGCCTAAGCCGTTGTTTTGTATGGTGGGCGGTGCAGGGTTCGAACCTGCGACCCTCGCCGTGTGAAGG
>JAZKHR010000115.1:0-2656 GCA_040385305.1 Pseudomonadota bacterium
TGGTGCACGCGCTGCGCGATGCGCGCGGCCTCGACATCGACACCGCCCTGCGCGCGCTGGCCGCGCCGTTCCCGCGCCCCGCACTGCGGCTGCTGGTGGACGACGACGTCGCGATCGCAGATCCGGCGTTGGCCGATGCCGTGCTGCGCACCGTGCAGGAAGCCCTGACCAACGCGGCGCGGCATGGCCAGGCCGGCCACCTGGATGTGCACCTGGCCCGCGACGGCGAACGCCTGCGCCTGCGCATCGAAGACGATGGCGATGCCCGCCTGCCGCTGCGCGAAGGCCACGGCCTGACCGGCATGCGCGAACGCATTGATGCGCTCGGCGGCGAACTGCAAATCGACCGCGCGCGCGATGGCGGGGTGCGCATCGATGCGTTGTTGCCGGCATGAACGCCGCGCCGATCCGCGTCGCCCTGGCCGATGATCAGGCGCTGGTGCGCGCCGGGCTACGCGCGCTGCTGCAGCAGCAAGGCATCGTCATCGCCTTCGAGGCGGATGACGGCCGCTCGCTGCTCGACCAGTTGCTTGGTTGCAAGGTCGACATCGTGCTGAGCGACATCCGCATGCCCGGCCTGGATGGCATCGACGCACTCGCCGCGCTGCGTGCGCGTGGCGACACCACCCCGGTGCTGCTGCTGACCACCTTCGACGATGCCGACCTGCTGCTGCGGGCCACCGAAGCCGGTGCGCAGGGTTTCCTGCTCAAGGACGCGGCGCCGGAAGACCTGCGCGACGCCATCGTCCGCGTTGCGCGCGGCGAGACGCTGCTGCAACCGGTCAGCACCGACGCGGTGCGCGCGCGCTACCGCTACCACGCCGACGACGTCCCGCGCGAAGCGTTCAGCACCCGCGAAGTGGCGATCCTGCGCCTGCTCGCCGGTGGCTATTCCAACCGGGAAATCGCGCGCAGCCTGTTCCTCGCCGAGGGCACGGTGAAGAACTATGTCTCCGCGATCCTGGACAAGCTGGCTACGCGCGATCGCACCCGCGCGGTGCTGAAGGCGATCACCCTGCGCATCATCTGACGTGCGCGCTTCGCGGACTCCCGGCCGTTTGAAGCTTGGGCGACAATACCCTCTCCCCGCTGCCCGCTGCCTGCTCATGTCGCCTACCCCGCCGCCTTCGACCACGCCGATCTCGCTGACCCGCTTCATGATCGAGGAGAAGCGCGCCGGTCGCGTGGACGCCGACCTGCGCCTGCTGATCGAAGTGGTGGCGCGGGCCTGCAAGACCATCGCGGTGGCGGTGGGCAAGGGTGCGCTGGGCGGGGTGCTCGGCGAGGCGGCCGCCAGCGCCGGCGGCCAGAGCATGAACATCCAGGGCGAGGCGCAGAAGAAGCTCGACGTGCTCAGCAACGAGATCCTGCTCGAGGCCAATGCCTGGGGCGGCCATCTGGCCGCTTGTGCCTCCGAAGAAATGGAGCACTGCCAGCCGATCCCGGATGCGTACCCGAAGGGCAACTTCCTGCTGCTGTTCGATCCGCTGGACGGCAGTTCCAATATCGACGTCAACGTCAGCGTCGGCACCATCTTCTCCGTGCTGCGCTGCCCTGACGGGGTGACTGCGCCGTGCGACGAGGATTTCCTCCAGCCCGGTCGCACCCAGGTTGCCGCGGGTTACTGCATCTATGGGCCAAGCACCATGCTGGTCTTGACCTTGGGACACGGGACGCACGGGTTCACCCTGGACCGCGAGCAGGGCAGCTTCGTGCTCACCCAGCGTGACATGCGCATCCCCGAGGACACCCGCGAATTCGCGATCAACCTGTCCAACCAGCGCCATTGGGAGGCTCCGATGCAGGCGTACGTCGGAGACCTGCTGGCAGGCGCTACCGGCCCGCGTGGCAAGGACTTCAACATGCGCTGGATCGCCAGCATGGTGGCGGACGTGCATCGCATCCTCACCCGCGGCGGCATCTTCATCTACCCGTGGGACTGCAAGGAGCCCGACAAGCCGGGCAAGCTGCGGCTGATGTACGAAGCCAACCCGATGGGGCTGCTGGTCGAACAGGCGGGGGGCGCCGCCAGCAACGGGCGCGCGCCGATCCTCGACATCGCGCCGACGCAGCTGCACCAGCGGGTGCCGGTGTTCCTGGGGTCACGCAACGAAGTGGCCGAAGCCATGCGCTACCACCACGCCCACGACGTCGCAGCGGCGCCCGCTGCACTGGCAGCGAGCTGAGCCCATGGATAACGCCCCGCACGACTTCATCGAGGTGTATGACGGCGCCCTCGACCGCGCGACGTGCGCGGCGATCGTCGAGCGCTTCGCACAGGCAGGCAACGTGCAACCGGGGCGCGTTGGCGGCGGCGTCATCCCCGAACTCAAGGACAGCACCGACCTCTCGCTCAACGGTCTGGCGGAGTGGCGCGACGTCGAACAGCAACTCAACGATGCCGTGCTGCGCGGCTTGCTCAACTACCTGCGCCGCTATCCACAGGCGCTGATTTCCCCGCTGATGCTGCAGCAGCCCGGCACGGATGGAAAGCCGCGACGGCTGACCGCGGAGGACATCGCCAGCCGCGACGATGCCGGCCTGCTCGAACTGGTGTCCGCCATCCTGCGCCCCGGCGCGATCAACCTGCAGCGCTACACCGCGGGCCGCGGCGGCTATCCCTACTGGCACTGCGAGCTGTACCCGCGGGATCCCG
>JAZKHR010000115.1:2756-11954 GCA_040385305.1 Pseudomonadota bacterium
CCGATCTGGCGCACCACTTCCACGAAGCGTTCGAACTCCACCGGCTTCTGGATGTAGCTGTTGGCACCGAGGTCGTACACGCGGTCCACGTCGTAGGGTTCGGCGCTGGTGGTCAGCACCACCACCGGAAGGGTCTTGGTGGCGGGATGGTTGCGGATGACCTGCAGGACTTCGCGGCCATCCAGCTTGGGCAGGTTCAAGTCCAGCAACACCAGCGCAGGCAGTTCGCCCGGGTCGCGGCCGGCATGCGCCCCGCGTGCCAGCAGGTAATCCACGGCCTGGGCGCCGTCGCTCACCACGATCAGCCGGTAACTGGATCCGGACTCTGCGAAGGCAATGCGGGTCAGCTCGACATCGTCCGGGTTGTCCTCGACCAGCAGGATGTCCTTGTTGGTCACTCGGCATCCTCCGTGGGGTCCAGGTCGATGAGTGTTACATGGAAGGTCGCGCCCTGGCTTGGGGTCGCTTCCGCCCAGATCCGGCCGCCGTGGCGTTCCACCACCTGCTGGGCGATGCTCAGGCCGAGTCCGTTGCCCGCGCCGTCATCGCTGCCGTGCAGGCGCTGGAAGGGCTGGAACAACTTGTCGGCGTAGGCCATGTCGAAGCCGATGCCCTGGTCGCGCACCGCAAACTGCAAGCCATCCGGCCTGCGCGAACCGGTGACCTCGAAGCGCACGTCGGCATCCTTGCGGGCGAACTGCCAGGCATTGCACAGCAGCTGGGTCAGCAGGGTCTTCAGCAGGCGCGCATCGCCCATGACTTCCAGACCAGGCTGTACCGTCACCTGCGAACCACGTTGCGGATGCGCTTCCTTCAGTTCGGCCGCAGACCACTCGGCGAGCAGGGTGATGTCCACCGGCTCCGGGCGCAATTCCGCACCGCCGATTCGGCTGAGCTCCAGCAGGCTGTCCATCAACCCGGCCATCCGGTGGCTGGCCGCCCGGATCCGCTGCAAGTTGTCCCGGCTGGTGGGATCCATGCCGGGCGCGGCATGCCGTTCGAGTTGCCTGGCGAAGCCGTCGATGGCGCGCAGGGGTGCACGCAGGTCGTGCGACACCCCATAGGCAAACGATTCCCAGCGGCGGCTGGCAGCTTCGAGCGCCGCGGTGCGTTCGAGCACGCAGCGATCGAACGATTCGGCGAGTTGATGCAATTCCCGCTCGGTCCGGCGCTGTTCGCCGAGATCCTCCAGGTGCAACAGCAAGTGCTGCGGATTGCCATCGACATCACGCAGGGGCACCAGGCGCTGTCGGACTTCGAGCGTGTTGCCATCCGCGCGCAGGTAGCGAAGCTCCGTGGTCACGGCGTCCTCGCCATGCAGCAGCAGGGCCTGTTGTCGCGCCGTGTTTTCCGCAGCTGCGTCGGCTGGATGGATGAAACCTTGAACCGGTTGGCGCTGCAGCCTTTCGGGCGCCAGGTCCAGCATGCGACACAGTGCCGGATTCACTTCCTGCCATCGGCCATCCAGCGAAATGATCGCCATCCCGCTACCGGCAGTCGCCATTGCGATCCGGAACCAGGGGTGATTGGTGTGAAGAGCGTCGGCCACTGGAGAGGCTTCTTTTACTGGCGCGCGGGGGAGCGCGAGGCTCAACTGTAAGCGCTGCGGGCGTAGATGGCATGTGCAGGTTGTCACCCGAGGCGGGGCCGCTTGTGCACAATGCGACCCGATGATGTCCACTGCGCCGCTGCTGCCGCAACTCGCCTTCGGGCTGGTCCTTGCCGCCGGGCTGTACCTGTTCATCACCGAGAAGCTGCGCGTCGACGTGACCGCGATGTTGATCCTGCTCGCCCTGGTCCTGACCGGGGTGCTGGACAGCAAGCAGGCGCTATCGGGGTTCGCCAGCGAACCGGCCATCATCGTGGCCGCGGTGTTCGTGATTTCCGGCGCGCTGGCGGCGACCGGCATCAGCGAGCGCCTGGGCGCATGGATTGGCCGCGCAGGTGGCCGCCACGAGTGGCGAACGATCGCGGTGGTGATGCCGGCGGTGGCGCTGCTGGCGGCGTTCACCCACCACGTGATGGTGACCGCGATGATGCTGCCGCTCCTGCTGCGGCATGCACGCGACCGCCAGATGCCGGCGTCGCGCCTGCTGATGCCGATGTCGCTGGCGGCGTCGCTGGGCACCACGCTCACCCTGTTCAGCGCGCCCGCGTTACTGCTGGCCAGCGAGATGCTGGACCGCGCCGGGGCGGAGCGCCTGGGCATCTTCGCCATCACTCCGATAGGCCTGGCCCTGGTCGTGGTCGGCACCCTGTACATGCTGCTGACCCGCTGGCTGCTGCCCAAGCGGAGCGGCGAGAGCGGCGACGACGATTACCTGCGCTTGGACCGCTACCACACCGAGTTGCTGGTGGTGCCGGGCGGACGCTGGGCCACGCGCAACCTGGCCGAGATGCAGAAGGCGCTGGGCGGCACCGTGCGCATGCGCGGCTGGCTGCGCGATGGCCGTCGCCGCGAGGACCTGGGGCCAACCAGCCCGCTGCTGGGCGGCGACGTGCTGCTGGTGGAAGCCAGCGCCAATGAGCTGATGTCGCTGCACGACGATCCCGGCCTGGACCTCAACGCCATCGCCCGCTTCGGCGACAAGGCCAGCGGCGACGGCGAACCACAGCTGGTGCAGGCGGTGGTGGCGCCCGGCTCGGAATTCATCGGCCGCAGCCTGCGCGAGATCGATTTCGCCCGCCAGTTCCACGCGGTGATCGCCGGCCTGTGGCGGCGCGATGGCGATTTCGCCGAGCGCATGTCCGACGCGCGCCTGCGCGAAGGCGACCTGCTGGTCCTGTTCGGCCGCCCATCGCGCTTTGCAGATCTGGCCGCGCACCACGGTTTCCTGATGCTGGTGCCGTTCTCCGGCGAGGCCAAGCGCCGCCTGCAGGCCCCGCTGGCACTGGCGATCATGGCCGCCACCGTGATTGCGGCAGCCACCGAATGGCTGTCGGCGCCACTGGCATTCCTGCTCGGCGCAGTGGCGATGGTGGTGACCCGCTGCATCGACGTGAAGCAGGCCTACCGCGGCATCGACGTGCGCATCTACGTGATGATCGCGGGGGTGATCCCGCTCGGCATCGCCATGGAGCAGACCGGCACCGCCGACCTGCTCGCCCATGGGCTGTCGCAGGTGGTCGCGGCATGGCCACCGCTGGCGATCCTGCTGGTGATGTTCGCGCTCGCCGCGCTGCTGACCCAGGTGATGTCCGACGCCGCCACCGTGGTCCTGCTGGGGCCGGTGGCGATCTCGCTGGCGCAGGCGCTCGGTTTGCCGCCCACGCCGTTCGTGGTGTGCACCGCGCTGGGCGCGGTGGTGGCGTTCCTGACCCCGATCGGCCACCACGGCAATCTGTTGATCCTCGGCCCCGGCCAGTACCGCTTCGGGGACTTCCTGCGCATCGGCTTGCCGCTGACGGCGCTGGTGGCCTTGGTCAGTGCGTGGCTGGCCCGCTGGATGTGGCTGGACGGTCCGCTGTTGCCCGTCCTTGGGGCATGAAGCAGAGGAGGGCCGGATGACCACCATCATTGCGCCGCGCGTGCACGACATCGGCGGGCTGCAGGTCCGCCGAGCGGTGCCCAGCTTGCTGGCCCGCAGCGTGGGGCCGTTCGTGTTCGTCGACCACATGGGCCCGGCCACCTTCCTGCCCAGCGACGGCATCGACGTGCGCCCGCATCCGCACATCGGCCTGGCCACGGTCACCTACCTGTGGGCCGGGGCGATGCGCCATCGCGACACCCTCGGCAGCCTGCAGGACATCCTGCCGGGCGACGTCAACTGGATGACGGCCGGCCGCGGCATCGCGCACTCCGAGCGCACCCCGCCGTCCCGGCGCGAGAACGGCTTCCCGCTGCACGGCATGCAGACCTGGCTGGCCCTGCCGCAGGCGCAGGCCGAGGTCGCGCCCGCCTTCCACCACCACCCGGCCGCGACGCTGCCACAGCGCGACCATGCCGGCACGCGATTGCGGGTGATCGCCGGCCGTGCTTTCGGCATGGAATCGCCGGTTAAGGTGTTCGCCGGCACGTGGAACGTGGCGGTCGACATGGCCGCCGAGGCCGAGCTCGAACTCGCCAACGATGCCGCCGAGCGCGCGCTGTACATCCTCGATGGCGACGCCCAGCTCGATGGCGCAGATGTCCAGTCCCGCCACCTGCTCCTGCTCGAGCCCGGCAGCACGCCGCGGCTGCGGGCGAAAACTCCGCTGAAGGCAATGCTGCTCGGCGGCGAGCCGCTGGATGGCCCTCGCCACCTGTGGTGGAACTTCGTGGCGTCGTCGCGCGAGCGCATCGAGCAGGCCAAGCTGGACTGGGATGCGGGTCGCTTCGGCCTGATCCCCGGCGACGACCTTGAGCGCATTCCGCTCCCAGAACGCTAAATAACGCTGGATGGGGGCTGGGCTGTCCCGCCTGGGGAGGATCCGCCGCTCAGGCTACGCATCCAGCTCCGATTCGCGGACGCAGGCCATCCATGGCCTGCTCTGATCCTCCCCAGGCGGGACAGCCCAGCGTCGCGCTGCGCAACAGCCCGCGCCGCGCGGATGCCCCTGAGCAACCCTTTGATGCGTCAGAACAACCGCCCTTGCGGCGAATCGGCCACCGGCGCGACGAACAGATCGCTGCGCAACGGCGGCAAACCGGGGAAACCCAACTTGCGCCGGGTCTTCGCAAACCGCATCGCGATCAGGTCGGCGAATGGCCCCTGCCCGCGCATGCGGCTGCCGAACGCGCTGTCGTAATCCTTGCCGCCGCGCATCTGCTGGACCAGGCTCATCACGTGCGCGGCGCGGGCCGGGAAATGCAGCGCCAGCCATTCGCGCCAGATGTCCTTGAGCTCGTGAGGCAGCCGCAGCAGCACGTAGCCCGCAGCCTGCGCACCGGCTGCGTGGGCGGCTTCGAGGATGTGTTCCAGGTGTTCGTCTGTGATCATCGGGATCACCGGCGCCACCAACACGCCCACCGGCACACCGGCCTCGCGCAGCGCCGCGATCATCTTCAGGCGCATGTGCGGCGCCGCGGCGCGCGGCTCGAGTTTCGATGACAGTCCGTTGTCCAGCGTGGTCACGGAAACGAACACGTTGACCAGGCCGACGCTGGCCAGCTCCGCCAGGAGGTCGAGGTCACGCAGCAGCAGCGAACCCTTTGTGACGATGCTGAGCGGGTGGCGCGCCGCCAGCAGCACCTGGAGGCAGGCGCGGCTGATGCCGTGGCCGCGCTCGATCGGCTGCCAGCCGTCGGTGTTGATGCCAAGCGCAATCGGGCTGGGCACGTAGCCGGGCTTGCCCAGTTCCGCGCGCAGCAGCTGCGCCGCATTGGCCTTGGCGAACAGCCGCGTCTCGAAATCCAGTCCGGGCGACAGGTCCAGGTACGCATGCGAGGGCCGGGCGAAGCAGTACACGCAACCGTGCTCGCAGCCGCGATACGGATTGACCGATTGCGAGAACGAAATGTCCGGCGACTGGTTGCGGCTGATGATGCTGCGCGCGCGTTCCTCGGTGACCCGGGTGCGCGGCCGCGGCGCGTCCTCCAGGCCTTCATAGACGGAACCCCAGCCATCGTCCTCGCCGCTGACGAGGCGCTTCTCGTAGCGCCCGGCCACCCGCGATGCCGCGCCACGGCCCTTGATCGGCGCCTGCGCGGTTCGAGCATCTTCCGTTTCCGGCGCCGGGTGCGGCGGCCGTCGACGCGACATTTCCATCGGCGCACCCTACCCTGTGGCGGTCGCAGCGCGCGCGACGATGGAGGTCCGATGTTCGATACCGTACTGCAGGCCTGGCAGGGGTTCTGGGACATCCCGCACATCCGCCTGTACCTGACCTTGGGCTGGATTGCCTACCTGGTGGGTCTGGGGGGCTGGATCGTGCTGCAGAAGCGCGAGCCCGCGGCGACCCTGAGTTGGCTCCTAGGCCTGGCCGCCCTGCCCTACATCGGTTTCGTCATCTACCACGTGTTCGGACCACAGAAGATCCAGCGCCACCGGATGCGCCGAGCCCGCGCGCGGGTGGGCCTGCCCGGTGCCGATGCCGGCGAGGACGCCGAAGCGGCGGAACTGGCGCGACTGGGCCAGGCCACCACCGGCTTGCCGCCGACCACTGCCCACACCGTGCAATTGCTTGTCGACGGGGCGGCCAAGTACGACGCCCTGATCGCGGCGATCGGCAAGGCCCGCGACCACGTGCACCTCGAGTACTACATCTATACCGCCGACCAGAGCGGCCGCGCCGTGCGCGACGCGTTGATCGAGCGTGCCCGCGCGGGGGTGGCGGTGCGCCTTCTGCTGGATGCAGTGGGCTGCGCAAAGCTGTCCGAGACATTCTTCGCCGAGCTGGTCGAGGCGGGTGGCGAACTCTGCTGGTTCCATCCGATGCGCTTTGGCCAGTTCTGGAAACGGCCCTGGCTCAACCTGCGCACCCATCGCAAGATCGTGGTGATCGACGGCCTGGTCGGCTTCGCCGGCGGCATCAACATCACCGACGAGGAGAACGAGCGCGTCCGCCCGGACGCCTATCGCGACCTGCACCTGCGCCTGGAAGGCGATGCGGTGCGGTCGCTGCAACTGGTGTTCGTCGAGGACTGGGCCTACGCCACCGGCAACCGCGAGTTCATCGGCAGCGTGGCCCGCGCGATGCCGCCCGCCAGTCACGGCGGCATCGCCGCGCAGGTGATCATTTCCGGCCCCGATTCCGACCGCGAGGCCATCCATCGCCTGCACGTGGGCGCCATCCACGCCGCGCGCCAGCGGGTGTGGCTGGTCACCCCCTATTTCGTGCCCGGCGAGGCGGCGATGATGGCGCTGACCTCGGCCGCGTTCGGCGGCGTCGACGTGCGCCTGCTGGTGCCGAAGATGAGCGACTCCAGGCTGGTCACCTTTGCCGCGCGCTCCTACTTCGACGACCTGCTGGAGGCGGGCGTCAAGGTCTACGAATACGGGCCGCGCATGCTGCATACGAAGGCACTGCTGATTGACGACGAGCTGGCGATGATCGGCAGCGCCAACTTCGACCATCGCAGCTTCCGGCTGAACTTCGAGATCTGCCTGATGTTCCGCAATACCGAGGTGGCTGCGGACCTCGCCCGCCTGATCGAAGGCGAGTTCCCCCACGCTCCGCGGGTACGCAACGACCGCGACAGGCCGCTGCTGGGGGCGCGCCTGCCGGAGGCGTTCGCGCGGCTGTTGTCGCCACTGCTGTAGTCGCCGGCGGACCGTGCGGCGTAGACTTGCGGGCAGTCCCGAACGGAGCCACACGCATGCCTTGGCTGTATCTCCTGCTTGGCCTGCTCGCCATGGGCGTGGCCCTGAAAACCGCCTCGAGTGGACTGATGGCGCTTTGCCTGTTGGTCGCGCTGGTGTTCTTCGTGCTGTGGCTGGTCGGCCTGTATTCGGCTCGGGTGGCCGGCCGTGGTCGCGATGTCTCGGCGATGATCGACCCGGCCGAACTGCGCCGCCTGCGCGAGCAGGCTGAGGCCCGCAAGGCCGCCGGGGTACCGCCCGACGCGCCGGCGCCTTGATCGCACTCAGCGTCAACCTCAACAAGATCGCGGTGCTGCGCAACTCGCGCGGCGGCAGCGAACCCGATGTGTTGCGCGCCGGGCGCACATGCCTGGATGCCGGCGCCGATGGCCTGACCGTGCATCCGCGTCCGGACGCCCGCCACATCTGCGCCGGCGACGTGCTCGCCCTTGCCGCGCTGTGCGATGCGCGCGGGGTGGAATTCAACATCGAAGGCAATCCCTTCGCGCCGCCGCGCGCGGGCTATCCCGGCCTGCTCGCGCTGTGCGAGCGGGCACGGCCCGCCCAAGTCACCCTGGTCCCCGATGGCGATGGCCAGCTCACTTCCGACCACGGCTTCGACTTCCTGCGTGACGGCGCCGCGCTGCAGCCGTTGGTCGCTGCGTTCAAGGCGTTGGGCTGCCGTGTAAGCGCATTCGCCAATCCGGGCGATGCCGGCATTGCGCGCGCCGCTGAGGTAGGCGCTGATCGTATCGAGATCTTTACCGGTCCCTTTGCCGAAGCCCACGCTGCAGGCGACGCCTCGGCCGCGCTGTTCCAAGCCGCCGAGACGGCGCGCCTCGCACAGGCGGCAGGCTTGGCCGTGAACGCCGGCCACGACCTGAACCAGGACAACCTCGCGGAGTTCATCGGCCATGTGCCGGGACTGCGCGAGGTCTCGATCGGCCATGCGCTCATCGGCGAAGCGCTCTACTCAGGGCTCGATGCGACTGTGCGCGCCTACCGCCGGATCCTGGACGAGGCTGGCTGACAAAAAAAAGCGCCACCCTTGCAGGCGGCGCCGTCATCCACGACGGGCTCCGATCAACGGAGCCTTGGAATTGGTTGGATCCTAGTTCTGGACGAATCCGATCTTGACCATCTGCGCATTCTTCGCAGCCGCCAGTACCTTGGCCAGCGTGCCGTATTCCGCATCCTCGCTGGTGTCGATCTGCAACTCGGGCTGGTTGTTCGGATCGCGTTCGACCTCGGTGACCATCATTTGCTGGATCGCCGACACCGGGGTCGGCGTGTTGTTCCAGAACACCTGCCCTGAGGCATCGATGCGCAGCTCGATGGGATCCGGTGGATCCTTCTCTTGCGGCGGAGGATTCAGCGACTTCTGCGGCAGGTCGACGTCGACCGGCACCGACTGGATCGGCATGGTCACCATGAAGATGATCAGGAGCACCAGCATCACGTCGACCAGCGGCGTGACATTGATGTCCGCCATCGCGCTGCCGCCGGCATTGGAACTGAACGCCATCTCGATCTCCTTACAGGTTCTTCTTGGGCGGCGTGGTGACGAATCCGACCTTGCGCATGCCCTGGGCCTGGGCAATCTTCACGACGTCGTTGACCATCCGGTACTTGGTGGTCCGGTCGCCGCGAATATTGACCGTCGGCTGCGGGGTCTTCTGCGCTTCGACCGAGAGCATGCTCTCGATCACCTGGCGGGTGGTCGGTTCGTCATTCCAGAACAGCTCACCGCTGTCGGTCACGGCGATGGTGATCGGCGGAACCTTGATGCCCTTTTCCTCCGGCTTTACGTCGAGCACCGCTTCCGGCAACTGGACCTTGACCCGATGGTTCATCAGCGGGGTGGTGATCATGAAGATGATCAGCAGGACCAACATCACGTCCACGAGGGGCGTGACATTGATTTCGGCCATCGGGCCGCCGCTTTCGTTACCGGAACTGAAGGACATGGTGGGGCTCC
>JAZKHR010000116.1:0-36580 GCA_040385305.1 Pseudomonadota bacterium
CGTCGACCACGTCATCGTGCAGCAGGGTGGCGGTGTGGATGAACTCGACCACCGCTGCCAGCTGATGCGCGTCCGGCCCGCGATGCCCGAGGGCTCCCGCAGCCAGCAACAGGAGCATCGGCCGCAAGCGCTTGCCACCGGCGCCGATGATGTATTCGGCGACCTGGTTGATCAGCACGACGTCCGAGGCCAGGCGCCGGCGGATCAGCGCGTCCATGGCCGCCATTTCGGGCGCAGACAGGGCCTGGATCGACGGCAGGTCGGCGTGCCGCGCGGCGGGAGTGGGGGGCTCGGACATGGGGGAAAGCGCTGTGGGTTGCCGATTATAGGGCGGCGCCCGTCCTGCCTTGCGATGCGGGCTTCCCTGAGCCGTCACCGGGTCGGAACCCGGTGGTCACCGGCCGGCCGCTATAATTCACTGCTGAGCGTCCGCTCCGGACGATATCGAGTCGAGGAAGACCATGGCACGCGGCGTCAACAAAGTGATCCTGCTCGGGAACCTGGGCAACGACCCGGAAGTGAAGTACACCCAGGGCGGCATGGCCATCGCCACCCTCAGCGTGGCGACCACCTCGTCGCGCAAGGACAAGGACGGCAACTTCCAGGAAAAGACCGAATGGCACCGGGTCAAGCTGTTCGGCAAGACCGCGGAAGTGGCCGGTGAATACCTGAAGAAGGGTCGCCAGGTCTATATCGAGGGCCGCATCGAATACGGCTCTTACGAGAAGGACGGTGTGAAGCACTACACCACCGATGTGATTGGCGACGACATGCAGATGCTCGGCGGTGGCGATGGCCAGCGCTCCGGTGGCGGCGAGGGCGGCTCGCAGCGCAGCAGCGGGAGCTACGGCAGTGGCGGCGACCGCCAGGCGCGTCCGGCACCAGCGCAGCGACGCGAGCCGGCGCAGGCGCGGCCGGCCAGCTTCGACGACGTGCCATTCGATGACGACATCCCGTTCTGATGCGTACCGACGCAGGTTGAATCTCCCAAACGCAGGGACGCATGCATGACAACGTGGCTGGTCACCGGGGGTGCCGGTTTCATCGGCGGCAATTTCGTGCTCGAGGCAGTGGCTGCCGGGCATCGCGTGGTCAACCTGGATGCGCTCACCTATGCGGGTAACCGCGACACGCTGGCGTCGCTCGATGGCGATGCGAATCACGTGTTCGTGCACGGCGACATCGGCGACCGCGCGCTGGTCGATCGCCTGCTCGCCGAATACCGGCCGGATGCGGTGCTGAATTTCGCCGCGGAAAGCCACGTGGATCGCTCCATTGATGGCCCGGCCGCGTTCGTGCAGACCAACGTGGTCGGTACCCTGGCGCTGCTGGAAAGCGTGCGCGATTACTGGAAGTCGCTGGACGGCGTTGCAAAGGACGGGTTCCGCTTCCTGCACGTTTCCACCGACGAGGTCTATGGCTCGCTGGGCGAAACCGGAAAGTTCACCGAGGCCACGCCATACGCGCCCAATTCGCCGTATTCGGCATCGAAGGCCGCGTCCGACCACCTGGTGCGCGCGTTCCACCACACCTACGGGCTGCCGGTGCTGACCACCAACTGCAGCAACAACTATGGTCCTTACCACTTCCCGGAAAAGCTCATCCCGCTGGTGATCGCCAAGGCACTGGCCGGCGAACCGCTGCCTGTCTATGGCGACGGCAAGCAGGTGCGCGACTGGTTGTTCGTGACCGACCACTGCGAGGCCATCCGCACCGTGCTGGCAAAAGGACGGGTGGGCGAGACCTACAACGTTGGCGGTAATGCCGAGATGCAGAACATCGAGGTCGTGCACGCCATCTGCGCGCTGCTGGACCAGCGTCGACCGCGCGAGGATGGCCAGCCGCGCGCCTCGCAGATCACCTATGTCGCCGATCGTCCGGGCCATGACCGCCGCTACGCGATCGATGCCTCGAAACTGCGCGACGAGCTGGGCTGGGAGCCGAAGTACGACTTCGAGCGCGGCATCGCGGAGACCATCGACTGGTACCTCGGGCACCAGGACTGGGTGCAGCGGGTGCTGGATGGCTCTTATCGCCTGGAGCGCATCGGTGGGGTGGAGGCGTGAGCATGCGCAAGGGGATCATCCTTGCCGGCGGATCCGGCACACGCCTGTACCCGATCACCCAGGCCATCAGCAAGCAGCTGTTGCCGGTCTACGACAAGCCGATGATCTACTACCCGCTCAGCGTGCTGATGCTCGCCGGGATCCGCGAAGTGCTGATCATCAATACCCCGCACGAGCAGGCGCTATTCAAGCAGTTGCTGGGCGATGGCTCGCAATGGGGCATGCGCATCGAGTACGCAGTGCAGGCAAGTCCGGACGGGCTGGCTCAGGCGCTGCTGATCGGTCGCGAGTTCCTTGATGGCGGTCCCAGCTGCCTGGTGCTGGGCGACAACATCTTCTATGGCCACGGCCTGACCGAGCTGTTGCAGCGCGCCAACGCGCGCGAGGGGGGCGCGACCGTGTTCGGATACTGGGTGCGCGACCCGGAACGCTATGGCGTGGCCGAGTTCGATACCTCCGGCAAGGTGGTGGGGCTCGAAGAGAAGCCCGCGCAGCCTAAGTCCAGCTACGCGGTGACCGGCCTGTACTTCTACGATGGGCGCGCCAGCGATTTCGCCGCGTCGCTTGCGCCTTCGCCGCGCGGTGAGCTGGAAATCACCGACCTCAACCGCTGCTACCTGGATGACGGCTCGCTCCAGCTCGAGAAGATGGGCCGCGGCTATGCATGGCTGGATACCGGCACCCACGAGTCGCTGGTCGAGGCTTCGACTTACATCGAGACCATCGAGAAGCGCCAGGGCCTGCGCGTGTGCTGTCCCGAAGAGATCGCCTACTTCAACGGCTGGATCGACGACGATCGCCTTCGCGCGCTGGCCAAGCCGCTGGCCAAGAACGGCTACGGCCAGTACCTGCTGAGCCTGCTGGAACACGGGCGGGTGGAATGAGGACGGCAGGTTGAAGCTGATCCGCACCAACCTCCCGGATTGCATGGTGATCGAGCCCGCCGTGTTCGGCGATGAGCGCGGGTTTTTCTACGAAGGCTGGAACGCGCAGCGCTTCGGTGAACTGGGCCTGCCTACCGCGTTCGTGCAGCACAACGTCTCGCGTTCGACCCACGGTGTGCTGCGCGGGCTGCACTACCAATGGCCGAACCACGCCCAGGGCAAGCTGGTCAGTGTGCTCGAAGGCGAGGTCTACGATGTCGCGGTGGACATCCGTCGCGGCTCGCCCACGTTCGGCCAGCATGCCGCCGCGATCCTCAGCGCAGGCAACAAACGCCATTTCTGGATCCCGCCCGGCTTCGCCCATGGCTTCCAGACCCTCAGCGAGACTGCACTGTTCACCTACCTGTGCACCGCTCATTACGACCGCGAAAGCGACAACTCGCTGCGCTGGGACGATCCGCAGCTCGCCATCGATTGGCCGCTCGCGGATGCCTCGCTCTCGGCCAAGGATGCCGTGGCCCCGTTGCTGGCGGAGATTGCCGCGGACCGGCTGCCGCGGTTCAGCGCATGAAGCTGTTGCTGCTCGGCGGCAATGGGCAAGTGGGCCGCGAATTGCGGCGCAGCCTTGCGCCGCTGGGTGATCTGGTCGTCGCTTCGCGCGACGGTGCGGGCGCGGACGTGGCCGCCGATTTCGATGCGCCGGCATCGCTGCAGGAACTGGTTCGCGCGGTACTGCCCGATGTGGTGGTCAACTCGGCCGCATATACCGCGGTGGACCGCGCCGAAAACGAGCCGGAAGCCGCGTTCCGCATCAATGCCGAGGCTCCTGCGGCCATCGCGCGTGCCTGCGCCGATGCAGGCGCGTTGTTGCTGCATTACTCGACTGACTATGTGTTCGATGGCCGCGCCAGCCGGCCATATCGAGAAGGCGATGCCACCGCACCGCTGGGCGTGTACGGCGCCAGCAAGCTTGCCGGTGAGCAGGCCATCAGTGCCAGCGGCGCGCGCCACGCGATCCTGCGCACGGCCTGGGTCTACGCTGCACACAGCGCCAACTTCCTGAGCACCATGCTGCGCCTCGGCGCCGAGCGCGAGGAACTGCGCGTGGTCGCAGACCAGGTGGGTGCACCGACGCCAGCGGCGTGGATCGCGGAGGCAACCGCATCGCTGCTCCGGCATGGCGTCGACCGTTCCGGCACCTGGCACCTGACCCAGGGGGGCGAAACCAGCTGGCACGGGTTCGCCAGCGCGATCATGGACGACGCCCACACGCTCGGGCTGCTGCCGCGCAAGCCGGCGGTGTTGCCGATTCCCACCGCCGACTACCCGACGCCCGCGCAGCGACCGGCGTACTCGGTGCTGGACACCACGCGCCTGCGCCAGGAGTTCGGCATCACGCCGCCCGATTGGCGGGATGGCCTGCGCGCCACGCTGGCGGAACTCGCCGCCGCGCGCTGAACCGGCTCAGCCCTGCGCGCCCACAGGGGATGCCTCCGGTGCGCGAGCTACCCACCGCCGCTTCCAACGAAGCGCGGGTCGCTCCACCAGCCACCACGACAACGCGGCACAAGCCAGCGCAATCAGGCTTGCGATGACGATGTTGCCGGCAACCGTCTTGCCGGCCGGCAGCATCCAGGCGAGTTGCTGCGCCGGCCAACCGTACAGGTAAAGGCCGTAGGACAGGTCGTGTTGGCGGATCTGCGGCAGCCGCGCGCGCAGGCCGAGGTAGAACGTGCCGTAGGTCAGCAGGCCAAAGTACGGCAGGTGCGACCAGGCGGTGCCACGCAGCAGCGCGAAGCACGCGAGCAGGGCGACGACCGCCCACCCGGAAAGACGGATGCCCTCGCGGTTGATCCACAGCAAGGCGCCGGTCGTGAAGAATGCGGCACACTCGCCGTACTTCTGGAGATGGTCCGGCAGCGGCCAGTGGCGCCATGCCAGCGCATAGCCCATGACCATCGCCAGCACCCACAACATGGTGAATCGCTTCGGCGCCAGCAGGCCAAGCAGCCACGCGATCATCAACAGCAGGTACAGCCGAGCTTCGTTCGGTAGCGTCCACAGCGAGCCGTTGACGACATCGGTTGGATGGCCGGTGAACACGCCCGGCAGGTGGAAGCGGCTGAGCAGCAGCGACGCATTGACCAGCAGGTAGTCCCATGTCAATGGCTGCGCCCAATA
Source organism: Pseudomonadota bacterium (assembly GCA_040385305.1). Taxonomy (GTDB): domain Bacteria; phylum Pseudomonadota; class Gammaproteobacteria; order Xanthomonadales; family Xanthomonadaceae; genus Thermomonas. Next base: position 5,132 of record JAZKHR010000116.1, read on the forward strand.
GTCGGCGGCGCTGGTGAGCAGCGGTCCGAGCAGCAGCGTGGTCAGCGCCACGCACGCGACCAGGGCAGGCAGGATTCGCAGCCCGCGCGACACCAGGTAGCCGCGCACGGTGTTGCGTTGCAGGCTGGCCGCGATCAGGAACCCGCTGACCGCGAAGAACATGTCGACCGCTACCGCGCCTGCCGCGCGCAGCTGGGTCAGCCCGGCAATGCCATCGTTTCCGGGCAGGCCGGTAATGGCGTGGGCGTGGCCGTAGATCACCAGCCACGCGGCGACCAGGCGCATCAGGTTGAAGTTGTTGCGGTCGCCGGCCCAGGCGTCGGCGATCGTGGCGACAGGCTTCATGCTGCCGCGAAGCACCAATGCCACGGTTCGTAGACGATGCCGTGCGGATTGGCGCGCGGGTAGCTCATGCGGAACCCGTAGCCGGGGGCGTGTGCCTGCAGCCATGCGAAAGCGGGCGTGTCCTCGAAGCTTTCCTCGGCAGGCGCTTCCCCGGGCGCACCGATGTCCAGCGCCAGGCCCCCGTGGTGCTCCGAGTAACCAGGTGCGGCATTGACGGCGAGGATATCGTCGATGCCGAGGCCGCGCGCCAGCTTGCGTTCGAAGATGCCCAGTTGGTAATCGTGGCTGCGATAGCCGGAAATCGCCTCGAGCACAACGCCGTCGCGCAGTGCGGCATCGCGCAGGTGCAGCCAGGCGCGCGCTGCATCGAACCGCAGCCACAGCGCGCGCCGGTAGCGGTCGAAGCCCGCGAACGCCAGCCAATCCGGCTCCGCGACCAATGACAGCCCGGTGCGTTCCGCGTAGCCAGCCTCGTCCAGGCCAAGCTGATCCAGGCGTTCCTGAAGCCGATGCAGGGGCAGTTCGCTCACATGTTCCAGCCCGTGGTGTTGGGGCGCAGGCAGGGCCTCAAGCGCGTCCAGGGCGGCGTCCAGTCCCGGCTCCCGGCGCAGGTGCGGCCGCAGCGGCTGCAGGCCCTCGGGCAGTTCGGCGGCCAGGTAGGCGCCATCGCGCTTGCGGCGCAGCACGCGGGTGGCGCGAGCCAGCGTGCGGGCGTCTTGGTTGCTGCGTGCGCGCAGCAGGACTGCCGGCCACAACTCGATGTCCGGCGTGTTGAGCATGCAGGTTCTCAGCGGGACCGGTGGGGTGCGCGTCATGCGCCAAGGATAGGACCTGCGCGGGTCGGCGTCAGCCGCATGCGGCGCGGAGCGATTTCAGCGGGGCATGCGGCCGTTCAGGGCTCAGCCGCCCAGGCCGACCGGCAGCATCCACGCATGCGCGGACGGCGGGGGCCGCGAACGCAGTGCGCGCCGTCGCCCTCACCGCCCTTAGTGCGCCTGCACCCAGCCCGCCACATCGGCGATCAGCTGCGCGTCGACGTGGCCCGGGATGTTGTACTCGGCCAGGGTGCCCTCACCCTCGCCCGCAATGCCCAGGTGGTTGAGCTTCTCGTACAGCTTGAAGGCAACCTTGGGATCCTTGTGGAAGGCGCCGCGCCATAGCTGCCAGTCGGCGTCGACCACCTGGATGTCGCGCGCGCCCTGCAGCACCAGCATCGGCAGTGCAACCGAATTCGCCTCGGTGATCGGGTCCACCGCATCGATGCTGCGCCAGTAGCCTGCGGGTTGCGCCAGCAGCGTCTTGGCTGCCACATCGGTCCTGGCGTCGCGGATGGTGCGCACCTGCTCGACGAGTTGGTTGATCGCGTCGCGCTCGGCATCGCTGGTCTTGCCATCGTCCAGCACGGCCAAGCGCCGGTTCTGTTCGACCACGATGTCGAGTAGCGAACGCGCAGGCGCCGCCAGCAGCACGAGCCCGGCCACATGGCCCGAGACCGCGGCGATGCGCGGCGCCATCATTCCGCCCTGGCTGTGGCCGAGCACGAACACCCGCTTGCCATCGATGCCCTCGATGCCGCGCAGTGCACTCACCGCCAGCACTGCGTCATTGGTGGTTTCGTCGTCCACGGTAAAGCGGCTGTTGGCCAGATCCTGCGGGCGCGCCTTGCTGCGCTTCTCGTAGCGCAACACAGCGATGCCCTGCGCCGCCAGCCCGCGGGCGATGTCGAGGAAGGGCTTGTTGGGGCCGATGGTTTCGTCGCGGTCGTGCGCTCCGGACCCATGCACCAGCACCACGCCCGGGAACGGACCACTCCCCTTGGGCATGGCCAGGGTGCCGGGCAGGGCACGTTCGCCGCTGCCGACCTGCACCTCGCGTTCGCTGAAGTTCGCCGAGTCCGGGACTGCGGCCGCGGGCACCACCGCCTGCGCGGGCTGGACCATGAAGCCCACGATCCGGCCATCGCCATCGATAACGACCTTTGCCAGCAGGCCGGCATTCTCGTAGTGCAGGGGCACCTGCACCTGGGTGATGCCGCCCTGTGCCACCTGTTGCGGCTCGCCGCGGCCGGTCGGCTTGCCAACCTGCGCCGGCAGCGACGCCCACAGCGCTTCCAGCTTGGCGGCTGGAACGGCCTTGGACATCTCTGCACTGAACAAGGCTTCTGCCTGCGCGTACTGGCCGGCATCGAGATGGTCGAGCAAACGGGTCGCGATGGCCTTGCCACTGGGGTTCGCCGCGTCCTGCGCCCTTGCCTGCAGCGACAGCAACAGGCCCAGCCCTAGCGCCAGCACCAGCACGGCTGCGAGCAGGATCCTCGCCGTGCGCGCAGCGCCAGGGCGGTTGCCGAGCCGACGTTCGATCATGTGGATCAGGTGCAACATGGCTCAGTTCCCCTTCTTCAAATACAGCAGGACGTTCAGCCCGTTCTGCACCACCGAGACCAGTTCCCAGCCCTGCATGCCGAGCTGCACCAGGGTCTCTTCGACCTGCTTGGCCTTGACGCCCAGCCATTGCGGCTTTACTTCGACCACCTTGTAGCTCCAGCGCGTGCTCACGTGTCGTTCTCCTCGGATCTGGGCTGGCGTGGCTTGGGCAGGCGGCCGGCCTTGCGCAGCGCCTCGCGTAGCAGGTATTCGATCTGGGCGTTGAGGCTGCGCAGCTCGTCGTCCGCCCAGCGTTGTGTCGCGCCGAGCAACTCGGCATTGATGCGCAGCGCGTAGGCCTTCTTTTCGCTCATGCCGGTGCGCTCAGCATGGGCCGCGCGTCGGCCTCGCCACGCGGGCGGGGGCGACGGTGGCGATGAACGATGGCGCGTGCATCCGGATACTGCCGTCCAGGATCAGGACAGGCTGCCGGCGTTGACGATCGGCTGGGTGCCGCGTTCGCCGCACAGCACCACCAGCAGGTTGCTGACCATCTGCGCCTTGCGCTCCTCGTCCAGGTTGACCACGCCGTTCTTTTCCAGTTCGGACAGGGCCATCTGCACCATGCCCACCGCACCCGCGACGATGCGGGTGCGCGCAGCAATGATGGCGTTGGCCTGCTGGCGCTGCAGCATGGCCTGGGCGATCTCCTGGGCGTAGGCGAGGTGGCTGATGCGTGCGTTGAGCACCTGCACGCCGGCATCGGCCAGGCGTTCGGACAGTTCCTTCTCGAGGTGTTCCGAAATCTCGCTGGCATGGCTGCGCAGCGCGACCTGGCCCTCCTCGTGCTGGTCATACGGATAGCTGGTGGCCATGGTGCGCAGCGCGGACTCGGACTGGATGTGGACGAAGCTCTCGTAGTCGTCGACGTTGTAGACCGCCTCGGCCGAATCCACGACCTGCCAGACGATGACGGCGGCGATCTCGATCGGGCTGCCATCCAGCTCGTTGACCTTGAGCTTGCCGCTCTCGAAGTTGCGCACGCGCTGGCTGACCTTCTTCTTGGAGAAGAACGGGTTGTTCCAGCGCAGGCCGTTGTCCTTGACCGTGCCCACGTACTTGCCGAACAGGCTGACCACCGCCGACTGGTTGGGCTCGACCATGTACAGGCCGAACATGCAGAACATGGCCACCACCGCCAGCAGGATGCCGCCGACCAGCTGAGGCACTGAGCCGCCGTGCACGCCGCCAACCACCATGAGGTAAACGCCCACGAGGATGCCGGCCAGCAGCGCCAACAGCATCGGGATGCCGGGAAGGGAACGGATCGGGGTTTCTTTCATGGCGGCTCTCGCAGGCGGTGTGCTGGGTGGCCCACGGGGTGGGTACGCAATAGTGATATCAAAATGATATTAAACGTACAAGCGCATGCCGACGAACGGTCAGCCGCGCGCTCAGCGCTGCGGGGTGAGATAGAAGATCGGAGCCGGCTTGAATTCGCCGGTGGCATACAGGCCACCGCCGAGTGCGGTCCAGGCCAGCGCCTCGGCTTGCGGGATCAGCGGCACGTCGTGGCTTTCCGGCGTGCGGGATACCGCGGGGCCCCAGGCTTCGCCGGCAGCGCGGCGGTAGAACAGCACGCTGCCGTAAGTCAGCACGGCCAGGGTCTGGCCATCGGGCGAGAGGTCGGCCGCGGTGACCTGTGGCAACAGCTTCGCCAGCTTGGGATCATTGCGCTGCAGTTCCGTGCTTGCCTGGGGCACGCCGCCCAGCCGGCCAATGCGCCGGGCCTCGCGCCAGCCGCGGGAGGACGACGGCTTGGCCAGCGGCAGCGCGAACAGGTCCGGCGGACTGCGCTTCTTGGAGATCAACAGCACCTGGCCGGACGCAGCGTCGACGGCGACCGCTTCACAGTCGCGCGGCCCATCCGGCCAGCGGCCGCGGATCGACCACGCCGGGCGCAGGGTCCCATCGGAAATCGCCGTGGGCTCCTCGAATACATGCAGCATGAAGTCCTTGCGGCGGCCACCGTTGTCGCCGGTGTCGGCGACCAGCAGGTAGTGTTTGCCACCCAGGTCAAAGCTGGCCAGGTCTTCCCAGTCGCGGTTGTCGGCGCCATCCACGTCGTATCGTGCCCGCACGCGTCCGCGGGGCGACAAGGCGTGCAATTGCGCGCCGTTGCCACTGTCCTCGATCACCCACAGCACGTCCTCGTGCGCGCGCGACGCCGCGAGCCCGCTGATCTCTTCCAGTTGCGGCGCGGTGACCAGGCCGGACAGGCGCGCGAACGGGATCGAAGGCGGCGCACAGGCCGCCAGCAGCAGCAAGAAGACGGCAGGCGCGCACAGGCGCGGGCGGGGGTGCAAGGGCATCCGCGGAGGATGGCATGGACCCGTGCCGGCACGACAGTCCCGCGCGCGGCTTCGCTAGAATCCCTGCACGCTTCCATGGAACCCGCCCATGACCCGCATCGGCACGCCGCTGTCCCCGCACGCGACCCGCGTGTTGCTGCTGGGGTCCGGCGAACTCGGCAAGGAAGTGGCGCTCGAGCTGCAACGCCTCGGGGTGGAGGTGGTCGCCGCCGACCGCTATGCGAACGCCCCCGCGATGCAGGTCGCGCATCGCAGCCATGTGCTGGACATGCTGGATGGCGCCGCCATTCGCGCGTTGGTGGCCATGGAACAGCCGCACCTTATCGTGCCGGAAATCGAAGCCATCCACACCCAGACCCTGATCGAGTTGGAAGCCGAATCCACCGCCAGTGGTAACGGTGCACGGATCATTCCCACCGCCCGCGCCGCCCGCCTGACCATGGACCGCGAAGGCATCCGTCGGCTGGCCGCGGAGACCCTCGGTTTGCCGACGTCGCCTTACTGCTTCGTCGACACGCTCGACGACTACCGCGCGGCGGTCGCCGCGCTGGGCATTCCCTGCGTGGTCAAGCCGGTGATGTCCTCCTCCGGCCATGGGCAGTCGCTGGTGAGGTCAGGGGACGACATCGAAGCCGCCTGGCAGTACGCGCAAACCGGCGGCCGTGCCGGGGCGGGGCGGGTGATTGTCGAGGGCTTCATCGACTTCGATTACGAAATCACCCAGCTGACAGTGCGCCATCGCGGCGCGGACGGGCAGGGCACCACGAGCTTTTGCGCACCCATCGGGCACCTGCAGCGCGACGGCGACTACCGCGAAAGCTGGCAACCGCAGCCGATGTCCGCGCTGGCTCTGGAACGCGCGCAGGCGATCGCTCGGGCGGTGACCGACAACCTCGGGGGCAGCGGAGTGTTCGGGGTCGAGCTGTTCGTCAGGGGCGACCAGGTCTGGTTCAGCGAAGTCAGCCCGCGTCCGCATGACACGGGCCTGGTGACCCTGGTCTCGCAGGACCTGAGCCAGTTCGCCCTGCACGCGCGCGCCATCCTCGGCCTGCCGATCCCGGGCATCCGGCAGCTGGGTGCTTCGGCGTCCTGCGCAGTGCTTGCGCACGGCCATGGGGTGCCGGTGTTCGAGCATGTCGATGCCGCTTTGGCGCATCCGGATACCCAGTTGCGCCTGTTCGGCAAGCCCGTGGTGGCGGGTCATCGTCGGGTTGCGGTCACCCTCGCCCGAGGCGCGGATGTCGATCACGCGCGACGGGTGGCACGGGATGCCGCCGCCGCGTTGACGGTCCAGTTGCAGCCCACGTGACACACTGCCACGCATGAACGACAGCAACGGTTACGCCGTGTTTTTCTTCCCGCCTGCGCTGGAATCGCTGGGCGATGCCATCAAACCCTACCTGCAGGACGGGCCCGCCGGCCCGCACGTGCCCTGCCGTGAGGTCGACACCGCCGGCGCTTTCATCGAAATGACCCTGGAAGGCCGCACCGCGGACGGGCGCGACATGTCGCTGGAACTGATGGTACCGGGCGCGATGGTGCGCATGATCGTCTCCGCTCGCAGCGACGGCAGCTTCGGCTTCTACGACCGCAACCGGCCGCTGCCGGTGATGCTGGAGCCGGGCATGGTGGCAGTCGCTGAGCCACCGCCGCCGGTGGCGAGAATCGAAGAACCCTCGCCAGCGACTCGGGACCAGCCCTCGCCAGCACCCGTGGACAAGGGCGTCAGTAGCTAGCCACCAAGGTTTGCAAGGCGCTGGAATCGCGGATGACGCCCGTGCTTTCAATGGATCGCGCGAAATGCTGGCGTCCGTTCTTCTGGTAGTGCAGGTCGTTCCCGTGGACTAGATACCCGGGTCCGATCGCCATGTCCGGCTGGGAAAAGCGGCCACCACTTTTTCCGACATGCACGCGCGAACCTGCGCGCATGCCACCCATGAGGCGTGCAACCTTGCCCATGGGGTACCCGTGCAGGTCATGCTCGGTCAGCACGATATGTTCCTTGACCGGGTGGGAATGCATGAATTCCTGCGTGAGCCGGTACCCGCCGAGTGGGCAGCCCTTGATGCCCGCACTGACGCTGATTTGCGAATGGTTGCTGATCACGGAAATGGCGCCCCTGCGAGAGTCCGGGTTGACGCACAGCCAGCCGCCGGCTTCGAAGTTCGTCTCCCTGGTGTAGTCGCGCATGACGCGCGCCGAACGGGAAACGAAGTCGTCCCACGACTCGTTTTGTTCCTGGAACAGCTGCTGCACCGGATGTGCCTCGAAATAAACATCGGATTCGGTAGCGTGGGACGGCAGCATTGCTGCAGATATCGTGAGGCAGAACCAGAGCTTCGCCAGTAATGAAAGCTTCATCGATCTCGTCCGCCGGGGACTTACGGCGGAGGCTCACGAAACCTTCACGGGCAGTAAATTAGCGCTTGACGGATCTGTGACGCATGACGATTGGCTGCCGCATATTGTTCAGCAGCTCACGATTGCGGTTTGCGTCCCGTAGCAAGCAGCCCATTTGCGTCGATTTGCCAATGGGGATGGTAAGCACGCATTGCGCGGTACTGCGTCGCAAACTGAAAAGCGCCTGCCTGGATCAGGCTTGCAGCCGCTGCCAGCCTCGACCGTTGAATCCTTCCAGCGGCTGGAAGCGGCGCTTGTAATCCATCTTGGGGTGGCCGGCGATCCAGTAACCCAGATAGAGATGCTCGCGCCCGTCGCGCGCGGCCCATTCCAGCTGCTTGAGCACGGCCAGGGTGCCCAGCCCGCGCGCAGCCTCGGCGGGATCGTAGAACGTGTAAACGGCGGACAGCGCGCCTTCGATCAGGTCGGTCACCGCGACCGCAAGGAGGCGGTGCGTGCCTTGTTCGCGCAACTCAAGGAAGCGGCCCTGGTTCCACGAGCCGATCAGGAATTGCTCGAATTCGGGCGCACCGTGGTCGTCCATGCCGCCGCCGGCGTGGCGATGGGTCAGGTATTTGCGATACAGCGCAAGGTGTTCCTCGGTACGCACTGATGCCAGCAGGCGGGCGTCCACGTCCGCGTTGCGGGCGAGGCAGCGGCGCTGGCTGCGGTCTGGGCGGAACGTGGCCACAGGCACCCGCACCGCAACGCAGGCCTGGCAGCCCGCGCAACTAGGCCGGTACACGATGTCGCCGGAGCGGCGGAAACCCCAGCCCAGCGCCATCGGATAGAAGTTGGGCAAACGCTGGTCATGCGGATCCAGCACCAGGTCGCGCGCTTCGCGGTCCGGCCAGTAGCCGCACGCGTGCGTCGCGGTACGGAACATGCGCAGGTTGTCGGCGTCGTCTCCCATGCATCGAGCATAGCGCCCCGCGCCGTTCAGCTGGCCGCAGGGACCGCTGTCAACCGCGGGCATCGCGCTACGTTCTCCAGTGCATGTCCGGCAGGTGCCGGTTCTGGCAGAGGAATCCACATGAAGCAGATGAACATGCTCGCAATCGCGCTCGCGGTCGCGCTGGCCCCAGCGGTGGTGGTTGCGCAGAACGCCGCGATCGCCACCGGCAAGGTACGGGTGCAAATCGATACCAATGGCGACGGCTTCATCGATCGCGCCGAGGCGGCGAAGATGCCCAAGCTGGCCGCGCGGTTCGACCTGATGGACAAGAACAGGGATGGGCGTTTGGGCGCCGACGAGCGTCCGAAGCCTGGCATGCGCCACAAGCGCGGTGGGCGTGGCCAGTGGATGCAGCGCGCGGACGTGGACAAGGATGGCCGCATCAGCCGTGCCGAGGCGCAGGCACTGCAGTCCAAGGGCGGTGACCGCTTCGACAGGATGGACTTCAACAAGGATGGCTATGTCGATCGCACCGACATGCAGGCGCGCATGACCCAGGCCCGCGCTGCATTCTTCGCCGGCGCCGACGACAACAGGGATGGCCGCATCAGTCGCGACGAGTTCGTCGTTGAGACGGGTGCTCGCAACGCCGAACGCCGCGAGAAGTGGGCCGCGCGTTCCGCTGCGATGGGTAAGCCGCCGACTGTGCGTCCTGCCCCGAGCCTGGAACAGCAGGTCCAGCGCGCCACCGCCCGGTTCGATCGCATGGATGCGAACAAGGACGGGTGGATGACCCGCGTGGAGTTCGACGCCGCCAAGGCCGGCCGCAAGGGCCGCTGAATTCCACGACAGTGTGTGTGACCAGGACGCCCGGCACGCCGGGCGTCTTTTTTTTTCGATGCCGCGCTGGCAGGTTGCGCAGCGGGGCGTCAGCGCTCTCGTAGCACGCGCCAGCGCAGGCCCTCGCGTTCGACGTCGAAGCTGCGGGCATCGCCGTCCACGTCGACCCGCACGTTGCCGGTGCCGGTGCCGTCGGTGGTGTAGTCCTGCACGGCCAGAGACAGCGCGGCGTCGCCTGGGCATGCCGACTTCGCGAACAGCCGCGCGGTGCCCGCATCCAGGCCGGCGATGAACGCGGGCGCCGGATCCTGGCCGTCGATGGCGATGCACGCCTGCCTCGGCGCGCGCGTGGCGATCTCCGCTTCGATCAGCAATCGGGCCAGCGCAGTCGGCACCGCGGCCCGGTAGCTCGAGAGCTCTTCCGCGGATTGCGGAACAATGACGCGCGGTGCCGGTGCGGTTGCAACGGGCGCGGCCGGCACTACCGGGACCGGCTTGCGGGTGGCGAAGAACACCAGCCCGATCCCGATCGCGATCAGGCCCAGCAGCCCCGCCTTGATCCACGAAGCCCGGCGCGCCTTGGCCCTGGCGGCAGGCTCCTCGCGGTCGAGGACGCTCAGCGGCAGATAGCTGCCTTCCCCCGCACGGGTGCTTTCCAGCAGCCCGGCGTCGCGCAGCAGCTGGCGTCCGCGCGGCTGGTCCCCGGCGTGCACGATCCACACCGACGGCTGCGGGCCATCGTCTTCCTGCACCCGATAGCTGAAGGTGCTGCGCATCTGGCCGCGATACGAGCGGCTCTGGTCGATCTTGACCTCGATCCCCTGCTCGCGCAGCAGGTTGGCCACCGCTTCCACGTTTTCCAGCCGGGGGCTGGTGAAAACCTTGCGCATGCTCAGCCCTTCGCGTGCAGCGGGGTGTCTGCCTTGGTGGCAGGCACGACCCGGATCAGGCCTTCCTGCACGCTGCTGGCCACCAGCCGGCCAGCGCGGTCGAACACCTGGCCGCGCGCCAGCCCGCGCGAACCCTGCGCGCTGGGGCTGTCGATCGAATACAGCAGCCAGTCGTCGGCACGGAAGCCGCGGTGGAACCACAGCGCATGGTCCAGCGAGGCCATCTGCACGTTCGGCTGGTAATAGCTGATGCCGTGCGGAAAGGTCGTGGTGCCGAGCAGGTGGAAATCGCTGGCGTAGGCAAGCAGCGCGCGATGCAGTTCAGGCGCATCGCCCACCTTTTCCGACAGGCGAAACCACACCTGCTGGAAAGGCGGGCGCTTGGGCGGATCCAGTTCGTCGCGCGGGTACACGTGGCGGAACTCGAATGGTCCCTGCCGCGACAGCCAGCGCTGCACCTTGGTCGGCAGCTTTGCCAGCTGGTCCGGCGCCAGCGTCGGCGCGGGCGGCAAATCATCCGCCATGGGCACCTCCGGCATCGACAACTGGTGCTCGGCGCCTTCCTCATGCTGCTGGAACGAGGCGGCCAGGAAGAAGATCGGCTGGCCGTGCTGGATGGCGGTGACCCGCCGCACCGAGAAGCTCCCGCCATCGCGGGTACGGTCGACGTTGTAGACGATGGGTGCGGTGATGTCGCCGGCGCGCAGGAAATAACCGTGCAACGAGTGTGCATCGCGGGACTCGCCGGCCGAATCCATGGTTGCCTGCGCGGCAGACAGCGCCTGCCCCAGCACTTGCCCGCCGAATACGTACTTGGTGCCGATGTCGCGGCTCTGGCCGCGGAACAAGTTGTCCTCGAGGCGTTCCAGGGACAGCAGGTCGATCAGTTCGGAAACAGGGGGCGTCATCCGCGAATTATAGGTCGGCAGGTTCGGTCGGCAGTGCGAAACGCGCTGTCCTCGCCTTCGGCTGCTCTCTACAGGCGGACGAGGGGTACTTCGCGAAGCACTCGCTGCCAGGGAAACATGGGCCCGGGATCGAGCTTGCGGCGCACCATGACCAACGGATCGTCGCTGGCGGGCACGCTGTCCTGATCGAGATCCTCGTGGCCGGCGATCTGCGCCAACCACGGAATGCGGTCCACAAGCTGGCGCAGCAGGCCGGTCAACGCGTCGATCTGCGCCTCGGCGTAGGCCTCGTGCATTTCTTGGTGCCGCGAGTCCATCCAGTCCGGGTAGCGGCCCGTGTTGACCAGCTCGATGCCGATGCTGCGCGGGTTGTAGCCACGCGTGTGGTGGGCGATGCGCACCGGGGGCACGTATTCGACGATGCTGCCGTCGCGGTCGATGTAGTAGTGGCCGCTGTTGCCGGTGGCGCTGTCCGGGTACAGCACGCGCTCGCCGTATTGCCGCGCCATGGCCAGGTCGGGAAGCTCGGTGCAGTGGATGACGACCAGGTCGATGGACTCCGGCGCGCGTTCGGCCAGGGCATCGACGTAGGGCAGAGGATCGATGCGGATCGCGGGTCCGGGCATGCACCGATGCTAGCATTCACGCATGCGCCAGCCCCCTCCTGATTCCGAACTCGGCCACCTGTTTTCGCAGTTCCCGCGAGCAGGCCGCGTGCAATGGATTGGCCTGCGGCCCGCCCGTGACGTGCCGATGCAGCAAGCGGCGGAAGCCATCGCCACCGCGCGACGCGGCTTGGCTGGCGACCGCTACGCGAGCGCCAGCGGCAAGCGCGGACTGACCCTGATCCAGGCCGAACACCTCCCCGTGATCGCGGCGCTGGCCGGGCATGCCGAGCTCGCGCCCGCATTGTTGCGACGCAACCTGGTGGTGTCGGGAATTCCCTTGATCGCCTTGAAGGGTCGCCGCTTCCGCATTGGCGACGTGCTGCTGGAAGGCACCGACCCCTGCGATCCCTGCTCGCGCATGGAGGAAGCGCTGGGCGCGGGCGGCTATAACGCCATGCGCGGCATGGGCGGGCTGTGCGCGCGCATCCTCGAAGGCGGCACGCTGCGCGTGGGCGATGCGGTGGTCGCGCAATGAAGGGCCACTGCATCCTGTCGCATGGTTTCGAGAGCGGCCCCGACGCGACCAAGGTGACCGCGCTGGCGGAAGCCGCCGAGCGCCTGGGTTGGTCCCATGAGCGCCCCGATTACACCGACCTCGACGCCAGGCACGACGTGAGCGACCTTGGCGACGTTCCGGCTCGCCTGCAGCGCCTGCTGGAAATCGCCGGCAATGCGGCCAGCCATGGCCCCTTGGTCCTCGCCGGCTCCAGCCTGGGTGCGTGGATTTCCGGGCGCGCGTCGATCGACGTGCCGGTGCGCGGCCTGTTCCTGATGGCGCCGCCGATCTGGCCGGGCGCCGAGCATGAGTTGCAGGCCGCGCCGGTGCCGATTTCCATCCTGCATGGCTGGCACGACGAACTGATCTCCGCTTCGCATGTGGTCGACTGGGCCGCCCCGCGCAACGCGCGCCTGCTGTTGGTCGACGACGACCATCGCCTGGGCGGACACGTGGCGGCCAGCGCCGACGCATTCGCCACCTTCCTGCATTCGCTGTGATCCCATGAAATTCTTCGCCAGTTGCGGCAAGGGGCTGGAATACCTGCTGGCCGACGAGCTGCTTGCGCTAGGTTGCGAAAAAGCGACCGCCACCATGGCCGGCGCCAATGTCGAAGGCAGCCTGCTGGATGCGCAACGCGCGGTGTTGTGGTCGCGGCTGGCGAGCCGCGTGCTGTGGCCCATTGCCGAATTCGAATGCCTGGACGAAGACGCGCTGTATGCGGGCGCGGCGGCGGTGGACTGGACGCAGCATGTTGGTCCCGGCCACACCATCGCCATCGATGCGCACGTCTCCGGCGACGCCATCACCCATGCCCGCTATGCCGCCCAGCGCACCAAGGACGCCATCGTCGACACATTGCGCGCGCAGACCGGCGCGCGACCCGATGTCGATGTGGACGCGCCGGACGTACGCATCAGCCTGGTCCTGCGCAAGGGTCGCGCGTTGCTGTCGATCGACCTTGGCGGTGGTCCGATGCACCGTCGCGGCTGGCGGCGCGCGCAGGGCGAAGCCCCGTTGAAGGAAAACCTGGCGGCCGCGGTACTGCTGCGCGGGGGCTGGCCGCAGGCTTATGCGCAGGGCGGCGACCTGCTGGACCCGATGTGCGGCAGCGGCACCTTGCTGATCGAAGGCGCGCTGATGGCGGCCGACGTGGCCCCGGGGCTGATGCGGCTGGGCGTTGCAATGCCCACGCGCTGGCCCGGCTTCGACATCGATGCATGGGCTGCGCTGCGCGTGGACGCCATCGAACGCGAGGCTCGTGGACGCGCCAGCCTGCGGCCCTGCATTACCGGCAGCGACAGCGACCCGCACGCGATCCGCGCCGCGCGCGAGAATGCCTCGGTGGCGGGCGTGGACCTGGCCATCTACTTCGCGGTGCATGACATCGCGAATTTGCCGGTGCAGGCCAATCCGCGCGGCGTGGTGGTGTGCAATCCACCGTATGACGCACGCCTGGCCGCTGACCCGGCGCTGTATCGCGCCCTCGGCGGTGCGCTGAAACGAGCCACGCCAAACTGGTCCGCCAGTCTGCTGTGCGGGGATTTCGAGCTCGCCCGCGCCACCGGCTTGCGCGCCAGCAAACGCTACCAGCTGTTCAACGGTCCCATCGAATGCAGCCTGATCGTGTGCGATCCCATCGCGCCGCCGGTCCGCGCCGATGCGGCCACGCGCGAGCTGGGAGATGGCGCGCAAATGGTCGCCAATCGCATCCGCAAGAATCTCAAGGGCTTGCGTGCATGGCGCGAGCGCGAGGGCGTCGACTGCTTCCGCGCCTACGACGCCGACATCCCCGAATACGCCTGCGCGATCGACGTCTACACCACCCTCGATGACGAAACCTGGCTGCATGTGCAGGAATACGCCGCGCCCGCGGAAATCCCGGAAGCGACCACGCGCAAGCGCCTGAACGAACTGCTGGCGGCGGTGCGCGACGTGTTCGCGGTACCGCGGGAGCGCGTGGCGCTGAAGACCCGCAGTACCGGCAAGGGCGGCAGCAAGTACGGCAACCTCGACCAGCGCGGCGAGTTCCTGAGCGTGCGAGAAGGCGCAGCAGTGGTGCAGGTCAACCTGTTCGACTACCTGGACACCGGGCTGTTCCTCGACCACCGTCCGCTGCGCGCGCGCATGGCCGAGGACGCGCGGGGCGGCCATTTCCTCAACCTGTTCTGCTACACCGGCGTGGCCACGGTGCAGGCGGCGGTGGGCGGCGCTTCGCTGACCACCAGCGTCGACCTGTCCGCGACCTACCTGGACTGGCTGGCCGACAACCTGCGTGGCAACGGCATAGGCGGCACCCGCCACCGTATCTCGCAGGCGGATGCGCTGGCCTGGCTGGAAGCCGACCGCAGCCGCTACAACGTGATCTTCTGCGACCCGCCCACCTTCTCGAACTCCAAGCGAGCCGACGATTTCGACGTGCAGCGCGACCACGTGCGGCTGCTGCAGGCAGCCATGGCGCGGCTGGCCGACAACGGCATCCTGTATTTCTCCAACAACTTCCGGCGCTTCAAGCTGGATGCCGAAGCGGTATCGACGTTCGCCGATGTCGAGGACATCAGCGCATCCACCATTCCGCCGGACTTCGCCCGCAATCCACGCATCCACCGCACCTGGCGGCTGACGCCGCGGGGCTGAGCCGGGCGGATCCTCGCGTCAGCGTCCGCGCATGCGCCCGAACAGGCCGCCCGGCTTCGACGGCGGTTCCTCCGGCGCCGGCGGTTCCGGCAACACCAGTTCCGCGTAGCCGGTGGCGAGGTTGGCGTTGACGAAATCGGCGACTTCCTCGCGGGAGACGCCGCTGGCGGCGCCGATCTCGTCCAGCGTGGCCGGACCCTTCATCATCGCGGTGGCGATGCGGAAGTGCTTGGGATATTCGCGCTCTGTCTGCGGCCACTTGCTGAGCCGGTAAGTGCCGGCCGGATCCAAGCCGGGCAACAGGCTGCCCTGTCCGGCCAGCAGGTTACCCAGCCACAACAGGCGCGCCAACGGTTGCGCGGGACCGAACGCCGAGGCCTCGGCTTCCCAGGTGGCGGCATCGGGAGTGCCAAAGTCCTCGAGCAACAGGGTGCCCTCGAAATACGGCGCCAGCGGTTTCAGCGTGGCCGGGCCGTGGTAGACCCGGCTGCGGGGATCAATCAGCAGCGCGGATTGCCCCTGGCGCTGCAGGCGGACCCGGCGCTCGAGCCCGCCGCGCTGCAACCAATGGGTCAGCGGCCGGTCCGGTGTCAGTTCGACCGGCTCCGGAATCGGTTCCGGCTCGGGCTCCGGGATGGCAACAGCAGAGACTTGCGCAGGTGCTTGTTCGATGACCGGCGGCTGCTGCCCCGCTTGCGGCGGCAGCGCCGCCATCGCGGGCATTTCCCCCGGCGCGGCTTCGGTCACGTCCGCGGGCGCGGCGGCAGCTGCGGGCAATTCATCGGTGGGCGCGGGTGCCGGGGTGGAGTAGGCCGGGGCGGCATGGGCCGGGGCGGCATGGGCCGGGGCGGCATGGGCCGCGGGCTCTGGCGCGGCATCGCCGGCAATCCGTCCCAGCAACGCGGCGAACTCGCCGGCATCCAGCGGCCGCGCGATCCGGTAATCGGTCTGGGAACGTTCCATCGCGGTCATGCCGATCACCTTCCGCCCCGCCGCGTGCAGGCGCAGCCAGCTCATCGGGCCGTACAGGCTGTCCATGTCGACGATCACGTAGTCCGCGCCATCGTCGCCGCGCAGCGTCCAGCGACCACCCGACTCGGCGTTCGCGATTGCGAAAGCGGCTTGCACCTCGGCTTCGGTCTTGGCGTCCATGCCGGTGGTGCCGAGGATCAGGGCCATGGGGTCGTCCGCTGAGGAAAGCAGGCAGTGTTGCCAACCACGCCGCCCGCGTCAAACCCGGGAGCGGCAAACCGTGACGCGCGCGGCTCAGGCGGCGCGCGGATTCTTCTTCGGCAACTGGGCCTTCAGGAAGGCCATCTGGTCGGCGAGGATGTTGCGGTTGGACAGGATCAGGTGCTCGATCCAGCTGGGCCGGTACGGCACCGCCAACAACGGCATGCCGGCCTGCTGCGGGGTGCGGTTGCCCTTGCGTGAATTGCAGTGGAAGCAGGCGGAGACCACGTTTTCCCAGATGTCGCGGCCGCCCTTTGAAACCGGCTGCACATGGTCGCGGGTCAGCGAGGAGCGCGGGCACTCGCGGCCGCAATACAGGCATAGCGACTGGTCGCGGGCGAACAGGGCGGGGTTGGTCAGCGCGGGCGTGGGCGAAAGGGCCTGGGCGCGGGCATGGCCGCGCGCGGCGATGATCGGGTGCAGCAGCATCACGCTTTGCAGGCCGCTGGCCCTGCTGATGCCTCCATGCACTTCGAGGCAGGGCTCGCCCAGGGTCCACGCCACTGCACCGCGGGCATACAGGCAGGTGGCGTCCTGCCAGCTCATCCAGTCGAGCGCGCGCCCGTGGGCGTCCAGCCCCAGCAGGCGCAGTCCCGGCGCGCATGAAACGCTGGCGGCAGGGAGCAGCAGATCGTCCGCTTGACCGGGTGCGCTGCGGGACCCGTCGTGAACCGTTCTCAGCGTTGCTGTATCGGTCTCCATCGAGTCAAAAGTTATACGCCTTTGCCGCGACAGTGGCTACCGTGGGTGCCTGCTTCGTCCTTTTTGCCGCCTCAGTCGCCGAAATGCGCCGCCGGCATCGCCATCAGCGAGGCCGCGCCGGCGTCGATGGCCGCCTTGTGCGCCAGCGTGCGCGGGAGGATGCGGGCGAAGTAGAAGCGCGCGGTCTCGCGTTTGGCGTCCTTGAACGCCTGCGGCCGCGACGATGCGTCGGCAGCGGCCACGCTGCGTGCCCACCAGTAGGCCAGGGTCACGTAGCCCGAATAGAACACGTAGTCGTAGCTGGCGGCGCCCAGTTCCTCCGGATTGCTCGCCGCGCGCTGCAGGATCTCGCGGGTCATCGCGCCCCATTCGACGGCCTTCGCGCGCAACGGGCCGATGAACTCCGCGAGCGCCGCATCGCCCTCATGCTGCTTCGCGAATTCCTCCACCATGCCAAGGAACAGCTTGAGTCCCGCCCCCTGCGAGGCCGCGGTCTTGCGACCGATCAGGTCGAGTGCCTGGATGCCGGTGGTGCCTTCATAGATTGTGGTGATACGTGCGTCGCGGGCGAGTTGTTCGATCCCGTATTCGGCGATGTAGCCGTGGCCGCCGAAGCATTGCATCGCGTTGTAGGTGTTCTCGATGCTCCACTCGGTCTGGCAGGCTTTTGAAATCGGGGTAAGGAAGCTCACCAAGGTGTCGGCACGCTCGCGGGCAGCAGGGTCCGGGTCGCGCTCGGCCGCGTCCAGCAGCGAGTAGGCATGCAGCGAGAGCAGGCGCCCGCCTTCGACCAGCGCTTTCTGCGACAGCAGCATGCGGCGCACGTCGGGGTGCACGATGATCGGGTCTGCCGGCTTGTCGGGAGTCTTCGGGCCGGACAACGCGCGCGACTGCAGGCGTTCGCGCGAGTAGCGAAGCGCGTTCTGGTAGGCGCGTTCGGACAGGCCGAGGCCCTGCACGCCAACGCCCAGGCGCGCGGAGTTCATCATCACGAACATCGCCTGCAGGCCCTTGTGCGGCTCGCCGACCAGGTAGCCCTGCGCGCCATCGAAATTCATCACGCACGTCGCGGACCCATGGATGCCCATCTTGTGTTCGATCGAACCGCAGCGCAGCGTGTTGCGCTCGCCAACGGTGCCATCGCGCGCCACCTTGAACTTCGGCGTCACGAACAGCGAGATGCCCTTCGCACCTGCCGGCGCATCGGGGAGCTTGGCCAGCACCAGATGAACGATGTTGCCCGAGAGGTCGTGCTCGCCTGCGGTGATGAAGATCTTGGTGCCGGAGAGCGCGTAGCTGCCATCGTCGTCGGGCGTGGCCCGGGTCTTGATCAGGCCGAGGTCGGTTCCGCAGTGGGGTTCGGTCAGGCACATGGTGCCGGTCCAGGTGCCGGCCACCAGGGGTTTCAGGAAGACTTCCTTCTGCCAGTCCTCGCCGTAGGTCTCGAGCGCCTGCACGGCACCGTGCGACAGCATCGGGAAATTGCCCCAGGCAAGGTTGGCGCTGTCCACCATCTCGGTCAGAACGCCGCCGAGTGTGGCGGGCATGCCCTGGCCGCCGTGTTCAGGTGCCGTGGTCAGGCCGGTCCAGCCGCCTTCCACGAACTGGTCGAACGCCTGCTTGAAGCCCGGCGGCGCGGTCACGTCCCCGGTGGCCGGGTCGAACTTGCAGCCCACTTCATCCCCGATCCGGTTGAGTGGGGCCAGCACGGTCTCGGTGAAGCGCGCAGCCTCGTCCAGCACGGCGTCGACGAGTTCGCGGTTGACGTCGGTGAACCCAAGCTTGGCAAAAGACGCCTCGCTGTCCAGCACATCGAACAGGGCGAAGCGGAGGTCGTCCAGTGGCGCCTTGTAGCTGCTCATGTCGCGTTCCCGTGGTTTCGGTGCAGGCCGACCGCGGCCCGCGAAGGCCCAAGCATACTACGGCGTATGGTCGTCCAGCATGCGCCCGCGCGGGCTCAGCGCAGCACGCCCGGCAAGCCCGGCACCGGGGTCAGGGCGCTGGTTCGCTCGACTTTGTAATTACGCGAGCCGCCTTTCTCGGGAGTGGCAACGAGGCTGCCTGACAGCGTGTAGTTGAGGCTGCGACCATCTGCAAGCGTGGTTGCGATGCGCGCCCGGCCCGCGGGCAGCGGCGTGACCGTGGCGCTGAACACATCTGCCGATTCCGGCCCGATGCTTATCTGCGGCTGTGCCTGCACTCTCGCCGCGGCGCCATTGTCTAGGGCGATGTCGAGGGTGGCGGCGGTGAACTGCATGGGCACGCTGCTGTAGTTCTGCAGCCGGACCTCAACGTCCCAGCGCCCGTCGGGGCGCACCGTGAGCTGTTGCAGGCTGGCCGCCGGTTCCGATACCCGTCGCACCGGTCCGCCGCTGCCGCAGCCTGCCAGCAACCACACCGTCATTGCGGCAGCGAAGGCGTGGCGTAGGGTCATGGCGGCATCCTCGGGAGGGGCTACCGAGCATAGCCGAGCCGCGCCGCTGTCGCCGCGAAAACCAGGGGCGCGCTTCAGAAACCCGCGGGATCCAGGGCTGCGACCGGCAGCTCGCGGATATAGGTGTCCTTGGCCGCTATGAAGGCCTCGGCGCAGCGGTAGGCTTCGCGTCCCATCGCCGCGCGGGAGGCGTCGGAGGCGTTGGCGACGTCGGCGTTCGCCACCATGGCGGTGTAAAGCGATAGGGCGATGTCGTGGATGTCCATTGCTGCACCTCGTCAAGGCAGGGAAGCGATGACGCCATCGCGATTCGCCCGCGTCGCAAAAGCAAAAACCCCGCATCGGCGTACCGTGCGGGGCATGTTTTTCGCCGTTCCGATGGTGGCCGGGGAGGGAGTCGAACCCCCGACACGGGGATTTTCAATCCCCTGCTCTACCAACTGAGCTACCCGGCCGTGTGCGGTTCAGCGAGCCGCGAATCATACGGGCCGCAGGCAGGCACGGCAAGCAGGATGTGGGCTGAACGCGAATCCCGGCAGATCCTGCGATGCGCCGTCGCCGGCGCATGATTGGCAAGCGAACAAAGGATCCCTTTCATGAAAACAGTGTTCATCGTTGCTGCCGTGCTTTCGCTGGTGGCCTGCGCCAGCCGGGGGCCAAGCGATTCCGACCGCCTCGCCATGATCCAGACGCATGCGGGAGCGCCGGTCAAGCAGATACGCAACTACAACGCGATGGGTTGGGACCGCGTCGATGACGACCACGTCCTGCTGAGCATGCGCCCTCGCGAGACCTGGCTGCTGCGCGTGTCCGGTCCGTGCCTGGATTGGGGCGGCGGCGCGCCGTTGCTCGGACTCACGTCTCAGGGTCCCTACGTGATGGCCAAGCTGGACCGGATCCTGATCAACGGCTCGCCGGTCAGTTGCCGGATCGAGGAAATCCGCCCGGTCGACACCAAGGCCTTGCGCGCAGCTGAAAGCGCAGCCCGCGACCAGGTTGCCGCCGGCACCTAGCTGCCTTCGCCGCCGGCCGGCACGTAGCCGGCGGGTTTCTCGGCGCCGCCGTCGAACAGGAATTTCAACATCTCGCCTTCAAGCATGGCCCGGTGTTGCGGGTTCAGCGGCGACAGCCGGTTCTCGTTGATGAGCATGGTCTGGTGGGCGAGCCAGCGTTGCCACGCGGGTTTGCCCACGTGCGCGAACACGCGCTTGCCTGCCTCGCCAGGCCAAGGCGCGAAGGCGAGGCCTTCGGTCTCGATCTTGTCCACTTCGCAAAAGATCGTGCGCGTCATGTTGCAGGTTCCAGTAATCGCCGCACCGGCGCCGGCAGGCCAATCGCGGCGAGCTCCGCGCGCGATGCCCAGCGCAAGTCGGGATTATCGCCGACCTCAGCGCGGGCTGCGGCGGAAATGCGCATCGGGTGGATGCGCAAGCGGTAGTGGCTGAAGCTGTGGACGATGGCGGAGTCGACCTTCGCCGAATCGAAATCGCCCTGCGCGTGGCGCTCGAACCAGTGGCGCGCCTCGGCGATGTCCGGATGTTGCGGCAACGACCACATCGATGCCCACACGCCAGCAGGCGGGCGTCGCTGCAACAGAACACGGCCACTCGCGTCTTCCACCAGCAGCATGTGGGTGCTGCGTTCCGGCACCGGCTTGCCGGGCTTCGGGGTCGGCAGATCGGCGGTGCGCCCATCGCGCAGGGCGATGCACCCATCCCGAAGCGGACAGCGCGCGCAGGCCGGATCCACTCGGGTGCAAAGGGTGGCGCCGAAATCCATTTGCGCCTGCGTGTAGTCGGCCAGCCTGGCATCCGGCAGCAGCGACTCCGCGATTTCCCACAGCTGCTTTTCGGTCTTCGGTGACCCGGGCCAGCCGTCGATGCCAAACACCCGGCACAGCACCCGCTTCACGTTGCCATCGAGGATCGGCTCGCGCATGCCCCACGCCTGCGACAGGATCGCGCCTGCGGTACTGCGGCCAATCCCCGGCAGCGCGATCAACCCGTCAAGGTCGCGCGGAAGTTCGCCCGCGCCGGCCTCCACGCAAACTTGCGCCGTGCGATGCAGGTTGCGTGCGCGGGAGTAGTAACCAAGGCCGGACCACAGGGCGAGCACCTCGTCCTGCGAAGCTGCAGCCAGGGCGGGCAGGTCCGGCAGCGCCTGCACGAAGCGTTCGAAGTAGGGCGCCACCACGGCAACCTGGGTCTGCTGCAGCATGATCTCCGAAAGCCAGACGCGATACGGGGTGCGCGGATGCTGCCAAGGCAGGTCATGCCGCCCATGGCTGTCGAACCACGCAAGAACTCGCGGCGCGTATTCCTGGACCGGGTTCACGGCATGGCCGGCGTGGGCGCGATGGCGGGATCGTCGAGGTCCAACTCCACGCCGTCCAGCTGTGCACCCGCGATGTCCAGCCGCGGCGTGCGCAGCTGGCCGTCCAGTGGTGGCAGCGGCGAATCCGTGCCGTCCGCATCCAGCCATTGCATGACCTGCGGCAAGCGGAAACGCGTATCGAACGACGTCTGCTCCCGGCGCAGGCGCAGGTCGGCGATCTCGCTGAAATCGAGCTTGCCCGCGTAGTCCAAGGCGAACGCCAACGGGCTGGTCGATGCCGACAACGGCGGGGGCAATGCCGGCCACGCATCCGGCCAGCGGGCGACCATGCCATCGATGCGCAGCTCCAGCCGACGACCGAGCGCGAGCGCGCCCGATGCGCGCGTCTCCGGGACCATGCCCGCCCCACGCAGCACAAGGCTTGCAGGATCCAGCGCCCACACGCCGTCCGCGAACTGCAGCGGGCCAGCCGCGCCGAGCACCAGTGGCACCCTCGACGTGGCGGATTGGTAGCGGCCCGAGAATCCGATCCTGGCCGGCGCCATGCGCAGGTCGCCGTCGTCGAGTTGCAACGGTCCCGACAGGTGGAGCTGGCCGGGCAAGCTCCAGTCCTGGCCCTGGATTTCGATGACGCCGTTGGCGCTGATGCCGGCGCCTGTCGCCGGTGCCGTCATCGCCACCACCAGGTCGAACGGGACCCGGCTCGGCCCATCAATAAAGCGTCCGCGCAGCTGCGCCCGCAGCGGCTGGCCGGATGCCAGCGACGACAGGGCCAGGTCGATCCCATCGATCGTCCAGCCAACGGCAACGATTCGACCCCGCGTCACATGCAGGCCATCGCGGAGGGTGGGGATGCGGGTCGCGGAGGGCGGTCGCGTGGCCTGCCAGCGCTGCAGCGCAGCCAGGTCGAGCACCGGCGCGTCGAGTTCCACTCGTTGCGCGGTCAGGTCAGTGCCGCGCGCGCGCAGGGTGCTCCAAGGCAGCGAGACCAGCACGCGCTCGGCGCGCAGCAATGCCGTGGGATCACCCGGGCGCTGGGCAACGACGTTGCGCAGCACCAGTTGCGGGGTGCCGCGCAGGCGGTATTCGTTGGGACCGGCGGCGGTGATGCGCAGGCCGAGCGATTTGCCGATCCGGTCCAGCAGCAATTCGCTCGCACGTTGCGGCTGGGCGACATAGCCGACCCCCAAAGCCAGCAACAGGATCACTGCGAGGGTGGGCACGACCACCCATGCAAGCAGGTGGCGACCGTAACGCGCCGGTATCGGCGGGATGTCGCCAGGCTTACCCATCAGGCGCACGCATCGGTGTCATCGGAGGGCCCGCAGAATTCGCGATCGGCGGCCGGGCGCGGCAAGCGCGCTAGCCCCGCCCGAGCTCGTTGGGCAGCAACGCATCGACGAAAGCATCGGCATCGAACACGCGCAGATCTTCCGGCTGCTCGCCGATACCCGCATAGCGGATCGGGATGCCGAACTCGCGGGCCAGGGCGAACACCACGCCGCCCTTGGCGGTGCCATCCAGCTTGGTGACCACCAGCCCGGTGACCCTGGCCACCGCGTTGAACTGGCGCACCTGGGAAATCGCGTTCTGGCCGGTGGTGCCGTCGATCACCATCAGCACTTCATGCGGCGCGGCCGGGTCGATCTTCTGCAGCACGCGGCCGATCTTGCCCAGTTCCGCCATCAGGCCCTGTTGGGTGTGCAGGCGGCCGGCGGTATCGGCGATCAGGACGTCCACGCCGCGCGACTTCGCAGCCTGCAGCGCATCGAACGCCACGGACGCGGCATCCGCGTTCTGTCCTTGCGCGACCACGGCTACGCCGTTGCGTTCGCCCCAGGCCTGCAACTGGGCGACCGCGGCGGCACGGAAGGTGTCGCCGGCGGCCAGCATCAGGCTGCGGCCCTCGTCCTTGTAGCGGCGCGCCAGCTTGCCGATGGTGGTGGTCTTGCCGACGCCGTTGACGCCGACGGTGAGGATCACGAAGGGCTTCGCGCTCGCGTCGATCTGCAGCGGCCGCGCCACTGGCGCCAACAGTGCGACGAGATCCGCACGCAGGGCCAGGCGCAGGGCCTCGGCGTCGGCGAAGGCGCGCGCCTTCATGCGCTTGCGTAGCGACTCCACGATCTCGGTGCTGGCGGTGACGCCGACGTCCGCGGTCAGCAGGGCCTCCTCGATGCGGTCCAGCAGGTCGTCGTCGAGTTTCGGGTTGCGCGAGAACAGGCCGCCGAAGCTGCGCGCGAACACGCTGCCGCCGAGGCGTTCGCGCCAGCCGGGCTTGCCCTTGGCGGCGGCAGTTGGACGTTCCTGTTCGCGAGGCGGCTGCGGAACGACGTGTGACCACGGTTCGGTGGCCTCGACATCAGCGACAGCGGGAGGCGATGGCGCAACAGCTGGTCCGGTTGCGTGGTTGGCGCGCGCAGCGGATGCAGGCGAATCGGCAAACGCAGCTGCGCGTTCCTCGACCGAACCCGCGCCTGCGTCATGCACTGTGCGCGTGGCAGCATCGGGAAAGGCGGCGGCAAGTTCTTCGGTAGTGTCGCGAGCGTCTAGGGTCGCTTGCGCGGGCGCCTTTGGAAACGCAGCCGCCAGTTCCTCGATGCTGATCGAGCGGCGCTCGGGCTGGGCGTCGGGCTTGTTGCGGCGGAACCAGCTGGCCATGTGCGGGGGAGTCGTCGTCGCCGGACGCGAAGTCAGCGGCGTGGAGGAAGGCCAGGATCGGCGAGAATGGCGCGCATGTTAGCACCCGCCCCACACGCTTCCCGATGAACGATGGCCGCATCCGCGATGCCGCCGGCAGCGTGCGCATCATCGGTGGGCGCTGGCGCGGCACGCGCCTGCCGGTGCCGCAGTTGCCGGGCCTGCGGCCCACCTCCGACCGCGTGCGGGAGACCCTGTTCAACTGGTTGCAGCCGCTGCTGCCCGGTGCGCGGGTGCTGGACCTGTTCGCCGGCAGTGGCGCGCTTGGACTGGAGGCGGTGTCGCGCGGGGCTGCGCACGCGCAGCTGGTCGAAGCCGATCGTTCGCTGGCGCAGGCGCTGCGGGCGACGGCGCAGCGGCTGTCCGCGGGCGATGCGGTGAGCGTCGATTGCGCCGATGCGCTGGCATGGCTCCGGCAATCGCGTGCGCCGTTGTTCGACGTCGCGCTGGTGGACCCGCCGTTCGATGCAGGGCTTTGGCCCGCCGTGCTGGAGGCGCTGCCGGCGCGGCTCGCACCCGCGGCGTGGTTGTACCTGGAGTCGGCCGCGGACAAGCCGCCTGCGGTGCCGGGAGAGTGGACCCTGCATCGCGAAGGCACGACCCGCGAGGTGCGCTACGGGCTGTACCAGCGCGTTACACTGCCGTCCATGCATACCAGCGGCTTCCCGGCGAAGACATGAGCGTGGCTTCGCGCATCGCGGTCTACCCGGGCACCTTCGACCCGATCACCAACGGCCATGTCGACCTGGTCGATCGCGCATCGCCGCTGTTCGAACGGCTGATCGTCGGGGTCGCGGCCAGCCCCGGCAAGGGGCCTGCATTGCCGCTGGACCTGCGCGTCGGGTTGGCGCGCGAGGCGCTGGGCGCTTACGGCAACGTGGAAGTGCGCGGATTCGATTCGCTGCTGGCCCACTTTGTCCGCGACCTCGGCGCCGGCGTGCTGCTGCGCGGCCTGCGCGCTGTGTCGGATTTCGAGTACGAATTCCAGTTGGCCAGCATGAACCGCCACCTGGTGCCCGAGGTCGAGACCCTGTTCCTGACCCCGGCCGAGCAGTACGGCTTCATTTCGTCGTCGCTGGTGCGCGAGATCTCGCGCCTTGGCGGTGACGTGTCCGGCTTCGTGCCCCCCGCGGTCGCGGCGGCGCTCGAGGCACAATGGCGCGGCAGGGACGGATGAACCGGCCGTGTCGCATCGCTGCATCCATCCACATCCGCGAGAGGGGAACCCAATGAACACCATGACCCGCCTGCTGCTGATCGCCTGCATGACCCTGGGCTTCGCTGCGTGCAAGAAAGAGGAGGCCGTGACAGTGGAAGCCGAGGCCGCGCCCCTGGCCGCCCCTACCAGCGATGACCTCACCGCCTGGCGCGCGTACGTGACAGACGTGGCCACCCGCAACATGGATGGCATCAACAACAGCCCGTACGTGTACTTCCTGCCGGGCGAGACCGCGGAAGGCTTTGGCGGCCAGTACGAGCGCCAGCTCGAGAAGCTGGAGGGCGACCTGCAGCGCGGCATCATCGAGGGCAACATGCTGGTGTTCGCATCGCCGTCGTCGGCCAAGGCCGCCGACATGGCGGTCACCGCGTTCACCCCGGTGAACCCCGGCACGATGAAGGGCGTCAAGGTTGTTTTCATCGGCAAGCCCGAGGATGGCGAGCGGGTCAAGGCCGCCGCCGCGCCGGCTGGCGTGAACTTCGTGTTCGTCGAGGCCAAGTAGGCCGCGCGCACCATTTGCCCCGTCCCGCGCTCGCGGACGGGGCAGGCTGAAGCATGTCGCTCAGGATCAACGAACTCTGCGTCAACTGTGACGTCTGCGAGCCGGTCTGCCCGAACAAGGCCATCGCCCAGGGCGAGAGCATCTACGTGATCGATCCGGCCCTGTGCACCGAGTGCGTGGGCCACTACGACGAACCCCAGTGCGTGGTGGTCTGCCCGGTGGAATGCATCGATCCCGATGCCGAGCACCCGGAAACCCACCAGCAACTGCTGGCGAAGCTTGCCGGACTGCAAGCGCAAGGAGCCGCTCCATGAGATGCCTGTCGATCGTGCTGTCGGGACTGCTGTTGTCGCCGCTGCTGGCGTGGGCGCAGGTCGCGCCGAGGGATGCGTCGCGTCCGCCGGGCGCTGCGATCGCGTCCGCACATGGCCTGGCCACGGATGCCGGGATGCAGGTACTGGCCGAGGGCGGCAATGCCTTCGATGCAGCAGTGGCGGTGTCGTCCGTGCTGTCGGTGGTGGAGCCGATCAGTTCAGGCCTCGGTGGCGGCGGCTTCTTCCTGCTGCATGACGGCAAGACCGGCAAGGACGTGTTTGTCGATGCACGGGAGACCGCGCCGGCCGCGGCCACGCCGCAGGCCTACCTGGACAAGAACGGCGACCTGGACCGTGACCGTGCCGAGAACGGTCCCTGGGCGGCGGGCATCCCCGGGCTGCCTGCGGCGCTGGTGCATGTTTCCGGGAAGTACGGGCGCCTGCCGCTGGCCAGGACGCTGGCACCCGCGATCCGTATCGCCCGCGAGGGGTTCCCGGTCTACGGGCGCTTCGCGCGGGGCTATGCACAGCGGCGCGGCGTGATGGAGCGCTACCCCGGCACCCGCGAGGTGTTCCTGCGCAACGGCCAGCCGCCAAGGGAAGGCGACCTGTTCCGGCAGCCAGAACTGGCGCAGACGCTGGAGCGGCTGGCTACGGGCGGGCACGCTGGCTTTTATCGCGGTGAAACCGCCAAGCGCCTGCTGGCCGGCGTCAAGGCCGAGGGCGGGCGCTGGACCGCGCAGGAGCTGGCGGGCTACCAGGTACGCGAGCGCGAGCCCCTGCGCTTCGCCTACGACGGCTGGGAAGTCGTGACCGCACCGCCGCCGTCTTCGGGCGGCATCGCCCTGGCTGAAATGCTGCAGGTACTGGCGCCGTGGGACCTGCAAGAACTGCCGCAGGCCGAGCGCGTGCACCTGGTGGTGGAAGCGATGCGCCGCGCCTTCCGCGACCGCACGTTCTACCTGGGCGATCCGGATTTCGTGAAAGTCCCGGTGAAGACCCTGATGGATCCCGACTACGCGGCCGGCCTGCGCGCCACCATCCATCCGTCCATTGCCACGCCGAGTGATCTCCTGTCCGGCGCGGCGACGCCGATGGAAGACGAGGAAACCACGCACTTCTCGATCATCGATGCAGAAGGCAACCGCGCAGCGGTGACCCAGACGGTGAACCTGCTGTTCGGTTCCGGGCTGATGCCGCGAGGAACAGGCGTGCTGCTCAACAACGAGATGGACGATTTCGCGCTGAAGCCCGGCACGCCGAACGCGTTCGGGGTCATGGGCTTCGAGGCGAACGCACCACAAGCCGGCAAGCGCATGCTCAGCTCGATGACGCCCACCTTCATGGCCAACGCCGACAAGGTCGCGGTGCTCGGCACGCCGGGCGGCAGCCGCATCATCACCATGGTCCTGCTGGGCGTGCTGGGCTTCGCCGACGGCCTGGATGCACAGGAGGTCACCGCGTTGCCGCGCTACCACCACCAGTGGTACCCGGACGTGGTCGATACCGAAAAGGGCGCGCTGCCCGCGGATGTGGTAACGGCGCTGCGCGCGATGGGCCACACCGTGACAGTGCCCGGCGAAACCAACGACGGACGCCGTTCCAGCGATGCCTGGGGAAACCTCAATACCGTGCTGTGGAACAGGCGCGCCAACACGCTCGGCGCAGGCAGCGATCCACGCAGCAATGTTGGCAAGGCGTCGGTATCGAAGAAGCTTTAAAGATGGTTGGCGCGAGGCGTTGCGGTGCCTGGCAGGGCTCGAGCAGGCCATGGATGGCCTGCGCCCGCGCATCGGAGCTGGATGCATAGCCTAAGCGGCGAGCCCTACCAGGCAGCGCAGCGCCTTGCGCCTGCGATGGCGCCCCATGACCAAGGGCGTAAACTCGACCCATGAAACTCTGGTCGATCCTCGGCAACACCCAGAAGCTCGATGGCGGCGCGATGTTCGGCAACGCGCCGAAGGCGATGTGGTCGAAGTGGTCCATGGTCGATGACGGCAACCGCATCGACCTTGCCTGCCGCGCGCTGCTGGCGGCGCCACTGAATGGCAAGACCGTGCTGTTCGAGGCCGGCATTGGCGCGTTCTTCGAACCCAAGCTGCGCGAGCGCTACGGCGTGCAGGAACCGCAGCACGTGTTGCTGGACTCCCTGCGTGCGGCGGGGTTCCGGCATGAGGACATCGACGTGGTGGTGCTCTCGCACCTGCACTTCGATCATGCCGGCGGACTGCTGGCGGCGTGGGAAGAGGGCGCGCCGCCGCGCCTGCTGTTTCCCAACGCCACCTTCCTGGTCAGTGCCGCCTGCTGGGACCGCGCCCGCGCGCCGCACCCACGCGACCGCGCCAGCTTCATCGAGGAATTGCCGGCCTTGCTGGAAGCCAGCGGACGCCTGGAGATCGTTGACAGCGAATACTCGCAGGCGCTTGGCCGCAGCGTGCGCTTCCACTACAGCGACGGCCATACCCCCGGCCTGATGCTGGCGGAAATCGTCGGACCCGAACATGTCGATGGCCAAGACCATGGCGGTGTGGTGTTCTGCGCCGACCTGATCCCCGGCCGGCCGTGGGTGCACGTGCCGATCACCATGGGCTACGACCGCAACCCGGAATTGCTGATCGACGAGAAGCGCGAGTTCCTGGCCGACAAGCTGGCCCGCAACGTGCGCCTGTTCTTCACCCATGACCCGGGATGCGCGCTGGCCCAGGTCACCCGCGACGAGCGCGGCAAGTACGCCACCACCCACGAAACCGTGGAGCTGCACGCTCGCGCCATGGCGGCCTGACCCGACGGCACACTGGCATTGCCGCGATCGAGCGCGCATGGTGCGCGCTACCACCGGAGCGCCGCTGATGCCCACGATCACCCTGCTGTTCGCCTCGCTGCATGTGCTGTTGATGCTGGCGCTGTCGGTTCCTATCGCCCGCCACCGGCATGCCCACAAGATCGGACTTGGCGACGGCGGGGATGGTTCGCTGATGCGCAAGATCCGCGCGCATGGCAACTTCATCGAGTACGCGCCCTTCGGGCTGCTGATGCTGGGTCTGCTGGAACTGTGCGGCCTGCCGGGCACGTGGCTATGGGTGCTGGGCGCGACCTTGCTGCTGGGGCGCCTGTTGCATGCGGCAGGTTTGTCGCGCCGGTCCGGTCATTCGTTCGGTCGCTTCTGGGGCACCTTGCTGACTTGGCTGAGCTTCCTGCTGATGGCTGCGTGCGGCTTCTGGCTGGCGCTGCGCTGAGGCCGGCGCGCCGCGGGTTGCCCAGAATGGCTCAAGCGCCGGCCGTGCCGAACAGGCGATCGCCGGCATCGCCCAGCCCCGGCACGATGTAGGCATTGCCATCGAGACGCTCGTCGATGGCGGCCACGTAGACCTCGATGTCCGGATGCGCGGCGCCCAACGCCTGCAGGCCTTCGGGCGCGGCGACCAGGAACAGTCCCTTGATGCGCGTGCAGCCCGCGGCTTTCAGCAGGTTGATGGCGGCGATGGCGCTGCCGCCGGTGGCCAGCATCGGGTCGATCAGCAGCGCGGTGCGCTCGTGCATGCGGTCGGCCAGGCGCTGGTAATACCCTTCCGGCTGATGCGTGGTTTCGTTGCGGCGAAGTCCGATCACGCTGACCGGCGCGGCCGGCAGCAGCGCCTGCACGCCCGGCAGGAAGCCCAGGCCGGCGCGCAGGATCGGCACCAGGGTCAGGTCTTCGCCGGCCACGTGCTCGACCTCCAGCGGGCCCGCCCAGGTCTGCACGATGCGCGGAACGGTTGGCAGGTCGCGGGTGGCCTCGAACGCGAGCAGGGCGGCGATCTCACCTGCCAGCTGGCGGAACAGCACCGGATCGGTGGCGATGTCGCGCAGCTTGCCGAGCTTGTGCCGTACCAGCGGATGGTGGATTTCGATGGTCTTCATCGACGCAGGCTAGCGCAGCTGGCCTTACAAACGAACAGGGCGGCCATCGCCGCCCCGTCGCCAGGCATTCGTCGCGTGTGCGTCAGGCTGCGGCTGCCTGCTCGACGCGAGGGCCTTCCAGCAACGCGCGCCTGACCATGTCGACCACCAGCCGGAGCTCGTCCTCGCGCACCGCGAAGTGCGGGGTGAAGCGCAGCGAGTTCTCGCCGCCGTGGATCACGCCGATGCCGCGCTCGCGCATCCATTCCTCGGTGGAACCGGAGCCATAGCCCCTGTAGTCCTTGGTCAACTCGCAGGAAAACAGCAAGCCAGTGCCCTGGACCTTGGTGATGCGGCCGCCCGTTTCCTCTTTCAGCGCTTCCAGCATGGCCAGTGCCTGCTGGCCACGCTGGCGGATGTTGGCGCGCAGTTCCGGCGTCAGTTGAGCGAGCACCGTGCATGCGACATCCAGCGCGCGCGGGTTGGCGGTCATGGTGTTGCCGTACAGGCCGCGCTGGTAGATCGCGGCAGTCTCGGCTGTCACTGCCAGCACCGACATCGGGTATTGGGCGGCGTTGAGCGCCTTGGAGTAGGTTTCCATGTCCGGCGCGTCGACCTTCTCGAAACCCGGGTAATCGACGATGGAGAGATACCCGGTGGCGCGCAGGCCGGCCTGGATCGAGTCCACCAGCAGCAAGCTGCCATGGGCGCGGGTGAGCTTGCGGGCAAGTTCGTAGAACGGCACCGGCACGCTGCGGCCGGGGTCGCCTTCGCCCATCACCGGCTCCAGGAACATCGCCTCGATGAACCAGCCGTTGGCGTCCGCATCCGCGAACACCTTGCGCAGCGCGTCCATGTCATACGGCGCCACCGCGAGCACGGAATCCTCGTTGCGGTAGCTGGCCAGGTGCTGCACGTAGTTCTTGCGGCTGGAATCGGAATACAGCGCCGGACGCTCGGTACGTCCGTGGAACGCGCCCTTGACCACCAGGCGCTTGATCGCGCGGCCTGCGTGACGAGCGCCCGGATCGGTCATGGTCTTGGCATGCGCATCCACGATGCGCGCTGCCAGCGACACCGATTCCGAACCCGAATTCAGGCACAGGAAATGGCTGTATGGACAGGCTCCGCGGGTCTGCCCGATCTCGGCCTTCATCGCCCGCGCAAAGCGAAGCTGCGACACGCTTGGCGTCATGATGTTGGCCATCGCCTGCGGCTTGGCCATGGCATCGATCACTGCCTGCGGGGTGTGGCCCATGCCGAGCATGCCGTAGCCGCCGGTGTCGTAGATCACCGCGCCCTTCAGGGTCACGATCCA
>JAZKHR010000117.1:0-2588 GCA_040385305.1 Pseudomonadota bacterium
GCGCCGGCAATCCGGTGCTGTCCACGCCGGACGGACGCGCCGTGGACCGGGCGCTCGATGGCCTGGAGTTCATGGTCGCGATCGACCTCTACATCAACGAGACCACGCGCCACGCGGACTTGATCCTGCCGCCGGCGTCGCCGCTGACCCAGGACCATTACGATTCGGTCTTCAATGCCTTTGCCGTGCGTCGGGTGGCGCGCCTCAATCGCGCCTTGCATCCGCGCGGCGATGAGGAACGCGCCGACTGGGAAATCGTCAATGGCCTCGGTGCCGCCTATGCGGCCAGCGCCGGCAAGCCGTGGCAGCCCTTGCCGCCACCGCGCGACCTCATCGCCATTGGCCTGGCGCGCGGCGACAGCGGGCTGGACCTGGTCGCGCTCGATGCCGCGCCGCATGGCCTGGATCTCGGCCCGCTGCGGCCTTCGCTGCTGGCGCGCCTGCAGACGGCAAGCGGCAGCATCGAATGCGCGCCCCCGGTATTACTGGCCGAACTCGAGCGCTTCGCTGCACGCGAGCGCACCGACGTTGCAGTTAATGGCCTGCGCCTGATCGGCCGCCGCGAGGTGCGTAGCAACAATTCATGGATGCATAACGCACCGCGCCTGGCCAAGGGCAAGCCGCGCCACCAGCTGCTGATGCACCCTGACGACATGACCGCGCGCGGCCTGCAGGATGGCGGCCGCGTCGCGGTACGTTCGCGCATCGGGGAGATCCGGACTGAAGTGCTGGGCGATGCCGGGCTGATGCGCGGCGTTGCCTGCCTGCCGCACGGCTACGGGCACGGCCGCCCGGGCATCCAGCTCACGCGTGCGTCGACACTCCCGGGTGAAAGCTACAACGACCTCACCGATCCGCTTGCAATCGAAGGCGGCTGCGGCAATGCCGCGCTCAATGCATTGCCGATCGAGGTGGAGGCGCTGCCCTGACCCATCGGGCCTTTCTGGCGCACCCCGCGGCGCATCGGCAGCAAACGGCGTTCGCGTGCGGGGCGTACAAACCCGGGCCGTGAAAAGCCGAATTTCACCCGTGTTCTTCCACGAGGTAGATGAGGCTCAGCCAGGTTTACGTAACCGGGGCCTCGGAAACGACCCGGTTACAGCGCGCCCAGCAACTTCAGTACGTAAGGATCAGCCGCGGCACGTGCCTTCACATCCACCGCCGTGCAGGTGCTGGAGGTCGTCGTGCAGTAGTCAAAGCTGTGGCGCGCACCGGTGTAAGTCCACAATGGCTTGAAGTCGGTCGAG
Organism: Pseudomonadota bacterium; assembly: GCA_040385305.1. Classification (GTDB taxonomy): domain Bacteria; phylum Pseudomonadota; class Gammaproteobacteria; order Xanthomonadales; family Xanthomonadaceae; genus Thermomonas. The sequence continues at coordinate 1,248 of JAZKHR010000117.1, forward strand.
CCGAGTGCGGTTGCGCGCTTCTGCCGAGTCTGGCAATGGCCGGACGTGTAAAAGGCGTCCTCGGTGCCCACCAGCACATGCAGCGGTGAATACGGTGCGTAGGTGCTGTTCGAAATCCCGTCATACGCGTTGTAGAGGCCACAGCCGGGATAGAAGGCGATGCCCATCTTGAAGAGTGCCGGCCAGGTGCTGATGTCCAGCACCGACATCGTGGTGCTGCCACCGTGCGACCAACCCATTACCGCCACGCGCGCCGGGTCGATACGCCATGTCGAAGTCGCACCCAGCTTGCGGTACCCGGCAATCGCGTCCACGGCGCGGTCCACCACTTCGTCAGTACCGGCGCTGCCGTTGCCGCACTGGTTCTGGGGGTGGCCACGCCCGCTGAAACTGTCGACCAGCAGGGCGGCATAGCCCGCGCGGTTGAGCCGCTGGGCCCAGTCGGTGAACAGCTTTTGCAGGTTGCTGGAACTGGCGTTGGGCTTGCTGTACGAGTAGACGCCTGAGCAGCCGTGCAGCATGACCACGGCTGGGTATGCGGCGGCGGTCGTCGACGGCGCGAAGTACCAGGCTTTCAGGGTAACCCCTTGCTCGTTGACTACCGTGGTTGCCACGGGTGTCGCCGCGCGGGCCACCGGGACCGTCGCGAGAAAGAACAGGAGTGCGAACAGAGCGCGGGGCATGGGATGTGGCCGCATCAAAGGGTCGCGGAAGCCTAGCCCTTGCGTTCGATGGTCATTGCGCGCTGCGTCACAAATGGACGCATTGAATCCAGTGACGCCTTTGCTGCCGCGCGCCGATGCCGTCCATGCGCTGCGACCGAACCTACCCTTCGTGTACAGCTATGGCTGAGTGGAACCGGGGTCAGGGTCGAGTCTGCAGAGACCCGGCAGTGCACATTCGGCGACGCCCAAGGAAGTTGACTCTGCCCACTGCTTTCGACCCCTGTTCTCGTGGTGCGAATCGGGCACTGGCGCCACCGGACGCGAGGCGTTACTCCGTGGCCGCGGCCGTGCCCTGGCCAAGTGAACTGACGACGGTCAGCTGGCCGCTCTCGATCAACGCCTGCGCGCCCAGCTGGAATTTGCCAGGCAGGCTGGACAGATCAGTGGTGGCGGTTGGCCTCAGGACGGCCCAGGCGTCACGGCCGTTGTGTTTCGCCCAGTACAACGCGGCGTCGGCGATCTCGATCATTGCTTCCCAGCCCAACTGCTGTTGCGCATCGCGGAACAATGGATATTCCGCGAGGCCGATCGAGCAGGTCACGGTAATCTTCAGGTCCTCGTTGACCTCGAACGCGTGTTCCGCCACGCACCTCCGGATGCGATCTCCCAGCACCGG
>JAZKHR010000118.1:0-22312 GCA_040385305.1 Pseudomonadota bacterium
TTCGACTACTGCTGCGTGCACGCCGCGCTGGCCCTGCGCGAGGACGGGTACGAGACCATCATGGTCAACTGCAACCCGGAAACCGTGTCCACCGACTACGACACCTCCGACCGCCTGTACTTCGAGCCGCTGACGCTGGAAGACGTCCTGGAGATCGTGGAGCTGGAGAAGCCGCACGGGGTCATCGTGCAGTACGGGGGGCAGACCCCGCTCAAGCTTGCCAAGGCACTGGAGGCGAACGGCGTGCCGATCATCGGCACCTCGCCGGATTCCATCGACTTGGCCGAAGACCGCGAGCGCTTCCAGCAACTGGTCGAGCGACTGGGCCTGAAGCAGCCGCCCAACCGCACCGCGCGCAGCGCCGAGCAAGCGCTGGTGCTGGCCCGCGAGATCGGCTTTCCCCTGGTGGTGCGCCCGAGTTACGTACTCGGCGGGCGCGCGATGGAGGTGGTGCATGCGGAGGCGGACCTGGCGCGCTACATGCGGGAGGCGGTCAAGGTCTCCCATGATTCCCCGGTATTGCTGGACCGCTTCCTCGACAACGCCGTGGAAGTTGACATCGACGTGATCGCGGACCGCGAGGGCAACGTGCTGGTCGGCGGAGTCATGGAGCACATCGAGGAAGCCGGCGTGCATTCAGGCGACTCGTCCTGCTCGCTGCCGCCGTATTCGCTGTCGGCCGAAACCCAGGCGCGTTTGCGGGAGCAGGTCGTTGCGCTGGCCAAGGCACTGAACGTGATCGGCCTCATGAACACCCAGTTCGCGGTGCAGACGGATGCCGCTGGGGTCGACACCATTTTCCTGCTGGAGGTGAACCCGCGTGCCAGCCGCACGGTGCCGTTCGTGTCCAAGGCGATCGGCCGTCCGCTTGCCAAGATCGCAGCGCGCTGCATGGCCGGAATGACGTTGGCGGAGCAGGGCGCGACGAAGGAAATCGTGCCGCACTACTACTCGGTCAAGGAAGCGGTGTTCCCGTTCGCCAAGTTCCAGAACGTGGACCCGATCCTCGGCCCGGAGATGCGTTCCACCGGTGAGGTAATGGGGGTAGGCCGCACCTTCGGGGCCGCGTTCGCGCGGGCCGAGGAAGCCGCCAACATCCGGCCGCCGCAGGCGGGCAAGGCCTTCATTTCCGTGCGCGATCCGGACAAGGTGCGAGTCTTGCCGGTCGCCCGCGACATGCTGGCGCGGGGCTTCAACCTCGTCGCCACCAGCGGCACGGCGGACTACCTGGGCGCGCACGGCATCGACTGCCAGCGCATCAACAAGGTGATCGAGGGCCGGCCGCACATCGTCGACCTGATCAAGAACGGCGAGATCAGCTACATCGTCAACACCACCGAAGGGCGCACGGCGATTGCCGATTCGTTCTCGATCCGGCGCGAGGCCCTGCAGCATCGCGTCACTTACTCCACCACGATCCCGGGCGCGCGCGCATTGCTGCACTCGCTGGATCACCGCGGCGCCGGCGAGGTGCTGGCGCTGCAGGAACTGCACAAGGAACTGGACTGATGCGTGCACCCATCACTGCCAAGGGCGCACTGCGCCTGCGGGCGGAACTCGAGCAACTGAAGTCGGTGCAGCGCCCGGCGGTCATCGCGGCCATCGCGGAGGCGCGCGCGCACGGCGACCTCAAGGAAAACGCCGAGTACCACGCCGCCCGCGACCAGCAAGGCTTCATCGAAGGCCGCATCAAGCACCTCGAAGGCGAGTTGTCGCATGCCCAGGTGATCGATATCGCCACCCTCACCGCAGGCGACCGCGTGGTGTTCGGTGCCACCGTGCAACTGGCCGATGCCGAGACCGACGAAGAGAAGACTTACCAGATCGTCGGCGACCTCGAAGCCGACATCAAGCACGGCCTGATCGCAATCTCCTCGCCGATCGCGCGCGCCCTGATCGGCAAGCACGAGGGCGACACCATCACCATCGAAGCACCCGCCGGCAACCGCGATTTCGACATCATCTCGGTGCGCTATCTCGGGTGATGCCGTGCCGCGCCTGACCCTGCTGCTGCCGCCGCGCGCAATCTTCGCCAGGGTTCCGCTGCCTGCGCAGGTGGCACGCGTCGTCGCGCGGGGCGACCACGCCATGCATGCGCCGGGCCCGGATGCGCAGCTCGGCCGGCACTTCAAGCTGTTGCCCGACCGCTGGTCGCATGCGGCGCTGACCCGCGTGGTCGATGCGGGCCCGGGGGACACGCGCGCTCATGCGTGGCTGCGAGCCGATCCTGCCCACGTGCGTCCAGACATCAACGGTGCGCGCCTGCTCGCCACCGGCGCCATGCTCGGAGTTGAGCCTGGCGATGCGCAGGCGCTGCTGCCGGCGCTGCGGCCGCTGTTTGGCGATGCCGGCTTCACCCTGGATGCGCCGCACCCGACGCGCTGGTATGTGCGCCTGCCGCTCGAATCGAGGCTGCCGGCGTTCAGCACACCGGACCATGCGCTGGGCGACGACGTGTTCGAACACACGCCGGATGCGCCGGAGGCGCGCCGCTGGCGAGCCCTGCTGAGCGAAGCGCAGGTGGTCCTGCACAACCACCCGCACAATGCCGCGCGCCTGCAAGCGGGCAGGGCGGCGATCAACTCCCTGTGGTTCTGGGGGGGTGGCAGCCTGCCGGACCACGTGACGGCCCGTCATCCCACCCTGTATTCGGACGATGTCCTGCTGCACGGCTTGGCCCACGTGGGCAAGCTGGAGGCCATGCCGCCTTGCGAATTCCCCGACGTTGCAGCCGATGCGCTGGTGGACCTGCGCAACATGCGCCATGCAGGCGCACTGTTGGAACAATGGATCAGGCCCGCATGCGAACCCAACGCCCGCGATGAAACCTTGCTTGATTTCGGCGATGGCCACCAGGTGGTGCTGAAGCCGGCGCAGCGCTGGCGGTTCTGGCGTCGGCCTCTCGCCGCCCTGGCATGAGCGCACTGCGCCGCATCGAACGTCGCGCGCCGGTCGCGCCCGGCAACGAGTGGCCGCCAGCCTGGCCTCAGGTGCTGCGCCGCGTGCATGCCGCGCGCGGCAGCGCCAACGCGAGCGAGGCGATGCCCCGGCTCGGTGATCTGCTGCCGTACACGGGCTTGATTGGTATCGAGGCAGCGGTGACCCTGCTGGCGGACGCAATGGAGCGCAACGCGCACATCGTGGTGGTGGGGGACTTCGACTGCGACGGCGCCACCGCCTGCGCGGTCGGCGTGCGCGGGCTGCGCATGCTTGGAGCCCGGCGGGTGTCGCACGCCGTGCCGAACCGCATCGTGCATGGCTACGGCATGACCCCGGGCCTGGTGGAGGAACTGGCCGCGCTTGCGCCTGACCTGCTGGTCACCGTCGACCATGGCATTGCTTGCCACCCCGGTATTGCCGCGGCCAAGGCGCGCGGCTGGCAGGTGCTGGTGACCGACCACCACCTGCCGGGCGCATCCTTGCCCGACGCCGATGCCATCGTCGATCCCAACCAACCCGGCGACAGCTTCGCCAGCAAGGCGATGGCCGGGGTCGGAGTGATGTTCTACGTGCTGCTGGCACTGCGTGCGCGGCTCGGCGTGCCGGCGGACCTGGCTGCCTTGCTGGACCTGGTCGCGGTTGGCACGGTGGCGGACATGGTGGCGCTGGACACCAACAACCGGGCGCTGGTCGGAGGTGGCCTGCGACGCCTGCGCACGGGGCAGGGTTGTGCGGGCTTGCGCGCACTGATCGAGGTGGCAGGACGCAACGAGGCGGGCCTGAGTACCGCCGACATCGGCTTCGCCATCGGCCCGCGCATCAACGCTGCGGGTCGCCTGGAGGACATGGGCATCGGCATTGAATGCCTGCTCAGTGACGACGCCGCGCAAGCCCGCGAGCTCGCCGAAGTGCTGCACCGGATCAACCAGGAGCGCCGCGGCGTGCAGGCGGGCATGCAGGACCTCGCCGAGGCGCAACTGGCGGCGCTTGATGATCTGCACGCGCCAGTCGCGGTGTGCCTGCACGACCCGGACTGGCACCCGGGCGTGGTCGGGCTGGTCGCGTCAAAGCTGAAGGACCGCCTGCATCGCCCGGCCATCGCGTTCGCGCCACTGGAAACGGGCAGCGTGCGCCTGCGCGGTTCGGCGAGGTCGGTACCAGGGTTTCACATCCGCGATGCGCTGGCCCGGGTTGATGCCTGCCATCCCGGCCTGATCGAACGATTTGGCGGGCATGCCATGGCCGCGGGCCTGAGCCTGCACATCGACCAGCTGCAGGCGTTCACCGCAGCCTTCCTTGCCGTGGCCGAAGCATGGTTGACGCCTGACCTGCTGACCGAACATGTCGCCAGCGATGGCGCCCTCGATGCCGAGGATTTCAGCATCCAAGCCGCGCTCGCACTGCGCGATGGCGGGCACTGGGGGCAGGGCTATCCGGAACCCGTGTTCGATGGGGTATTCGAAGTCCTGGCCTGGCGGATCATCGGCGAGCGCCACCTCAAGCTGGAACTCGGCCAAGGCGGGCGCCGCCTGAACGCCATCCATTTCGGCGGATGGGATGGTGTGCAGCCCGAGGCGGCGGTGCGGCTCGCCTACCGCCTGGCTCCTGATGACTACCGTGGCGGCGACGCGATCCAGCTGGTGGTCATCCATCGCGAGCCGGCCTGAGCCGCCTAGCCTGCCTGCCGGCGCGCGGGTTGCTGCTAAAATCGGCGGCCGTTTCGCGCAACCGAATCCCACATGATCGAACTCAATCCCATTCGCCAGCGCATCGCCAGCCTGATCGGCCGGCTGGATGCGCTCAGGGGGTTTCTTTGACTACGATGCCAAGCAGGAACGCCTGGAGGAAGTAGAGCGCGAACTCGAGCATCCGGACATCTGGAACAACCCGGAGCGCGCGCAGGCATTGGGCCGCGAACGCTCGCTGCTGGACAAGACCGTCAACGGCCTGCGCGAATTGAAGGAAGGCCTGGCCGGTGGCAACGAGTTGCTGGATCTTGCCGAAATGGAAGACGACGAAGCCACCGCACTTGCCGTGGTCGATGACGTCGACCGCTTCGAGAAGGGCGTGGAGCGGCTGGAATTCCAGCGCATGTTCTCCGGCAAGATGGATTCCGCGAACGCCTTCGTCGACATCCAGGCCGGCGCCGGCGGTACCGAAGCCCAGGACTGGGCGGAAATCCTGCTGCGCATGTACCTGCGCTGGGCGGAAGCGCGCGGGTGGAAAACCGAGTTGATGGAAGTCAGCGGCGGCGACGTTGCGGGGATCAAGTCCGCGACGTTCCGGGTTGAGGGCGAGTACGCCTACGGCTGGCTGAAGACCGAGATCGGCGTGCACCGGCTGGTGCGCAAGTCGCCGTTCGATTCGGACAACCGCCGCCATACCAGCTTCACCAGCGTGTTCGTGTCGCCGGAAGTGGACGACGACATCGAGATCGACATCAACCCGGCGGACCTGCGCACGGATGTCTACCGTTCTTCAGGCGCCGGCGGCCAGCACGTCAACAAGACCGAATCCGCCGTACGCATCACCCACATCCCGACCAATACCGTGGTCGCGTGCCAGACCGGGCGCAGCCAGCACCAGAACCGCGACAACGCGATGAAGATGCTGGCGGCCAAGCTGTACGAGCTGGAGGTGCAGAAGCGCAACGTGGAGCGTGACGCGCTGGAGGCCACCAAGGCCGACATCGGCTGGGGAAGCCAGATCCGCAATTACGTGCTGGACCAGTCACGCATCAAGGACCTGCGCACGGGCGTCGAGCGCTCGGACACGCAGAAGGTGCTGGATGGCGACCTCGACGAGTTCATCGAAGCCAGCCTGAAGTCCGGCCTCGAGGCGGGCTCGAAACGGATCGACGCGGCATGAGTCGCGCCCGCCTTCCGTTCTCGCTCCCAGTACCTCCGCTCCTTGGGTTGATGCCATGACCGATACGCCCGACGCCCCGCCCGCCGACGAAAACCACCTGATCTCGGAGCGCCGCGGCAAGCTGGCAGCGCTGCGCACGCAGGGCATCGCGTTTCCCAACGACTACCGACGCGCCGATTACGCCGACGACCTGCAGCAGCAGTACGCCGACGCCGAGCACTGGACCGGCGAAGCACTGCAAGGCGAGGCCAGGCGGGTAGGCATTGCCGGTCGCCTGCTGGCCAAGCGGGTGATGGGCAAGGCCGCTTTCGCGACGCTGCAGGACATGACCGGGCGCATCCAGTTGTTCCTGCAATCGACCGCGCTGGGCGATGCCTACGATGCCTTCAAGGGTTGGGACATCGGCGACATCGTGGCCGCCGAAGGCACCCTGATGCGCACCAGGACCGGCGAGCTGTCGGTCAAGGTGGATGGGCTTCGACTCCTGGTCAAGTCGCTGCGGCCGTTGCCGGACAAGTGGCATGGGCTGGCCGACGTGGAACAGCGTTATCGGCAGCGTTACGTGGACCTGATCGTCAATCCGGAGGCACGCGAGGTGTTCATCGCGCGCTCGCGGATCGTGGCCGGCATCCGCCGCTGGCTGGATGCGCGCCGCTTCCTGGAAGTCGAGACGCCGATGATGCATTACATCGTCGGCGGCGCCACGGCCAAGCCTTTCACCACCCACCACAATGCGCTTGGACTGGACCTGTTCCTGCGCGTCGCGCCCGAGCTGTACCTCAAGCGCCTCACCGTGGGCGGCCTGGAGCGCGTGTACGAGATCAACCGGAACTTCCGCAACGAAGGCGTGAGCACCCGCCACAACCCCGAGTTCACCATGCTCGAGTTGTACGAGGCTTACGCCAGCTACACGGAAGTAATGGACCTCACCGAAGCCATGATCCGCGATGTGGCCGTCGAGGCCATGGGCAAAACCGAGTTCGTGTGGGACGAGCAGGCCATTGACCTTGCGCCCGCGTTCCGCCGCTGGAAGCTTGAAGAAGCGGTGCGTGAACTCAACCCGGAGATTTCGGTAGCCGACTGCCGCGACCGAGACGCGCTCGCCGTGCATTGCGCCCGCCTTGGCGTGCATGTGAAGCCGGTCTACGGCTGGGGCAAGCTGCTTCTGGAAATCTTCGAGAAGACAGTGGAGGCAGGGCTCGTGCAGCCGACTTTCATCACCCACTATCCAGTGGAAGTGAGCCCGCTCGCGCGCGAGTCCGATACGGAACCCGGCATCACCGACCGTTTCGAGCTCTTCATCGGTGGCAAGGAACTGGCTAACGGCTTCTCCGAGTTGAACGATCCGGAAGACCAGGCCGCACGCTTCCGTGCCCAGGTCGAGGCCAAGGAAGGCGGAGACGACGAAGCCATGCATTTCGATGCGGATTACATCCGTGCGCTGGAAATCGGCTTGCCGCCGACCGGCGGCCTGGGCGTGGGCATCGACCGGCTGGTGATGCTGCTGACAGGTTCCGGCTCGATCCGTGACGTGCTGCTCTTTCCCTACATGCGACCGGAGCACGTTTGACCTGGCCTGTCCCGCTTCCAGGCAAATCTGCGTTGATCCCAGTGCCGCCCGGAAATAACGGAACTCGTGCAAGTCCGCCAAGCCACTTGTAACTCGACGGCATTGCGCGGAGCATGCTGGCATCGTCCCGTGTTCAGCAGGGAAATGAGGCGCGCATGGATATCGTCATCGTCGATGATCAACCCTCGGCCCGCACGATGCTGCGCCACATCGTGGAAGACATCGGTCCGCAAATGGTGGTGCACGACTTCGGCGAGCCGGATACCGCGCTGACCTGGTGTATCGCGAACCGCCCGGACCTGCTGCTGCTCGACTACAGCATGCCTGGCATGGATGGCCTGCAACTGGCCAAGGCCTTCCGGCGTCCGCTGCGCAACCGCGACGTGCCGATCGTGCTGGTCACCGTGGTCGGCGACGAGCCGATACGGCAGGCCGCGCTCGATGCAGGCGTCATCGATTTCCTGGTCAAGCCGATCCGCCCGCGGGAACTCCGCGCCCGTTGCCGCAACCTGCTGCAACTCAGGCAGCAATCTGAATCTGTGAAGCAGCGTGCGTTGTCGCTGGAGCAGCGCCTCTTGGCCAGCATCCACGAGGTCGAGGAGCGGGAGCGCGAGACGTTGTCCCGACTGGCCCGCGCCATCGAGTTCCGCGACAGCGGCACCAGTGCCTACCTGGAGCGCATGGCGCACGTTGCCGGGCTGGTGGCCGAGGGCATGGGCCTGCCGGAAGACCAGGTGCGGACGATCGAACTGGCCGCGCCGCTGCACGACATCGGCAAGATCGCCATGCCGGATGCGCTGCTGATGAAACCCGGTCCGCTGGACGACGCAGAGCGGGCGCGCATGCAGGTCCACCCCGACATCGGCTACGAACTGCTGAAGGACAGCCAGAACCGCTTCATCCAGGCTGGCGCGAAGATCGCGCTGCACCACCACGAGCGCTTTGACGGCAGCGGCTATCCATCCGGCATTGCCGGCACGGATATCCCGATCGAGGCGCGCGTGGTGACCGTGGCCGACGTGTTTGATGCGCTGATTTCGCCCCGGCCCTACAAGAAGGCGTGGCCGATCGAGGAAGCGCTGGCGTACATCGAGGGCCAGAGCGGCAAGATGTTCGACCCCGATTGCGTGCGGGCCCTGCTCGACAATCGGCCCCGGCTGCTCGAGATCTGCAGCCGGTACTCCCACGTGGTCGCGCGGCCGGGACTGGGCTGAGCCATGGTCGTCGGCTGGCGCTGGTTGCAGTCGCGCCTGCTGGATCGGGCGGACAGCGAGCATGGACAGGTGTTCGTGCGCCTGGCCATCACGACGTTGTTCGCACTCTATCTCGGCATCGAGGTCAACAACGGCAGCAGCAATCCCGCGCTGTTCACGACCTGGCTGATCCTGCTCGGGGAGTGGCTGCTGTCGCTGGGCTTGCTGGCGGGCATCCTGGTGTCACCGGGGCCGTCGCCGGTGCGCCGCTGGATCGGGATGCTCGCCGACTACGCGGCAATGGGCGGCGTCATGCACCTGCAGGGCGAAAGCGCGGCTCCGCTGTACGCGGTGTACCTGTGGGTCACCGTCGGCAATGGCATGCGCTATGGCCCGCGCTATCTTTTCGAGGCCACCGCGCTGGCGGCGCTGTCGTTCCTGGCGATGATGCTTGCCACCCCGTACTGGCTGGACAACCCGTACCTGTCCTGGGGCCTGCTGCTCGGATTGGTGGCGGTGCCGCTCTACTTCGCCTCGCTGCTGAAGGCGCTGACCATCGCCATCGAGGACGCCCACCGCGCCAACCAGGCCAAGAGCCGCTTCCTGGCCAACATGAGCCACGAGTTCCGAACCCCGTTGAACGGACTTGCGGGCATGTCCGAGCTACTGGCAAGCACCCGCCTGGACGAGGAACAGCGCGGTTACCTGGACACCATCCGGGCTTCGACCCGCTCGCTGCTGCTGCTGGTCGAGGACGTGCTCGACATCTCGGTGATCGAAGCCGGCAAGCTCAAGCTCAAGCTCGAAGACTTCGACCTGCGCGAATTGCTGGACCAGATCGACCTGATGCTGCGCCCGGTATCGCGCGCCAAGCATCTGGAGCACGTGGTGGAGCTGGCCGCCGACGTCCCTACGCGCCTGCGCGGCAATCCCAAGCAGTTGCAGCAGGTATTGGTCAACCTGCTCAGCAACGCCATCAAGTTCACCCCGTCCGGGCAGGTTCGCCTGGCCGTTGCCGCAGTGGGCGAGGGCGGAGAGCGCGCCCTGCGGCTGCGCTTCACGGTGATGGATACCGGCATCGGCATTCCCGCGAGCGCGCGGGCAAAACTGTTCGAGGCGTTCGAGCAAGCCGACAACAGCTTGTCGCGCGAGCATGGCGGGACCGGGCTTGGCACCACCATCGCCAAGGGCCTGACCGAAGCGATGGGCGGGTCCATCGGATTCGAGACCCGCGAGAACGTGGGTACCCGCTTTTGGGTGGAGCTTCCGTTCGCTCTGCCGTTCGAGCTGCCGCAGGAGTCGCCGGCCGCGCATCCCGAGCCGGGCGTGGAGACGCCGGCCATCAAGCCTCTCCAACAGGCGGGCAACGACAGCCACAACATCATCGCGTTCGCGGACCCGTTCCTGCGCCACCGCGCACGCGTACGGCCCCTGCATGCGCTGGTCGCCGACGACCACGCTGCCAACCGCATGGTGCTCACCGGTGTGCTGCAGAAGGCAGGCCACCGCGTGCTTGCGGTCGAGGACGGCGAAGACGCGCTCGACGCGCTGGCGTCTGGCGAATTCGACATTGCACTGATAGACCTGCACATGCCGCGACTCAGCGGAGTCGACCTGCTGCGACAGTTGCGGGTGATCGAAGCTGGCGGCAAGCCACGCACGCCTGTGGTGGTGCTGAGCGCGGACGCGACCCCCGACGCCGTGCACGCATGCAAGGCGGCAGGCGCCCGCGCATTCCTGGCCAAGCCGTTCGTGGTGGCGCGCTTGCTGGATGCCGTCGCCGATCTCGCCGCCGGCAATGCCGGTCCCATTCCCACGACGGGCCCTGCGGTTGCTTCGGTCACTCCTGCCGCCATCCTCGATCCGACCGTGCTGGCGGAGTACGGGTCGATTGGCATCGGCGGGGATTTCGTGGCCAGTTTCGTGCGGCAGTGCATCGCCGACGCCTGGCTGGTGCACGGGCGCATGCAGGCGGCGGGACAGGCAAGCGACTGGGACCATTTCCACGACCAGGCGCATGCCCTGAAGGGGGTGGCTGGCAACCTTGGGCTGCTGCAGGTGGATGCGCTCAGCGGTGCCTTGATGCGAATGAGCGGCTTTGAGCTGCAGCGCGACTGGCGGCGCTACGCGGACATGCTCGCCGAGCGCCTGCGCCAGGGGGAGCAGGCACTCGCGGCGCGGGAGAGCGACCAACCCGCGCGCGAGGACAACCTCCCGTAATCCACCTCAGGCGCGCGCCGCGTCAACCGCCCCGTGGCGACGGTACTGCGCGCGCACCAGCCGTTCCATGGTGCGCAGGGATTTGTCGCCAAGCTGCATGGCGGTGTCCACCCAGACCTCGGTGATCGCCATCATTTCCTCCAGGGTCACGGGCTGCGCCATGGCACGCACGCGATGCATGGCCGCGCGCGCATGCGGGATGCGCCGGTTGGCACGGATCACGTCCTCCACCGCCTGCACGCCCTGCCCCCGGGGCGCCAGGACGTCCACCAGTCCCATCCGGTGCAGGTCCTCGCTTGCATGGATCTCGCCGCTCAGCATCAGGCGCTCGGCCTGGTGGGCCGGGATGCGCTTGCACAGGAAGGAATACGCGCCCATGCCGGGGAACAGGTCGAACAGCACCTCTGGCAGGCCCATGCTGGTGCCTTCCTCTGCCACGATGGTGTGGCAGCTCAGCGCTGCCTCGAAGCCGCCGCCCAGTGCGTCGCCCTGGACCAACGCGATGCTGTGGGCTCCGGCGTCGAGGCCGTTGTGGAAGGCGTGAACGCCCCGTACGCACTGACGGGCGTAGGTCAGCAGGGCGTGGCGGTCCTGGCGGCGGATCGCGTCGCAAAAGTATTCCAGGTCGCCACCCAGGTTGAAGGCGTCGCAGTCGGAGGCCAGCACCACGTGCTGCAGGGCATCGCCCGCCTGGTCGCGGGTGCGGCGCATGCGCTCGCCGAGCGCCCATTGGTACTGCAGGATCTCGTTGATCAGCGACGGCTTGAAGCACGCGCGGCCGGGATTGTCGGCGAGGTCGGCATGCATGTAGCACCAGTGCACGCTGGCATCGCTGCGTTCGGCGATGCGCAGGGTGGAATAGCGGGGGACGGACGAGAGTTTCTCGGGGGTAGCCATTGGTCGCTCCGGGCAGGTACCGCCGACCGGGCCCGCCGGCGGAACAGGGGGGTCAATGGGCCCGTGAAAGCTCTATGCGCCGAAAACGGGCAAAGCGCAAGGCGCCCGTGCCGACGTGCGGCCCGGGCCTGCCTCGATCACGCTGGCTTGGGCGGGTCCCGCAGTTCCTTGCGCAGGATCTTGCCGACATTGCTCTTGGGCAATTCCTGGCGGAATTCGACCAGCCGCGGCTGCTTGTAGCCGGTCAGGTTTTCGCGACAGAACGCCTTGACCGCGTCCGCGGTGAGCGCCGGGTCTTTCTTCACCACGAACACCTTCACCGCCTCGCCGGACTTGTCGTCCGGCACGCCGATCGCCGCCACTTCCAGCACGCCGGGCATCATCGCGATCACGTCCTCCACCTCGTTCGGATACACGTTGAAGCCGGACACCAGGATCATGTCCTTCTTGCGGTCGACGATGTAGAAATAACCCTGCTCGTCCATCCGCGCGATGTCGCCGGTGTGCAGCCAGCCATCGCCGTCCATCACCTGCGCGGTGTCTTCCGGGCGTTGCCAGTAGCCCTTCATCACCTGCGGACCGCGTACGCACAGTTCGCCGATCTCGCCCGTCGGCAGCAGGTTGCCTTCCTCATCCTTGATGCAGACCTCGGTGGACGGCACCGGCAGGCCGATCGAGCCGTTGTATTCCGGGATGGTGAGGGGGTTGATGCACACCGCCGGCGACGTTTCGGTCAGGCCGTAGGCTTCGGCCAGGGTGCAGCCGGTGACCTGCTTCCACTTCTCGGCCACCGCGCGCTGCACCGCCATGCCGCCGCCCAGGGTCAGGTGCAACTTCGAGAAATCAACGTCGGCAAAGCCGGGGGTATTGAGCAGCCCGTTGAACAGGGTATTGACGCCCGTGATCGCGGTGAACGGGATCGATTTGAGCTCCTTGACGAAGCCGGGCATGTCGCGCGGATTGGTGATCAGGTGGTTGCAGCCACCGAGCTTGATGAAGGCAAGGCAGTTCGCCGTCAGCGCGAAGATATGGTAGAGCGGCAGCGCGGTGATGATGATTTCCTTGCCCTCCACCGCGTTGGCGCCAATCCACGACGCCGACTGCTGCATGTTGGCGATCATGTTGCGGTGGGTCAGCATCGCTCCCTTCGCCACGCCGGTGGTGCCGCCGGTGTACTGCAGGAAGGCCAGGTCCTGCTGGGTGATGCTGACTTCCGGCAACGCATGCAGGCGGCCGAGGGTGAGCGCATCCCGGAAGCGGACTGCGCCGGGAATGTCGTAGTCCGGCACCATCTTCTTGACGTAGCGCAACATGAAGTTGACGACCGCGCCCTTGGGGAAGGCCAGCATGTCGCCGAGGCCGGTAGTGATGGCGAGCACGCCCGGCACCTCGGACAGCACGCCTTGCACCACGCTGCCGAAGTTGTCGAGCACCACGATGGCGACGGCACCGGAATCCACCAGCTGGTGCTTGAGCTCGCGCGCGGTGTACATCGGGTTGGTGTTGACCACCGTCAGCCCGGCGCGCAGCACGCCGAGCAGGGCCACCGGGTACTGCAGGCAATTGGGCATCATGATCGCCACGCGATCGCCCTTCTTGAGCTTCAATTCGCCCAGCAGGTATGCGGCGAAGTCCCGGCTGAGACGGTCCACGTCACCATAGCTGAGGGTCTTGCCGAGGTTGGAGAACGCCGGGTTGTCGCGGTACTTGCGCAGGGAGGTTTCGAAGATGGCGGGGATCGACTGGAACTCGTCGAGGTCGATTTCAGCGGGGACACCGGCCGGATAATGTGCCAGCCATGGACGCTCGGAACGCATTGCAACCCCCTGCAGTCGTTCGCCGGCGCGCGGATGCGGCGGCGTATGGATTGCGCCCGATTTGAGCATAGGCTCCAATCACTGACAAGGCGAAACCACGCCACTGGAGCTTGCCGCGATGCAGCATTTACAGACCACGCATCAACTCCGTGCGTACGCTGTCGGGCTGCTGGTGTCGCTGGCATTGCTGGCTACCGGCGCCTGTTCCAGCGAAAGCCCGGAGCAAGCGTTACGCGAACAGGTAGCGTCGATGCAGGCTGCCATCGAGGCGCGCAATGCCGGCGATGTACATGCAATCCTGGCCGACGATTTCATCGGCAACGATGGCCTCGACCGACGCGGTGCGCGCCAGCTGGCGGTCGCCACGTTCCTGCGCCACCGCGACATTGCAGCGCGCTTCGGGCCGGTGCAGGTCGAGATGCGCGGGCAGGGCAGCGCCATCGCTCGCTTTACCGTGCTTGCCACCGGCGGCACGGGCGGCCTGATGCCTGACAGCGGCCAGGTGTTCGACGTGGAAACCGGCTGGCGCAGCGTCGATGGGAACTGGCGCCTGCTGAGCGCCAGCTGGAAACCCCGCCTCTAACGTTCCCGGCTACGACAGGAAAAAGGCGGCCGCAGCCGCCTTCCCCTCATCAAGTTGTCAAGCTGGTTTACGCCGATTTGCGCGCAGCCAGCTGCCGCAACACGTACTGCAACAAGCCACCGTGGCGGAAGTATTCGACTTCCTTCGGCGTCGCCAGCAGCACTTTCGCCTCGAAGCTGACCGTACTGCCGCCAGCCTTGGTGGCGGTCACGGTCGCAGTCTTCGCCGCGCCGTCGGCAAGGCCGCTGATGGCGAACGTCTCCGAACCGTCCAGGCCCAGTTCCAGCGCGTTCTCGCCGTCATTGAACTGCAGCGGCAGCACGCCCATGCCGACCAGGTTGGAGCGGTGGATGCGCTCGAAGCTCTCGGCGATCACCGCTTTCACGCCCAGCAGGTTGGTGCCCTTGGCAGCCCAGTCGCGGCTCGAGCCCGTGCCGTATTCCTTGCCGGCCAGCACCACCAGCGGCACGCCGGCCGCCTTGTACTTCATCGCCGCGTCGTAGATCGCAAGCTTTTCGGGCTTGGCGTCGCCGTTGAAATACAGGGTGTTACCACCTTCCTCGCCGCCGAACATCAGGTTCTTGATGCGGATGTTGGCGAAGGTGCCGCGAACCATCACGTCGTCGTTGCCGCGGCGCGAGCCATAGCTGTTGAAGTCCGCCGGTGCCACGCCGCGTTCCTGCAGGAACCGGCCCGCCGGCGAGCTGCCCTTGATGTTGCCCGCGGGGGAAATGTGGTCGGTGGTGATGGAGTCGCCGAACAGACCCAGCACCCGCGCGCCATGGATGTCGTTGATGGTGCCGACGTCCATGGTCATGCCATCGAAGTAGGGCGGATTCTTGACGTAGGTCGATGCTGCATCCCATGCGAACGACTCGCCTTCCGGCGAGGCGATCTGGTTCCAGCGCGAATCGCCCTTGAACACGTCCGCGTAATTCTGCGCGAACAGCTCCGGGCCGACCGTGGCGGCAATGGTGTCGCCGATCAGCTTGTTGCTCGGCCAGATGTCGCGCAGATAGACATCAACGCCATCCTGGTCCTTGCCCAGCGGCTCGCGGGTGAGGTCGATGTTGACCGTGCCGGCAATGGCGTACGCAACCACCAGCGGCGGGCTGGCCAGGTAGTTCGCCTTCACTTCCGGGTGCACGCGGCCTTCGAAGTTGCGGTTGCCGGACAGCACCGAGGCCACCACCAGCTCGTTCTCGGCGATGCCGCTGGACACCTCGTCCGGCAGCGGGCCGGAGTTGCCGATGCAGGTGGTGCAGCCATAGCCGACCACGAAGAAGCCAAGCTGCTCCAGGTCCGCCAGCACGCCGGCTTTCTTCAGGTAGTCGGTCACCACCAGCGAACCCGGCCCGAGCGAAGTCTTCACCCACGGCGCGGCCTTCAGGCCCCTGGCCACCGCGTTGCGCGCGAGAAGGCCGGCGCCCAGCATCACCGCGGGGTTGGAGGTGTTGGTGCACGAGGTGATGGCGGCGATCACCACCGAGCCATCGGTGAGCTCCGCATCCACATCGCGGATGCGGATCCTGGAACGCGGCCGCGCGGCCAGGTGCTCGGCCTGGGGCTGCGCGCCACCTTCGTCCTTGAAGTCCTGGACCACTTCGCTGCGCGCCTTGCGGTTGGCGGTGAGCGGGCCGAGGTTGTCGGCGAAGTTGGTGGGCATGTCTTCGAGCAGGACGCGGTCCTGGGGGCGCTTGGGCCCGGCCAGCGACGGACGGATGTCGGCCAGATCCAGTTCCAGCGTCGCCGAGTACGCGGCGGAGGGCGAGGCCGCGTCATGCCACAGCCCCTGCGCCTTGGCGTAGGCCTCGACAAGCGCGATCTGTTCTTCGCTGCGGCCGGACAGGCGCAGGTAAGTGATGGATTCGGCGTCGATCGGGAAGATGCCGCAGGTCGCACCGTACTCGGGCGCCATGTTGGCGATGGTGGCGCGGTCGGCCAGCGGCAGGTGCTGCAGGCCGTCGCCGAAGAACTCGACGAACTTCCCGACCACGCCGTGCTTGCGCAGGATCTGGGTGACGGTCAGCACCAGGTCGGTGGCGGTGGCACCTTCCGGCAGCCGGCCCTTGAGCTTGAAGCCGACCACCTGCGGGATCAGCATGGACGACGGCTGGCCGAGCATCGCGGCCTCGGCCTCAATCCCGCCCACGCCCCAGCCCAGTACGCCGATGCCGTTGATCATGGTGGTGTGCGAGTCGGTGCCGAACACGGTGTCCGGGAATGCCCACAACTCGCCATCGACTTGACGCTCCACCACCACGCGGGCGAGGTTTTCGAGGTTGACCTGGTGGACGATGCCGGTGTTCGGCGGCACCACCTTGAAGTTCTCGAACGCCTTCTGGCCCCAGCGCAGGAAGCTGTAGCGCTCCATGTTGCGCTCGAACTCGATCTTGCCGTTGAGGTCCAGCGCGTCCGCGCGACCGAACACATCGACCTGGACCGAGTGATCGATCACCAGTTCGGACGGGATCAGCGGGTTGATCTGGCTGGCATTGCCGCCAAGGCGCGTCACCGCATCACGCATGGCGGCGAGGTCGACCACGCAGGGAACGCCGGTGAAGTCCTGCAACACCACGCGCGCCGGCATGAAGGCGATCTCGGTATCGGGCTCCGCTTGCGCCTGCCACTGCGCAACCGCCTGGATGTGGGCGGGCAACACGGTCAGACCGTCTTCGTGGCGGAGCAGGTTCTCGAGCAGGATCTTCATCGAGTACGGCAGCGCCGCAAGGTCGAACTGTTGGCCCAGCTTGGTCAGGCTCGAATAGGTGTACGACTTGCCGTTGACGTCAAGGCTGGCGCGGGTGGCGAAGGTGTCGGCCATGGGGGGCTCCGGGGCAGGCGGGTGTGGATGGCGGAAACGCACGCCGTTAACCCTTCAATTATGCCGGAAAGCGGCCTGCCACGGACGCCTGCGCGGCGTGTCAGCCCAGCCTGGCGTCGATCGCGGCCGCCATCTGGCGACGCTGGAACACGAAGTCCCACAGGCTGCCACCGCTCTGTCGCCACAGGACCGCGGAGCGCAGCGCGGCCAGCAACAGGGCACGGATTTCCGCCACCACGCCGGCCTGGCCCAGGTAATGCGGATTGCCCTGGACCATCACTCGCGGGCGCAGTTGGCTGATGGTGCCGGCGTACAGGTCGCCAAGGATACGGACCACCTCGGGATGCACCACGCCATCCTCGCGCGCAACGAATTGCGCAGCATCAATGCCAGCCTGGACCTTGGCCACCATTTCCCCATCACTGGCGAAGCGACGTTCGAGTTGCAGCACCGCCAGCGCGAGCTTGCCCAAGGCCTGGTCCTTGTTGCTGCTGGACAGGTAGTCGCGCAGCAGGCGCAAGCCGCCACGCAGGGCACCGGCATCGCCGTACACGGCTTCGGCTGTGTCGGCATCCATCCGGAATACGCTCTCCATCGCCGTCTGCACCGGTGCGCCCTCGGACTGGCCGGTATCGGCGATGCGCCGCACCTGGGCCAGCGCTTGCAACACGCCGGCGAGGGCAAGCACGCGGTCTTCGATCTGGTCTTGGCTCATGCAGCATGGCTCCGTGCGTGGTTGCTGCCCGCCACGGGCGCATCGGTGGATTGGATCACCGCGCCGCCGAGGCAGGTCTCCCCGTCGTACAGCACCAGCGATTGCCCGGGGGTCACCGCACGCTGCGGCCGCGCGAAACGTACGCGCAGGCAGCCATCTCCTGCAACCTCCACCGTACATGCCTCGTCTGGCTGGCGGTAGCGCGTCTGTGCACCGCACTCGAATCGCTGCGCCGGAGGCACGCCGCCAATCCAGTGCATGGGTTCGCTGCGCAGCGTGGTCGAGTACAGCCAGCGGCTGTCGTGGCCCTGGTCGACATACAGGATGTTGCGCTCCACGTCCTTGCCGACCACGAACCACGGCGCCGCCTCGCGCCCGCGCACGCCACCGATGTTCAGGCCCTCGCGCTGGCCGAGCGTGTAGAAGAACACGCCGGGGTGCTCGCCCACGCGCACCCCGTGCGGATCAAGGATGTCGCCGGTCCTTGCCGGCAGGTAGCGCGACAGGAACTCGCGGAAGTCGCGCTCGCCAATGAAGCAGATGCCGGTGGAATCCTTTTTCCGGGCAGTGGCAAGTCCGGCTTCGCGCGCAATGCGGCGCACCTCGTCCTTCTGCAATTCGCCCAAGGGAAAGCGCGTGGCCGCGAGCTGCGCCTGCCCGAGCTGGTGCAGGAAATAGGTCTGGTCCTTGCCGCGGTCCGCGGCGCGCAACAAGCGGAAGCAGCCATCGATGCAGTTGACCCGCGCGTAATGGCCGGTGGCGATCGCCCCGGCGCCGAGCTCCAGCGCGGCATCCAGGAAATGCTTGAACTTGATCTCGCGGTTGCAGAGCACGTCCGGGTTGGGCGTGCGCCCGGCGGCGTACTCGGCCAGGAAGTGCTGGAAAACACCGTCCCAATACTCGCTCGAGAAATCCCGGAAACGGATCTCCAGGCCCAGTTTGCCGCAGACTGCGACGGCATCACGACGATCGCCCTCGGCGCGACAGTCACCCGTCCCGTCGTCCGCCCAGTTCTGCATGAACAGCCCGGTCACGTCCACGCCTTTCTGCTTCAGGAGCAAGGCCGCAACCGAAGAATCCACGCCGCCGGAAACGCCCACCACGATCCGCTCCCGGTCGGGCAGTGCGTCCTTCATGCGATGTGCTGCAGCTGCGACATCGGATATCGGCAACCGCCCAGGAAATCCGAGGCGCTCCGCCAGACCAGCGGGCTGCGGTGGCGCGGCGCCAGCGCCTGCAACTCATGCGGCGTCAGCCACAGCGCGCGCACGATGCCTTCATCCAGGCGGTAGCCTTGGATTTCGTCGAGCGCTTCCGCCGCGAAGGCGAACCTGAGGTAATGGCGACCGCCGCCGCCATCCTCGTGCAGCGGGGCCTTCCACTGGTAGGCGCCAACCATGTGGGTGATGCGCACGTTCCAGCCGGTTTCCTCGCGGGTTTCGCGCACCGCCGCCTCGACCAGGCTCTCGTCGGGCTCCAGGTGGCCGGCGGGCTGGTTGATCACCAGCTCGCCATTGGCGCGTTCCTCCACGCACAACAGGCGCCCGTCGCGCACCACCACGGTGGCCACGGTGACGTCGGGCTGCCAGAAGCGACCTTCGCGATAACTCATCGGCGCGCGTCCGCCGGGACTTGTGGATGCTGGGTCATGGCCGCATTTTCACCGCTGGCGCGAACGGCGTCCATTGACGACGGCTTCGTATAATTCGCCCATGCCACAGAAACCCGACAATCCCCAACACGAGCACGACCATGGCGTCATGGTCGCCCCCAGCCGCCCGGAGACCGCGCGGCCGCCCCTGTTCTCGGTGATGCTGCTCAACGACGACTACACCCCGATGGACTTCGTGGTGGATGTGCTGATGCGCTTCTTCCCGCTGACGTTGGAGGACGCGACCCAGGTGATGCTGCACGTGCATACCCGCGGGCGCGGCGTTTGCGGCGTGTATACGCGCGACATCGCCGAGTCCAAGGTGGCGCAGGTGAACGAATATGCAAGGCTCAACCAGCATCCCCTGTTGTGCACCATGGAGAGGGCGTAGAAGGGACTTGTCCGGGCCGCACCTGCGCCCCACATCGGGAACATCTTCACGGAGGGTTCCGCCCCCATGTTCAGCAAGGATCTCGAGCACAGCATCGGCCAGTGCTACAAGCGCGCCCGCGAGGCGCGCCACGAATTCATGACGGTCGAGCACCTGCTGCTTGCGCTGCTCGACAACCCGTCCGCAGAGGCCGTGCTCAAGGCGGTCGGCGCAGACTTCCCGCGCTTGCGGCGCGAACTTGACGAGGCCATCGAAGTCTCGGTCAATCGACTCGGCGAGGACGACGGGCGCGATACCCAGCCCACCCTCGGCTTCCAGCGCGTGCTGCAGCGAGCGGTCTATCACGTGCAGTCGTCCGGCAGGAAGGAAGTCGCCGGCGCCAACGTACTGGTGGCGATCTTCGGCGAAAAGGATTCGCACGCGGTTTACTTCCTCAATCAGCAGGACGTGCACCGGCTGGACGTGGTCAATTACATGTCGCACGGCATCGCCCGCAGCGGCGAGGATGATTCCCCGCAGTCGCAGGAAGGCGAGTCCAAGGCAGAAGCCGGGGAGGGCGAGCACAAGGGCGATGCCTTGGCCGAGTTCGCCAGCAACCTCAACGAGCAGGCTGCGGCGGGCAAGATCGATCCGCTGGTCGGCCGTGCCGAGGAAGTGGAGCGCACCATCCAGGTGCTGTGCCGCCGGCGCAAGAACAATCCGCTGTACGTGGGCGAGGCCGGCGTCGGCAAGACCGCGTTGGCGGAGGGCCTGGCCAAGCGCATCGTCGAAGGCGACGTGCCCGAAGTGCTCAACGAGGCCGTGATCTATGCGCTGGACCTTGGCGCACTGGTAGCCGGAACCAAGTACCGAGGTGACTTCGAAAAGCGCCTGAAATCGGTGCTTGCGGCGCTCAAGAAGCTGCCGCACGCGATCCTGTTCATCGACGAGATCCACACGATCATCGGCGCCGGCTCGGCGTCGGGCGGGACCATGGACGCGTCCAACCTGATCAAGCCGGTGCTGGCCAGCGGCGAACTGCGCTGCATCGGCTCCACCACGTTCCAGGAATACCGCGGGATCTTCGAAAAGGATCGCGCGCTGGCCCGGCGCTTCCAGAAAATCGACATCGTCGAGCCCACCGTGGGCGAGACCATCGAGATCCTGCAAGGCCTGAAGCCGCGTTACGAGGCGCACCACGGTGTGAGCTATGCGGACGAGGCGATCAAGGCCGCGGTGGACCTGTCGGTCAAGCACATTGGCGATCGCCTGTTGCCGGACAAGGCCATCGACGTCATCGACGAGGCCGGCGCCCGCCAGCGCCTGCTGCCGGTGGACGTGCGCAAGAGCCTGATCGATGTCGAGGAAATCGAGACCATCGTGGCCAAGATGGCGCGCATCCCCGCCAAGCAGGTGAGCAGTTCCGACAAGGACGTGCTGCAGCACCTGGAGCGCAACCTGAAGATGGTGATCTTCGGCCAGGACGAGGCCATCGGCAGCCTGACCTCGGCGATCAAGCTGGCGCGCAGCGGCCTGGGCAATCCCGATAAGCCAATCGGCAACTTCCTGTTCGCCGGCCCCACCGGCGTCGGCAAGACCGAGGTCACCAAGCAGCTGGCGATGCAGCTCGGCATCGAGCTGGTGCGCTTCGACATGAGCGAATACATGGAGTCGCATTCGGTCAGCCGCCTGATCGGCGCCCCCCCGGGCTATGTCGGCTTCGACCAGGGCGGCCTGCTCACCGAGAAGATCGTCAAGACGCCGCATTGCGTGCTGCTGCTCGACGAAATCGAGAAGGCCCACCCGGACATCTTCAACATCCTGCTCCAGGTCATGGACCGCGGCGTGCTGACCGATACCAACGGCCGCGAGGCGAACTTCCGCAACGTGGTGCTGGTGATGACCACCAATGCCGGCGCCACCCAGGCCGCGCGGCGAACCATCGGTTTCACCAGGCAGGACCACAGCACGGACGCGATGGAAGCGATCCGCCGGGGATTCACCCCGGAATTCCGCAACCGGCTGGACGCGGTGGTGCAGTTCCAGGC
The DNA here is from genome assembly GCA_040385305.1 of Pseudomonadota bacterium. Classification (GTDB taxonomy): domain Bacteria; phylum Pseudomonadota; class Gammaproteobacteria; order Xanthomonadales; family Xanthomonadaceae; genus Thermomonas. The sequence goes on from JAZKHR010000118.1 coordinate 21,697, forward strand.
ACTGGGCTTCGACCACATCCTGCGCGTTGTGGACAAGTTCCTGATCGAGCTGGAAGTACTGCTGCACGAGAAGCAGGTGACCCTGTCTGCGACGCCGGCTGCCCGCGACTGGCTGGCCCAGCATGGCTTCGATCCGCTGATGGGTGCGCGTCCGATGGGCCGCCTGATCCAGGACAAGGTCAAGCGCCCGCTGGCAGACGAGCTGTTGTTCGGCAAGCTGGCCGGTGGTGGCCGGGTATCGCTGGACGTGGTGAACGGCGAGCTGGCACTGGACGTACAACCGGAACCCGAGAAGCTCCTTCCCGCCATCGTCGAATAGGCGGCGTCTAACCTCGACGGCGACCCGGCGGGCGGCCCTCTCCCTGTCGTGAAATAAAGGGGGAGGCACTGGCCGAAAGGCCAGAGCCGGAGGACCTTCGCGACAGGGAGAGGGCCCCCCATCGGGCCGCCACTCCTCAAGCCAAGCAAACAAAAAAGGCGGCCAATGGCCGCCTTTCTGCTTCACCGCAAGAAAATCACTTCATGCGATAAGTGATGCGCCCCTTCGACAGATCGTAAGGCGTCATCTCGATCTTGACCTTGTCGCCGGTCAGGATGCGGATGTAGTTCTTGCGCA
>JAZKHR010000119.1:0-3813 GCA_040385305.1 Pseudomonadota bacterium
GGTCGGCGTCTTCGACAGGTAGTTGATGATGCCGCCGGCGGCGCCGATGCCCTCGGAGGCGGACGGACCGTTGATGACCTCGATGTGGTCGATCACGCCCATGTCGGTGAACGTGCCGTTGCGGGTGCCTTCGCGCAGCGGCGAGCCCTGCGGCACGCCGTCGAACAGGCGCAGGGCGACGCGTCCGCGCAGGTTCTCGCCGGTATTGCTCATCGCCTGCGAGGACTCGGAGTAGCCCGGCACGGTGCGCGCCAGCACCGCGGTGGCGTCTTCGGTGACCGCCTGGGTATGCGCGACTTCCGCCTGCGAGACCACGGTGATCGCCCCGGGGATCTTGTCCACCGCCTTCGGGCTGCGGGTGCCAGTGACAATCACCGCGTCGAGTTGCTTCGCCGTGTCCTTGTCATCGTCCTGCGCGCTTGCGTCCTGCGCATGCGCCGGCGCAGCTGCGGATGCAAGCAGGATGCAGGCGATCGCTGCGGAGAGTGGCTTGATCATGTGCTGCATTCCTATGCCAGTTGCGGGGACCGGCACACCTCAAGGCACGCCAGCCGGGTCGACAAGGGCAGGTGCGCGGTGCGGCGCGGCGAACCCCTCCCGGGTTCGCGAATCTCGCCTGCATGTTGTCCGTCGTAGGCTATGCGCCGGCAGCCCCGGCGCAAACCGGCGCGGCGTATGTTCAAAGACTAGTATTTGTTGTTGCTGCGATGCAGCAGATGTTGGTCCCGCCGTGGTGTCAGCGCGACTGCACGGCCTTTCCGCTTTCCTGCAGCAGCGCGTTGACCAGTCGCACCCGCACGCTGGAGCGCGACCACACAACGCCAATGCGTCGCGGAAGTGCCGGCAACGGCAACGGGATGCGCACCAGCTTCAATCCTTCCGGCCACGGCTTCGCCCAGTCGGGAACCAGCGACACGCCCAGCCCGCGGTCGACCATCACTGCTATCGCGTTCAGGGCATTCAACTCGAAGCGCTCGCGCGGCACGATGCCGGCCCCGCGCAGGTACTCGTCGGCCTGGCGTCCGCCCCACTGATGACGGTCGTAGCGGATCAGCGGTTCGCTGGCCAGCAGCTCATGCGGGTCGCGTCCCGCCATCGAGGCAGGCGCCAGCATCACCAGCGGTTCTTCGCGCAGCAGCCGCCAGGCGCAGGTCTTGGGCAGGTCGAACGGCGCCTCCAGCACGAAGGCCGCATCCAGGTCGTTGGTCTCCACGGCGCGGTACAGGTCCGCGGAATAGCCCGGCTTGATGAACACGTTGATCAGCGGGTACGCATCGACCATGCCCGCCAGGATGTCCGGCAACATCCCCGCCAGCGCCGTGGGACACGCGCCAAGCCGCAGTTCGCCCGAGACCGGGCTGTCCTGCGCAATGCTTCGCAGGTCGGCCACGCCGCGCAGCAGTTCGCGCGCACGCTGCAGGATGCGCGCGCCTTCCTCGGTGACGCTGACGGTGCGGCCGACCCGCGCGATGAGCTTTGCGCCGAGCTCGCGTTCCAGGGTGTGGATCTGCTGCGCCACCGCCGCCGCGGTGATGTTGAGCGTGCGCGCGGCCGCGGCCATCGAGCCCTGGTCGACCACGCTGACAAAGGTATGGAGGTATTGGGTTTCCACCGGAAGTCCCGGCCATGCGGACGCACGGCGATGCGCGCGAGGCTACACGAGCGCGCCCTGCAACCGCACGATGCGCCGCGTCATCCGGTGGCGACGGACGTCCTGGCGTCGCGGTAGATGGTCAGCCCGTCCAGGGAGCGCGTCGGTGCCGGGAAGAACAGGCTGGCGAGGTAACCCACCACGATGCAGATGAAGATGGAGATGGCGAGGTAGTAGTACGGATGGACCAGTTGGAACGTCCAGATCACGAAGGTCAGCACCAACGCCGCGCCGATGCCGATCGCCACGCCCTGGGAATTGGCGCGGCGGGTGAACATGCCCAGCGTGTAGGCGCCGGCGAAGCCCCCGCCGAGCAGGCCGACCAGCTCGATCGACACGTCGAACAGCGAGCGTATGTCGAAGCGCGACAGCACGATGGCGATCACGATACCGAGCAGGCCGACCACGACGCCGGTCCACTCGGCGAAGCGCACGCTTTTCTGCGGGGTCGGGTTCTTCGCGATCTTCTCGTAGAAATCGACCGACACCAGGGTGGAGACGCTGTTGATGATGCTGGAGAGGGTGGACATCGCCGCTGCGAAAATGCCGGCGATGATCAGGCCGGTGACGCCCATCGGCAATTCCGCGGCGATGAACAGCGGAAAGGTTGCATCGATCGGCAGCGTCGGGTTCAGCCGCTCCGGGTGCTCGCGGTAGAACATCCACAGCGCGGTGCCGATCGCGTAGAAGAAGAACCCGCCCGGGATCATGATCGCGGCGAAGGTCCACACCGAGCGCCCTGCTTCCTTGTCCGATTTCGTGGACAGCACGCGCTGCATTAGCACCTGGTCCTTGGGGAAGGTCAGCACCACGTCGAAGAACACCAGGAAGACGAAGCCCCACACCGTGGCCTGGGTGAGATCGAAGCTGAAGTCGAACAGCTTGGTCTTGTCCTCCGCCATCGCCGCCGTGATCGCCTGCCCGGCGTCGCCATCGATCTGCAGCAGCACGAACACGATCGCGAAGATCGCCCCGCCGAACATCACGAACACCTGCACGAAGTCGGTCCAGATCACCGCCTTCATGCCGCCCAGCGTGGTGTAGATGATGGTGAACACACCCATCATCAGGATGCTCCAGACCACGTCGATGCCGGTGATGGTGGCGATCGCGAGCGCGGGCAGGAACAGGATGATGCTCATCCGGCTGCCGATCTGGGTGACGATGCACAGCGCGCTGGCGATCATGCGGATGCCGGGATGGAAGCGCGTCTCCAGGTACGAAAACACGGACATCAGGTCCAGCCTGCGCAGCAGCGGCACGATCCATACCGCCACGAACATCAGCCCGACCACTGCGATCAGGTTGTTGGCGAGGTAGGTCCAGTTGGTCTCGAAGGCCTTGGCCGGGATCGCGATGAAGCTGATCGAGCTGACGTTGGTGGCGTACAGGCTCACGCCCGCGGCCCAGAACGGGATGCTGCGGCCGCCGACGAAGAAGGAGTCGGTGGAATTGCGCTTCTCGCGCAGGTAGAAGTAGCCGCCGATGCCGACCATCGAGGCCAGGTAAACGAAGATGATCGACCAGTCCAGCCAGCGCAGCATCAGGCCGGGCGATTCGAACACCACGCGCGACACTGCATGGCCGTTCCCGTCGGCATTCGGCGCGATCCATGCCAAGCCATCGCCCGCCGCGACGGGTACGCCGCCCGCGACAGGGGCGAACCCCGGCACCGTGGCCCAGGAGCGGGTGATGGTGTGGTAGGTCGCCGCGCGAAGCGGCCGAGAGGGATCCGCCTCTTGCAACAGGTACAGCACGTGCGCCTGGCCGATCGCGCGCCCGCTGCCAGGCGCGATCCCGCCCGGCACAGTGCTCGCCTCCGTCCAGCCGGTACGAGGGCGCCACGCATACAGGCGCTCCCCGCCGGCGGCGCCGGGCGCGCTGGCCAGCAACACGGCGCCCTGGCCAACCAGTGACAGCGGCGCACCGGAAGGCGGCAAGGGCATCGACGTCCATGCACCTGCCTCGCCCTTCAATGCCAGCCGCTGCAGGACTGGCTGGCCATTGGCACCGACGCCAGCGACGACGAGATCGTCGCCCGCAAGGGTGGCCTGGGCGGCCTGCAATGGGTGCTCGAACGCGGGTAGCGGGGCCCAGGACAGCGCATCGCCCTGCAGGCGAACGAGCGCCGCCCGGCTCGCCGCGCCTCCGGGGACCTCCGC
>JAZKHR010000119.1:3913-5288 GCA_040385305.1 Pseudomonadota bacterium
CGCTGTCGGCGACATCGGGGAATGCGCCATCCAGCACGAACACGCCGGCCTGCGCCGCCGCCATGCGCAGTGCGAACAGCACCGCGTGCACGTTGGCAGGGTCGCGGCGGTCGATGCCCAGCGGCTCGAACAGGTCGCCAAGCCCCAGTTGCAGGCCGGCCACGCGCGGATGTGCGGCGGCAATGGCGGCGGCATTGGCAAGGCCGGCGGGACTTTCGATATTGACCAGCAGGCAGATCGGGCTGGCGATGCCGCGCTCGCTTTCCACCACTTCCAGCGCACGCACCGCCGCATGCAGCGCCTCCACCGACTCGATCTTGGGCAGGTTGAGCAGGCTCAGGTTGGGGTGCGCCACCGCATGCAGGTCTTCGGCGAACCACGGCGTATCGATCCCGTTGACCCGCACGATGATGGCCTTGGCCAGCGCGCCGACCGCATCGGTTGCCAGCCACGTGGCCACCGCCTCTCGGGCCGACGCCTTGTGATCGGGCAGCACCGCATCTTCCAGGTCCAGCGACAGCGCATCGGCGTCGCCGGCCATGGCCTTGGCGAACAGGTCGGGCCGCGCCCCGGGAACGAACAGCTTGCTACGCATGGTCGCCTTTCATGTCCCGAGTCTGACCCAAGCGCCGGCGCAGGTGCCAGCCCGCTCGCGATGTTCAAACCCAACGATTTGTTTGGAGTGCACCGCGCGCCGCAAGGCCGCGCGCCTGCATCCGGACGGGGGCCCAGCGCGTACAGGGGGTGTCATGCAGCGGAAAAGCCGCGCCTGTCCTTCCCCAATGTGTTCATCCACGGAGAGTCCCCATGAAGTACACCCTGCCTTTTGCCATCGCCAGCGCGCTCGTGCTTGCCGCCTGTAGTGCCCCTGAAGCCCCGGCTGCCGCCGACGCTGCTCCCGCCATGGACGCCGCGGCCGAGCCGATGCCCGCCGAAGCGGCGCCGGTCACCCCCGCCAACCCGATGGTCGGTGGCGCCGCGATGGACGCCAGCCAGGACATCGTGACCAACGCCTCCGCCGCGCCGAACCTGTCGACCCTGGTGGCTGCGGTCAAGGCTGCCGACCTGGTCGCGACCCTGCAGGGCGCCGGTCCGTTCACCGTGTTCGCGCCCACCGACGATGCGTTCGCCAAGTTGCCCGCGGGCGCCGTGGACGGCCTGCTGAAGCCGGAAATGAAGGCTGACCTGGCCGGCGTGCTGACCTATCACGTGGTGTCGGGCAACGTTGACGCCGCCAGCCTCCTGCAGCAGATCGAAGCCGGTGGCGGTACCGCCACCCTCACCACCGTGCAGGGCGCCACCCTGTCGGCGATGTCCGATGGTGCCGGCGGCGTGATGCTGCATGACACCAAGGGCGGCACCGCCAAGGTCACCA
>JAZKHR010000120.1:0-25730 GCA_040385305.1 Pseudomonadota bacterium
TGGTGGTGCACAGCAGGACGTTGAAGCGCTGCTTGTGGAAGTCGAGCATCACCCGCTCCAGCTCGCGTTCCGGCATCTGCCCGTGGGCGATGCCGATGCGCGCATCGGGCACCAGCGCCTGCAGCTGGTCGTGCATGCGGCCGATGCTCTCGACGTCGTTATGCAGGAAGTACACCTGGCCGCCGCGCGCGAGTTCGCGCTGGAAGGCTTCGCGCAACTGGGCGTCGTCCCAGGCGCTGACGAAGGTCTGCACGGCGAGCCGGTTGGCGGGCGGCGTTGCGATGATGGAGAGGTCGCGCAGGCCGGCCATCGCCATGTTGAGGGTGCGCGGGATCGGCGTGGCGGTGAGCGTAAGCAGGTGCACGTTCGCGCGCAGCGCCTTCAGCCCTTCCTTCTGGCGCACGCCGAAGCGCTGTTCCTCGTCGACGATGACCAGGCCGAGGTCCTTGAAGCGCACGTCCGGCTGCAGCAGGCGGTGGGTGCCGACGATGACGTCGAGCTTGCCTTCGGCGAGGCGCCCGAGTTCGGCTTCGATTTCCTTCTTGGAGCGGAAGCGCGAGAGCACTTCGACCTTGAGCGGCCAGTCGGCGAAGCGGTCGCGGAAGTTGCGGTAATGCTGTTCGGCCAGCAGGGTGGTGGGCACCAGCACGGCGACCTGCTTGCCGGCAGCCGCGGCGACGAACGCGGCGCGCACCGCGACTTCGGTCTTGCCGAAGCCGACATCACCACAAACCACGCGGTCCATCGGCTGCGAGCTGGCGAGGTCGCGGATCACCGCTTCGATGGCGCTGTGCTGGTCCGGGGTTTCCTCGAACGGGAAGGTGGCCGCGAACGGTTCGTACATGGCGCGGTCGATGTCGATGGCGAGGCCCTGGCGCGCGCGGCGCTTGGCCTGGATCTCCAGCAGCTCGGCGGCGACGTCGCGGACCTTCTCCGCCGCCTTTTTCTTGGCCTTGTTCCACTGCTCGCCGCCGAGGTTGTGCAGCGGCGCGGTCTCCGGCGAGGCGCCGGAATAGCGGTTGATGCGGTCGAGCTGCGCCACCGGCACGTACAGGCGGTCGCCCTTGGCGTATTCGATTTCCAGGTATTCGGCGGGCATGCCACCCGCGTCGAGCGTGACCAGCCCGCGATAGCGGCCCACGCCGTGGTCCTCGTGCACGATCGGCGCGCCCAGCGAGAGTTCGCCGAGGTCGCGGATGATCGCTTCGGGTTCGCGCCCGGCGCGCTTGCGGCGACGTGGCTGCGATGCGCGTTCGGGGAACAGCTGGCGTTCGGTGAGCACGCATAGCGCGGGCGCGTCGACGGCGAATCCATCGTCGAACGCGGCCACGGCGATGGCGAAGCGTGTATCGCTGGCGGCGAAGGACGGCCAGTCGGCCAGTACCTGCGGCTGCAACTTCGCGGCCTGCAGGACATCGAGCAAAGCCTCGCGGCGACCGGCGGAATCCGCGGCAATGAGCACGCGACCCGGATAGTGGGCGAGGAAATCCGCGAGGGCTTCGGCAGGGGCCTGGTCGCGCGCGGTCAGCGGGAGGTCGGGCGCGCGCTGCACCGGCAGTGGCGTGGCATCGGCGTGGCGCAGGTGCTGGGCATCGCAGACCTCGATGCGCTGGCCGAGGTTGAGGCGCGCGCGCAGGTCGTCCGGCGGCAGCCACAGTTCGGCCGGAGGCAGCAGGGGGCGTTCGACGTCGTGGCGCAGTTGTTCGTAGCGCTCGCCGATCTGCGCCCACGCGTGGTCGGCGGCGGCCTGCACGCCATCGCACAGCAGCGGCAGTGTGCCGGGGACGAGGTAGTCGAACAGCGTCGCGGTTTGCGCGTGGAACAGCGGCAGGTAGTACTCGATGCCCGCGGGGGCCAGGCCCGCTTTCAGGTCCTGCACCAGCGAACTGCGGCGGGTGTCGATGTCGAAGCGCTCGCGCAGGACATCCAACGCGCGCTTGACCGGGGCGTCGTCAAGAGGGACTTCGCTGCCGGGCAGGAGTTCGATGCGTTCGATGCGGTCAAGCGAGCGCTGGGTCTCGGGATCGAAGGCGCGGATCGATTCGATCTCGTCGTCCAGCAGTTCGATGCGGAACGGCGCGTCGGCGCCCATCGGGAACACGTCGAGCAGGCCGCCGCGAACGGCGAAGTCGCCCGGGTCGAACACCTGCGGGGCGTTGCGGTAACCGGCGGACTCGAGGCGGCGTTTTTCTGCGTCGAGATCCAGCCGTTGGCCGACGGCCAGGTCGAAGCGGTTGCCGAGCACGTGGCCGCGCGGAGCCAGCCGCAGCATCAGGGTAGCGACCGGCACCACCACGATGCCGCGCTGCAGGCCGTCCAGGCGGGCCAGGGTGGCGAGGCGCTGGCTGACGATGTCCGGGTGCGGGCTGAAGCGGTCGTAGGGGAGGGTTTCCCAATCGGGCAGGTGCAGCACCGGCAGCGACGCATCGGCGCCGGCGAGGGTGCGCAGGTCGGCTTCGAGTTGCTGCGCGGCGTGGGTGTCGGGGGCCACGACCAGCAGCGGGGCGGTGTGCTGCGCGGCGGCGCTGGCGACGGCAACGGCCAGCGCGCTGGCGGACGCAGGCGCACGCCAGTAGGCGCGGGCGTGGCCGGCGCGGGGTAATGGAACGGGGGGAAGCGGGTTCTGGTTGGTCATCTGCACAACGCATTGCGGTGCCGGGCGGTGGTTCCGCCCAGCACGGGGTGCGCAGTCTATCGCGTCGGTGTTGCCGGCCCGCTTGGCGTGGTTACGGCCGGGCCTCGAGTACCAGGTTGAACGGCGTCTCGGTGGCGCGGCGGAAGCGGGTGAAGCCGCCGGCGCGCATCACCGCGCCCAGCGTTCCTTCGCCGGCCTGGGCGCCCAGCGCGGGACCGTTGCGGGCCAGTGAGACCGGCACGCAGATCTGGGTCGACGCGCCGTAATACACGCGGCCCACCGGGTTGAGGTTGGCCTCGATGCTGTCGCCGGCGAACGGCTCGACCAGCATGCAGGTGCCATCCGGATCCATTGCCTGGAATGCGTGCCGCGCCACGCCTTCTGGGTCGCCCATGTCGTGCAGGCAGTCGAAGAAGCAGATCAGGTCGAAGCCACGTTCGCCGTAGCCGGTGGCATCGGCGGCTTCGAAGCGGGCGTTGGCGGTGCCGACCTCGCTCGCGCGCTGGCGGGCAACGTCGATCGATTCCGCGTGGTAGTCGATGCCGACGAATTCCGAGTTCGGGAACGCCTTGGCCATCAGGGTGGTGCTGGCGCCGTGGCCACAACCCACGTCCGCGACCTTGGCGCCGCGCTGCAGCTTGTCGACGACGCCATCCAGCGCTGGCAGCCAGTCGCCCAGCAGGTGTGCGTGGTAGCCGGCGCGGAAGAAGCGTTCGGTGCCGCTGAACAGGCACTTGTGATGCTCGCCCCACTCCATGCCGGTGCCGCTGCGGAAGTTCTCGAGCGTGCGGTCGAGGACGTGGAAGGCGTCCTGCACGATCTCGTACGCACCGGGCAGATCAACCGGGCCACTTGGATCCGCCAGGCACAGGGCCTGGACTTCATTGAGGCCAAAACGGCCGCTGGCCGGGTCGTAATCGACATAGCCGCCCGCCGCCTGGTTGCCCAGCCATTCGCGTACGTAGCGTTCGTGGGTGCCGGTGCGCTCGGCGAGTTGGTTGGGCGTGAGCGGTTCGCGGGCGAGGGCCTGGTAGAAGCCCAGCTTGTCGCCGACCAGCATGAGGGTGGAGGACATGGCGGCGCCGAGGTCGCCGACTGCCTTGCCGAGGAACTGATTGAGATTGTTGTCATCGATCGCCATGCCCGTACTCCACAAGGGCCCTTCCTTGGGCGGACGCGGCTAGGCCAGCCGCCGGCGACGCCCTTTTCGGGCGCCCGTAGGCAGGAGCACGCATCAGGGCTACAGGAGCGGACAGCCGTCGGTCTGGCGGGACCGCGCCGCTTACGCCAACGGCGGCGGCGGGAGCTGCGCGGCCTGGCGGGGTTTGGGTTTCGGCAGGTCCAGCACCATGCGCACCAGGCCGGGCGACTGGCCGGCTTCACGGCGGAAATCCAGGGAGTGGGCCAGCGCCTGCATCGGCTGGTTGGACTCCAGCACGTCGCCATACAGGCGTTCCAGCTTGCGGCCCTTGGCCCAGCGCACCAGGCGGCGCATCAGGTGGCGGCCCAGGCCCATGCCGTTGATGTAGTGGCTGACCAGGATGGCGAATTCGCCGGCGCGGCCATCGTCGTCCACCGCGACCCGTGCCACCGCGCCCACCAGCGCGTCGCCCGGCGGCAGCGGTTCCGCCACCACCAGCGCGAACTCGCGGCGCGTGTTGGGGCGGGTCAGGCGCTGGGCCTGTTCGGCGCTCATTTCCTTCATCGGGAACAGGAAGCGCTGGCGCACTTCCTCCGGCTCCAGCAGGCTGAAACCGGCGCGCAGGGGCACTGCGTCCTCGGGACGGATGGGGCGGATCAGGACCTCGCGGCCGTTCGCCAGGAGGATGTGCTGGTGCCACGGGGGCATGCGGTTGCGGGCGGCCATGACCTGCATCATGGCGGTCCGCAGGTTAAGAAGTTGAATGCAGCCTGTCGGACAGCTGCGCGGCTGGGCGGCGCAAGCCCGTGCTCAGTGCGCCTGCGCCGACTTGGCGCCGCCGCGCAGGCGCTTGATTCCCATCACCACGGCCAGCACCAGCGCGCCCGCGATGATCCCGACCACGGCGTTGAACAAGTTGCTCCACAGCCAGCCCAGCGCGCCCCCTGCATACGGGTGGATGAGGTGCTCGAGCATGGCGATGCCGTGCACCAGGATGCCGCCGCCCACCAGGAACATGGCTGCGGTGCCGGCGATCGACAGGAATTTCATCAGCTTCGGGGCGAAGGCGAGGATGCCTCGGCCTATCGCGGCACGCGCCTGGCTGGCGCCTTCGCGGGTCATGCGCAGGCCGAGGTCGTCAAGCTTGACGATGCCCGCGACCAGGCCATACACGCCCACGGTCATGATGATCGCGATCGCCACCAGCACCCCGACCTGTTTGCCGAAAGCGGCGCCCGCCACCGTGCCGAGGCTGATCACGATGATTTCAGCTGACAGGATGAAGTCGGTGCGGATGGCGCCCTTGATCTTGTCCTTTTCGAACGCAAGGATGTCCACGCTCTCGTCGCTCACCGCATCGACCAGTTCGGCGTGGTGCTGCGCGTCCTCTTCCGGTTTGTGCAGGAACTTGTGGGCCAGCTTCTCCACGCCTTCGTAGCACAGGAAAGCGCCGCCGATCATCAGCAGCGGGGTGATCGCCCATGGCGCGAACTGGCTGATCGCCAGCGCAGCCGGCACCAGGATGACCTTGTTCACCATCGAGCCCTTCGCCACCGCCCACACCACCGGCAGCTCGCGGTCGGCGTTGACCCCGCTGACCTGCTGGGCATTCAGCGCCAGGTCGTCGCCCAGCACGCCGGCGGTCTTCTTGGCCGCAACCTTGGTCATCACCGAGACGTCGTCAAGCAGGGTGGCGATGTCGTCGAACAGGGCGAAGAAGCTGGAGGGCATGGGCGTGGCAGGGTGGACGTGGGGAGCGCCAGCTTAACGGCGGTGGCTGGGCATCGGGTGAAAGACGGGGGGCTAGGTCATGCCGGCGCGCGTAGCCACTCCACTCGCGACGAGGCGCCGTCTTCGCCAAGCGCTGTGCGCAGGGCTTCCAGCGCGGGCGCCAGTTCCAGGTCGAACCGGTAGGGCGCGTTGACCAGCAGCATGCCGCTGCCGTTCATGCGCAGGGGGGAGTCGTCCGGGCGCACCAGCAGCTCCAGCACCAGGCTTGAATTGCCCTGCAGCAGGCCGGCCTTGCGGTAGAAGCCGTGCAGCACGCGGCGCTGCTTGATCGGGTACCAGAGGGCGAGCATGCCTTGCGGCCAGCGTTGCAGGGCCTCGCGCAGGGCCGCGAGGGCGGTGTCGAATTCGTCCAGCTGGGCTTCGTACGGCGGGTCCACCAGCACCAGGCCACGGGCGAACCTGGTGTCCCCGATCCTGGGCGGCAGCATGGCCTTGATCGCCGAGTAGCCGTCGCGCACGTGCACCGCCACGCGCTGGTCGCGGCTGAAATTGGCCTTCAGCGCGGCGGCTTCATCCGGCAACAACTCGCACGCAGCGATGCGGTCCTCGTCGCGCAGCGCATGCGCGAGCAGCCACGGCGAACCGGGATAGGCATGCACGCCATGCTGTTGCCGGCAGGCGCGCACGGCGGTCAGGTAGCGGGCGATGGCGGCCTGCTTCGGGGCTTCGGCGACCAGCCGGGCGATGCCGTCGGCGGCCTCGCCGGTCTTCAGCGCGGACTCGCCATCAAGCTTGTACAGGCCACGGCCCGCGTGGGTGTCCAGGACGAAGCAGGGGCTGGGCTTGGCGGTGAGGGACTCGCACAGCGCGAGCAGGACGACGTGCTTGAGCACGTCGGCATGGTTGCCGGCATGGAAGGCGTGGCGGTAATTCATGGCGGGATTGTCGCATCCGGGTCTCAAGGAAATGGGTCAGAGTGAAGTTTCGCGACCACGCGTTCGGCGGGAGCCGGTTCCTTTCGGCGCGAAATTCACTCTGAGCCCATTTCCCGCACTTCGCACTGGCCGCACAAAGCGCGCAGCGAGGTCGGCTAGGATGCGGCGGATGCCGACCATCCTGCTGGCCGAAGACGAACCCGCGATCGCCGAGACCGTGCTGTATGCGCTGCGTGCCGACGGCTTCCTGGCCGAGCACGTGCTGCTGGGCGGCGATGTGTTGCCGCGGCTGCGGCGCGGCGGCGTCGACCTGGTGATCCTGGATGTGGGCTTGCCGGACTGCAGCGGGTTCGACGTATGCCGCGCGCTGCGCGCCGAACACACACTGCCGGTGATCTTCCTGACCGCGCGCGATGGCGAGGTAGACCGCGTGCTCGGGCTGGAACTGGGCGGCGACGATTACATGGCCAAGCCATTCTCCCCGCGCGAACTGGTGGCGCGGGTGCGCGCGCACCTGCGGCGGCAGGCGGCGAACGTGCAGGACGGGGGCTGGAAGCGCATCGGCCGCTTCGAACTGGATGCGGGCGGCCACCGCGTCCGCTTCGATGGTGTGCTGCTGGAGTTGACCCGTTACGAATCCGGCCTGCTGGAAGCGCTGCTGGCGCGTCCGGGCGCGGTGCTGGAGCGCTCGAAGCTGATGGACCGGGTCTGGGGCGACGCGCTCGAGTCCGGCGAGCGCACCGTGGACACCCACGTCAAGACCGTGCGCGCCAAGCTACGCGCGATTGCGCCCGATGCCGACCCGATCCGCACCGTGCGCGGCCTGGGTTACGCGGTGCACGTGGACGGCTGACCGGTGAACATCGGCCTGCGCGTGCTGCTGGGGTACTTCCTGATCGTGGCGCTGGCGGCGCTGCTGGTCGGCAAGGTGTTCGTGGAGCAGGTCAAGCCCGGCGTGCGCCAGGCCATGGAAGACACGTTGATCGACACCGCCAACATGCTGGCGGAGCTGGCTGCGGACGACATGCGCGCGGGAAGCATTGCCGACGGCCAGTTCGCGCGGCGGGTGCGTGCGGTGCGCCAGCGCGAGATCGGCGCCGAAGTGTCCGGTTTCTCCAAGCGGCGCACCCATTTCCGGGTCACGGTGACCGATGCGCGCGGGATCGTGGTGTTCGACTCCGACGGGCTCGACCTGGGCCGGGACAACTCGCGCTGGAACGACGTGCACCGCACCCTGCGCGGGCAATACGGTGCGCGCTCGACACGCAGCGACCCGCTCGACGAGGACAGCACGGTGATGCACGTGGCCGCGCCTATCCGCGATGGCGGCCAGTTGCTGGGCGTGCTCAGCGTGGCCAAGCCGAACCGGGCGATGGCGCCATTCATCGCGCGCAGCCAGCTGATCGTGACCCGCTGGGGCCTGGTGCTGATGGGCGCCGCATTGCTGGTGGGGATGCTCGCGGCGTGGTGGCTGTCACGCCAACTCGGCGCGTTGCGCCGTTACGCGGATGCTGTGGCCGGCGGCGAGCGCGTGGCCTTGCCCGCCACCGCGGGCGAGTTCGGCGACCTCGGCCGGGCCCTGCAGCAGATGCGCGAGAAGCTCGAGGGCAAGCAATACGTCGAGCAGTACGTGCACGCCTTGACCCACGAATTGAAGGGCCCGCTGGCGGCGATCCGCGGGGCCGCCGAGTTGCTCGAGTCGCCATTGCCGGATGCCGACCGCGCGCGCTTCGTGGCCAGCATCGCGGCGCAGGGCGAGCGCATGGCGCAGATGGTGGACAAGTTGCTGGCGCTTGCGGCGGTGGAGCATCGGCAGCGCATCGAGCAGCCCCAGGCACTGCAGGCTGCCGACGTGTTGGCCGATGCGGTGGACGCGGTGCGCGCGCATGCGGAGGCAGCCGGCATCATCCTGCAGGTCAGGCAGACGGAACCGGCCGAGCTGTCGGGCGACGGCTTCCTGTTGCGGCAGGCGCTGGTCAACCTGCTCGACAACGCGGTGGATTTCGCGCCGCGCGGATCGACGGTGGAAGTGCGTGCATTGCGCGATGGCACCGCCGTCCGCTTCGAAGTCGCCGATCGCGGCACCGGCATCCCCGACTATGCACGCGAGCGCGTGTTCGAGCGCTTCTATTCCCTGCCGCGACCCGGTGGCGGCAGCCGCAGCAGCGGGCTGGGCCTGCCCTTCGTGGCGCAGGTGGGGCAGTTGCATGGCGGCCGCGCCGAGGTACGCAACCGCGACGGCGGCGGCGTCATCGCCAGCCTGCAAGTGCCCGACTGATCGCTCGAACGGAACTCCCTGGCTGCATGCGCAGCGTTGGTCGGTGGGAGAGCGCCCGAGCGGGCCACGGATGGCCCGCGCCCGCGAGATCAGTCGTGGATGACTGGACCGAGCGGCGGGCTGTCCCCCGCGGTCCAGCGCTGCAGGCGAGGAGACTCGCCCGCCACTTCACCCACGCTTCATCGTCGCCACCGCGTCGGCGCACATCGCGGCGCCAGCATGCGCCATCGTCGAAACATGGAAGCGTGTCATGCGCCTGGCGCTGAAAATCGCAATGGTGATGTTGCTGGTACTGGCGATCCTGATCCCGCTGTCGATGATCCGCGGCACCATCGACGAGCGCCAGCGCTTTCGCCAGGAGGCGGTGGCGGAAGTCACCCGGAGCTTTGCTGGCGAACAGGCCATCGCCGGGCCGGTGCTGGTGGTGCCTTACCGCGAGCAGGCCGAGGTCGAGGAGCGCGATGCGCAGGGCGTGTTGCGCAAGCAACTGCGGGAGGTCGAGCGCGAGTGGCTGTTCTTCCCGGCCAGCCTGAGCCTGCAGGGCAAGGTGCTGCCGGCCATCCGCAAGCGTGGCCTGCACCAGGTGCGCGTGTACGAATGGCAGGGACGCATCGACGCGACATTCGACGTGCGCCTGCCAGTCGCCGATCCCGCACGTCCGCGCACGCTCGGCACACCATGGCTCAACATCGGCATCGCCGACGTCCGCGGCCTGGTCGGGGCGCCGACCTTGCGGCTGGCAGGCGCCGCGCTGCCGGTCCTGCAAGGCCAGCACGGGCGCAGCGACGGTGGCGTGCATGCGCAATTGCCGACCGCGACGGTGGCGGATGGGCGCATCGTGTTTCCGCTGCAGTTCGGCTTCGCCTTGCGCGGCACCGAAGCGATGGCCATGGTGCCGCTGGCGGACAGCAACCGCATGGTGCTGACATCGCCCTGGCCGCATCCGCAATTCAATGGCGATTTCCTGCCCCGCACGCATCGCATCGACGCCCGCGGTTTCCGCGCCGAATGGGATGTCTCTTCGCTGGCCAGCAATGCGCAGGCGCAATACCGCAACGGCGGCGACGCGTCGAGCGGGAGGCCGCGAGGCGTGGTGGGGGCTGATGCAGCGGTGGCCGTCGGGACGGAGCGCATCGCCATCGACAAGGTCGGACTATCGCTGGTGGAACCGGTCAACCTGTATTCCAAGGTCGATCGCGCCAGCAAGTACGGCGTGCTGTTCGTGCTGCTGACCTTCATCGGCTTCTTCATGTTCGAGACGCTGAAGCAGTTGCCGATCCACCCGATCCAGTACGCGCTGGTCGGGCTCGCGCTGGCGATCTTCTTCCTGCTGCTGCTCAGCCTGTCGGAGCACATCACGTTCGGCTGGGCCTACGTTGTGGCGGCCACGGCTTGCATCGGCCTGATCGGGTTCTATGTTGGCCACGTCTTGCGCAGCCGCGCGCGTGGGCTGGGCTTCGCGGGCATGCTGGCGCTGCTGTATGCCGCGCTGTACGGGCTGCTGGTGTCCGAGGACAACGCGCTGGTACTGGGCGCCGGCCTGCTGTTCGCGGTCCTGGCCTCGCTCATGGTGGTCACCCGCAAGGTCGACTGGTACCAGGTGGCGGCGAGGGTGGGCGCCCGAGGGGTGCCATGACCCCATGACCGATGGCCCACGATGTCCTGCCCGGCCCCCGCTAGACTCGCGCGTTGATCGCTCATCGGGAACTTCGCTTGAAACAGCATCTGTTGGCCGCCTGCCTGGCCGCTTCCGTCGCCTTCACCGGCGTGGTCCACGCGCAGGAGACGGTTGATCTCGACGTCACCAGCCGCATCCGCCAGGAGGCTTTCCAGCGCTCCCAGGTGATGAAGACCCTGAACCACCTGACCGACGTGATCGGCCCGCGCCTGACCAATTCGCCGGCGATGGCGGAAGCCAACCGCTGGACCCGTTCCAAGTTCACCGAATGGGGCCTGTCCAACGTGCACGACGAGGCGGTGGACGACATCGGCCGCGGCTGGGAGTTCAGCGATGCCGGCGTGGAGATGTTGAGCCCCCGCGTGATGCCGCTGCACGCGCTGCCCAAGGCGTGGACGCCCGGCACCACCGGGCCGGTGGAGGGCGAGGCGATGTTCGCCAAGCTGCAGAACAAGGCCGACCTGGAAAAGTGGAAGGGCAAGCTCAAGGGCAAGGTGCTGTTCACCGACGAATTGCGCGCCTACAAGCCCAACGAGAAGTCTGACTTCAACCGCCACGACCACGACACCCTCGAAGACCTGCTGGCGTACCCGCTGCCGACCGATCGCCGCACCGGCCCCGAGCAGCTTGCCCAGGCGCGCGAACGCATGGAGTTCGCGCCCCTGCTGAACAAGTTCCTCGCCGATGAGGGCGTGGTCGCCACCATGTCGATCAGCAGCTGGGACAACGGCATCGTGCGGGTGATGGGTGGCGGCTCGCGCAAGGCGGGCGAAGCGGTCGGCGTGCCGGCGATGGTGATGATGGCCGAGCACTACAACACCGTGATGCGCGCGCTGGACCGCAAGCAGCCGGTGCGCCTGCGCCTCAACGTCAACGCGCGGTTTGCCGACGAGGGCAACCAGCCGGGTTACAACACCATCGCCGAGCTCCCCGGCAGCGGCCCGCAAAAGAACGAAGTGGTCATGCTGGGCGCGCACATGGACTCCTGGCACACCGGTTCCGGTGCCAATGACAACGGCGCCGGCGTTGCAGTGATGATGGAGGCGATGCGCATCCTCAAGGCCGTCGGCGCCAAGCCCAACCGCACCATCCGGGTGGCGCTGTGGACGGGCGAGGAACAGGGCCTGATCGGTTCCCAGGCGTACGTGGCCAAGCACTTCGCGAGCTACGCCGAGCCTACCGATCCGGAACAGAAAGCGTTGCCTGCGGCACTGCGTACCAACCGCGGCAAGCTGCAGCGCACACCGGCATACAACAGGATTTCCGCGTACTTCAACCTGGACAACGGCAGCGGAAAGATCCGCGGCATCTACGCCCAGGACAACCTGGCCGCGGCGCCGATCTTCGAGAGCTGGCTGAAGCCGTGGAACGACGTAGGCGCCACCGTGGTCACCCAGCGCAACACCGGCAGCACCGACCACGTCAGCTTCGACCGCGCTGGCATCCCCGGCTTCCAGTTCGTGCAGGACCAGCTGGACTACTTCAGCCACGTCCACCACACGCACCTGGACGTGCAGGACCATGCGGTGGCGGACGACCTCAAGCAGGCGTCGGCGATCGTGGCCTCGTTCGTGTACAACACGGCGGCGCGACCGGGCAAGTTGCCCCGCAAGATGCTGGTCGAGGATTGATCGGCGGCTTTCGCAGATCCGAGAAGGGCCGGTATTGCCGGCCTTTTTCTTTTTGCACGATCTCGCGACACACCACACGCGACGGCATGGCCCCGGCGGGGATAGCGGCCGAGCAGGCCATGGACGGCCTGCGCCCGCGCATCGAAGCCGGATGCGTAGCCTAAGCGGCGGGCGCTATCCCCGCCCGGGCCGTGCCGGCGCAGTCCGGAACTCCGTTACCCGAAAAGCGAGACCCCCGAAACCAGCCACAGCGACGCGCCGGCTAACGCACCACCAATCGCGGTCGCCGCCAGCACATCACTCGGGTAGTGCAATCCGAGTACCACGCGAGACGCCGCGACGCTGGCAGTGAACGGCACCAGCAGCCAGGCCAGCGCGGGGTAGTGCGCAATGGCCACCAGGCTGAACGCCACCGCGTGCAGGGTGTGTCCCGACGGGAAGCTGAACTCGTCCAGCGGCGCCACCCATGCGCGAATGCGCACGTCGCTGGCGAAAGGGCGTGGGCGCCGGGTCCAGCGCTTGAGAAACTTGTACAGGATCAGCGCGACCAGCCCGGTCAGCGCCAGATGCAGCGATGCATGCAGTCCCGCCGTGCCGTCGAGCGCCACCAGGGTTGCCATCAGCGCATACCAGAACATGCCATCGCCCAGCCTGCTGACCGCGGCGAAGTAGCGCAGCGCGCCGCTGCGCGCGCACAACCGGTTGCTGCGCAGGCACCAGCCTGCGTCATGCAGAGTGAGGCGCTCAGGCCAGTGCAGGTTGCGCATCGGGGGCGCTCCGCAGGCGGATGATGCGTTGCAGGATGTCGTCGAAGTCGGCGGCGACCTGCGCCGGCCGCAGCTTGCGCACGGCCTCGCGCGCGGCAAGGCCCATCGTGTGCCGCAAGTCGTCGTCTCGGGCGATGCGGCACGCCGCGGCGACGAAGGCATCGTCGTCCTGGCCTTCGATCGCGGCGCCATGCAGGCCATCCACCAGGTGTTCGCGCGCAGCGCCGTAGCGGAACGCGATGGTGGCCACGCCACTGGCCATGGCCTCGATGGTGACGTTGCCGAACGTTTCCGAATGGCTGGGGAACAGGAACAGGTCGGCGCTGGCGAAATGCGCGGCCAGTGCATCGTCGCGCTGCAGGCCGCAGAAGATGAAGTCGGGATTGGCGTCGCGGATGGCGGCCATGGCCGGGCCTTCGCCGACCCATACGAACTTCGCATCGGGACGCTGCTGCTGCAGGGCGCGGAATGCGCGCACCGCCAGCGGCAGGTTTTTCTCGGCGGCGATGCGGCCCAGGTAGATCGCTGCCAGGCCGCGTTTGCCCACGCCCCAGGCCTCGCGCAGGGCGGCGCTGCGACGCGTTGGATCGAAGCGCGTGGTGTCCACTGCGCGTGGCAGGTGCACCACCTTGCTGAAGGCCCGCGCGTTGAGGAAGTCGGCCAGTTCGCAGGTGGGGACGAGGGTGGCGTCGGAGGTGTTGTGGAAGCCCTGCATCCAGCGCAGCGCCAGCGGCTGCAGCACGCCCACCCCGTAGTCGCGGGTGTACTCGTCGAAGCGCGTATGCAATCCGGTTGCCACCGGAATTCCCATGCGCCGGGCGGTGCGCAGCGCCGACCAGCCCAGCGGGCCTTCGGTGGCGATGTAGATCGCATCCGGTCGCTGCTGGGTCCAGCGGGCGCGCAGGGCGCGATGCGAGGGAAAGCCGAAACGCATGCCGGGATACCCCGGGATCTGTGCGCCGCGGGTCAGCAACTCGTGCGCGGCGCCGGCCTGTTCCATCGCTTGCCGCGGGCGGACCACGTCGACTTCATGGCCACGGGCGCGCAGGCCGCGTTCCTTCGACTGCACGGTCAAGGCAACGCCGTTGATTTCGGGCGGGTAGGTCTCGGTGACGATGCTGTAGCGCATGCCGCTCTCCGTTTGGAGAAGGCTGCGCGGCGAGGGTGACCGGACGGTGTCCGGGGGATGACGCGGGCATGACGCGTGTTGCGCCTGGGCTGCTGCCGGATTACGCCTCGATCACCCGCAACTGGATGCCCAGCCCCGCCATGTCGTCGGGCTCGCCCGCGAGGTCGGCGCTCACGAGGGGCCGGGCCTGCAGCCAGTCGCGGTCGAGCGACAGGGTCAAGCTTTCGCCGTCGGCATGCAGCAGCAGGGCGGGCAGGGCTTCGTTGTCGTGGGAGCGGTGCAGCAACACTGCCAGGCGCAGCAAGGCGCTGCTGCGCTTGGCGTTGGCCAGCAGGCGGTCGGGGATCATCTCGAAGCTGGACTTCGGGATGCCGCGACGATGGGTGCGCACCAACACGGCGAGGAAGCGTTGCTCCTGTTGCGAAAAGCCGGCGATGTCCGAGTGCTCAAGCACGTAGGCACCGTGCACGTGGTAGCCGCTGTGGGCGATGGCAAGGCCCAGCTCATGCAGGCGCGCGGCGCGCGAGAGCATCTGGCGGTCATCCGCCTCCAGCGACCACGGCCTGGCGACCTGGTCGAACAGTTGCAGCGCGGTCGCTTCGACCCGGCGTGCCTGGTCGAGGTCGATGCCGTAGCGGTGCACCAGCGCCGCGACGGAGGCCTTGCGCGGGTCGTCGGCGCCGCCGCGGCCAAGCATGTCGTACAGCACGCCTTCGCGCAGCGCGGCCTTGCTCACCGCCATCCGCTGCAGGCCAAGCGCGGAGAATGCCGCCTCCAGCACGAGCACGCCGCCGGCGATGATCGGGCGGCGATCGGACGAGAGGCCGGGCAGGTCGATGTCCTCGATGCGCTCCGCCTGCAGCAGGCGGTCGCGCAGGATCGGCAGCGCCTCGGCGGTGACCGCGCCCTTGGTCAGTTTCATCGCCGCACAGATGTCGCCAATGGCCTTGTTGGTGCCGGAGGAGCCGATCGCCTCGTCCCAACCCAGGCTGCGATAAGTGGCGGCGAACTGCTGGAATTCGGCGCCGACCTCGGCCAGCGCGTCTTTCCAGCGCTTGCGCGAAAGCTTGCCGTTGGGGAAGAAGCGGCGGGTGCTGGCGACGCAGCCGGCCTGCAGGCTTTCGCGTTCGATCGCATCCAGGCCGCGGCCGATGATGCATTCGGTGGAGCCGCCGCCGATGTCGATCACCAGGCGCAGCTGGCCGTCCTTGGGCGGCTGGGCGTGTGCGACGCCCAGGTAGACCAGGCGCGCTTCCTCGCGGCCCGAGACCACTTCGATGGCATGCCCGAGCGCGGCTTCCGCCGGTATCAGGAACCCCTGCGGTGCGCGCAGCCGGCGTACCGTGTTGGTCGCCACCGCGCGCACGCCGTGTGGCGGGAAGTCGGCAATCCGCTGGCCGAAGCGCGCCAGGCAATCCAGTGCGCGCGCCTGCACCTCCGCGTCCAGCCCGCCGCGCGAATCCAGGCCCTCGGCCAGGCGCACGGTTTCGCGCAGGCGGTCGATCACCCGCAACTGGCCGAGCACGCGCTGCGCGACCACCATGTGGAAGCTGTTGGAGCCCAGGTCGAGCGCGGCCAGCAGGTCGCCGTCGCGCATGGGCTGCGCGCGCGGCACGCGCGCGGCACCCGATCGGCGTGGGGCCGACCTCACGGTTTCCGGCTCATGTGAAGCGCTTGCGGGTGCGTTGCGACATGCGCGGATTATGCGCGGTCAGGCGTACAAGCCGTCCAGCAGCGACAACTGCGCGGAGAACGGGTCGTCCCCGGGACCCGGTGCCAGCTTGCGGTAACTGCCGTCGGCGGACATCTCCCACGCATTCTGGTTGTCGTCGAGGTAGTTGAGCAGGCCTTCCCGATGCACGCGCGCGGCCGCGGCGGGATCGAGGATCGGGAAGGCGGTTTCGACGCGGCGCATCAGGTTGCGCTCCAGCCAGTCGGCGGAAGAACAGAACAACTCCGGGTCGCCGTCGTTGCCGAACCACCACACCCGGTGATGTTCAAGGAAACGCCCGACCACGGAACGCACGCGGATGTTGTCGGACACGCCCTCGACGCCCGGGCGCAGGGTGCAGGCACCGCGCACCACCAGGTCGATGGCAACGCCGTCGCGCGATGCCGCGTACAGCGCCTGGATCACCTGCGACTCGTTGAGCGCGTTCATCTTGGCGACGATGCGCGCAGGGAGCCCCGCGCGCGCATGTGCGGCCTCGCGTTCGATGCGGGCCAGCACGCCACTGTGCAGGGTGAAGGGCGCTTGCAGCAGGTGCCGCAGGGTCAGTGGCTTGGCCAGGCCCGACAGCTGCTGGAAGATCAGGTGCACGTCGTTGCCGATGTCCGGGTTGGCGGTCATCAGGCTGAAGTCGGTATACGCGCGGGCGGTGCCAGAGTGGTAGTTGCCCGTGCCGAGGTGGACGTAGCGGCGCAATGCGCGGCCTTCGCGGCGCACGATCAGCAGCATCTTGGCGTGCGTCTTGTAACCCACCACGCCGTACACCACCTGCACGCCGGCATCCTGCAGGCGGTCGGCGAGGCCCAGGTTGGCTTCCTCGTCGAAGCGCGCGCGCAGTTCCACCACCACGGTCACGTCCTTGCCGTTGCGCGCGGCCTGGATCAGGTGCTCGACGATCGGCGAATCCTTGCCGGCGCGATACAGGGTCTGCTTGATCGCCAGCACGTTGGGGTCTTCCGCGGCCTGGCGGATCAACTCCAGCACCGGTGCGAACGCATCGAACGGATGGTGCAGCAGCACGTCGCCCTGGCGGATCTGCTCGAACATCGCCTCCACGTCGCGCAGCAGCCGGGGCTGGAACGGGCGGAACTTGAGGTCGGGCCGGTGCACCAGGTCATAGACCTGGATCACCCGGCTCAGGTTGACCGGACCGTTGATCTTGTAGACCGCGTTGGCAGGCAGCTCGAAATTGTCCAGCAGGTCCTGCACCACCTGCGGCGGGCAGCGCTCGTCGATCTCCAGGCGCACCGCGCGCAGGTAGCCGCGCCCCAGCAGTTCGTCGCGCAGGGCGAGTGCGAGGTTGTCGACGTCGTCCTCGTCGACGATCAGCTCCGAATTGCGGGTCACCCGGAACTGGTAGGCGCCGTTGACCTGCATGCCCGGGAACAATTCGTGCACGAAGGCGGACAGCACCGAGCTGAGGAACACGAAGTCGTGGAAGGCATCGCCATCGCCGTCCGCATCGGGCAAGCGGATGATCCGCGGCAGCGAGCGCGGCGCGCGCACGATGGCCATGTGGCCCTCGCGGCCGAACGCATCGCGCCCCTGCAGCAGGACCACCACGTTGAGCGACTTGTTGAGGATCTTGGGGAACGGATGCGCGGTGTCCAGGCCCAGCGGCGACAGCACCGGCATGATTTCGTCGCGGAAGTAGCCGCGCAGCCATTCGGTCTGCTCCGGGCTCCACTGCTCGCGCTGCAGCAGGCGGATCCCTTCTTCGATCAGTGCCGGCTGCACTTCCTCGTAGAAGCAGCGGTACTGCGCCTGCACCAGTTCCGCGGCGCGGTCGTGGATGCGGTTGAGCAGGGTGGCCGGGGCCAGCCCGTCGGCTGCCACCGGGCCGCCGAATTCGATGGCGTGGCGCACCGAGCCGCCGCGGATCTCGAAGAACTCGTCGAGGTTGGTGCAGCTGATGCACAGGAACCGCAACCGCTCGAGCAGCGGCACGGCCGGATCCTGGGCATGGGCAAGCACGCGGACGTTGAAATCGAGCTGCGACAGTTCGCGGTTGGCGTACAGCGATGGATCCTGCAGCGACATGCCCGGAGTGGTGGAAGGTGGCGTCATGGATTCGACTCCGGAAGAAAGTGCGCCTCTCGTGGCTGGATGCGATCGGCATCGAATCGGCAGGCGAAGGTGCTGCCCTGGCCAACCTCGCTGCTGATGTCGAGCCGCGCGCCGTGCAGGTTCAGGACATGCTTGACGATGGCAAGCCCGAGGCCGGTGCCGCCGGATTCGCGCGAACGGCTGGTGGAGACGCGGTAGAAGCGCTCGGTGATGCGCGGAAGGTGGGCTTCCGGAATCCCGAAGCCGCTGTCACGCACCGACAGCACCGTGCCGCCTTGGGCATCCGGCGCGAAGCGGATCTCGATCTCGCCACCCGCCGGCGTGTAGCGCACCGCGTTGCTGACCAGGTTCGAGAACGCGCTGTGCAGCTCCTTGGTGGAGCCCAGCAGGTCGGTACCCGCCTCGTCGACCACGCTGATGCGGTGCCGGCCGTGGCTGAGTGCCTCGGCCTCGCGGCGCAAGGTGGCCAGCATCGGCGCCATCGCCACGTCTTCCTCGGGCAGGGTCTCGCGCGCTTCCAGGCGCGACAGGGTCAACAGGTCCTCGACCAGCTGGGTCATGCGCTCGGACTGGCGCTGCATCTCGGCCAGCATCGGGGCCCATTCGGGTTGCTCGGCCGGATCGAGCATCTCGAGATAGCCGTGGACCACGGTCAGCGGCGTACGCAATTCGTGCGAGACATTGGCGACGAAGTCCCGGCGCATTTGCTCCAGTCGCATGGTGCGGGTGACGTCACGTGCTACCAGCAACCACAGTTCGTCGGAATACGGCAGCAGGCGCAGGTTGAGGCGCAGGGCGGGATTGGCCGGCGACACGACTTCGGTCATTGGCTCCGCGTTGCGTCCGGCCGCCAGCCACTGCGCCATCGGCAGTGGCTGCAATGACGTGACCACCGATGCGTCCTGGTGCTGCGGGTGGCGCAGGCCGAGCAGCGGGGTCGCCGCTTCGTTGAACCACAGCACCCGCTGGCTGTTGCGTTCCACCACCACCACCGCATCCGGCAGGGCGGCGGCGGCGGCCCGGTAGGCGCGCAGCATCGCCAGCAAGCGCCGCTTGCGCGCCCGCATCTCGTTCTGGCTGCGCGACAGCAGGCGGTCCAGTTCATTCCAGACGCCTTCACCGTGCGACGGCTGCAGGCGCTGGCGCGCGGTCAACCGCAGCAGGACGTTGCGCAGTTTCCAGTAGTGCCACGCCACCACGCCCAGCGCGGCCACCGTGAGCGCGGGCCATGGCTGGCCAAGCAGCAGGCCGATGGCCAAGCCCACGAGCAACACCAGGGCCAATTGGCCGAGGGTGCGGAACCAGGCGTTGCGGGCGTCGGGCGACATGCGGCCAGTCTATGTGCGCGGCGCGCGCGGCGCGGCGGGCCAGCAACGTCCCGCGCCGCGGGTGGGCAGGCGGTGGCGACTGCGGGCCGTCCGCACTCCCTTCAGGCCGCCGCGGAAAAGCGGTAGCCCGAGCCCCGCACGGTCTGCACCATCGGGTCCAGCCGGTGGGGCTCCAGGGTCTTGCGCAGGCGGCGGATGTGCACGTCCACCGTGCGCTCCTCCACGTAGACGCTGCCGCCCCAGACGTGGTCCAGCAGCTGCGAACGGCTGTACACGCGATCCGGATGGGTCATGAAGAAATGCAGCAGGCGGTACTCGGTGGGACCGATCGGCACCGGGTTGGCCTGGCCGTTCTCGTCGGCGAACACGCGGTGGGCAGCGCCATCGATGCGCAGGCCGCCGACCTGCACGCTGCCATCCTCGTCGTCCTCGCGCGACCGACGCATCACCGCGCGGATGCGGGCCAGCAGCTCGCGCGCGGAGAATGGCTTGACCACGTAGTCGTCGACGCCTGCCTCGAGCCCGCCCACGCGGTCGTTCTCCTCGCCGCGCGCGGTCAGCATGATGATCGGGATGTCGCGTGTCAGCGCCTCGCGGCGCCAGCGCCGGGCCAGCTCCAGGCCGCTGGTGCCGGGTAGCATCCAGTCCAGCAGGATCAGGTCCGGCACCCGTTCTGCGATGGCTGCCTGGGCCTCGCGGGCGTCTCCGGCATGGGCGGGATCGTAGTCGCCCTTGCGCAGGGCGTAGGCGACCATGTCGCGAATCGCGGGCTCGTCATCGACGATCAATATGCGCTTCTGCATGGGCGGGCACGTCCGGCGGCGATCTCATGCCATTAGACGACGGTTTCATGACGCATTTGTGACGTTGTCACCAGGCTGCAGGCCGTTCGCCGGCACGCAGGCTCCAGCCCAGCTTGCCGGTGGCGTCCTCGTCGCGGATGCCCTGGCGGCGCAGTTCCAGCACGGTCGGGGTGATCGCGGCGATGCGCGCATCGATCCGGCTGCGTGCGTAGTAGTCGAGGTTGCTGCGCTTTTTCAGGTTGTTGAGCTGGACCAGCGCCTGCTCCGGCCGCCCGTTGAGGTAGGCCGCCTCGGCCCAGGCCTCGCCGGCGCGGATGTCGTCGCCGGCGATTTCATTGACCCGCGCATAGGTCTGCTGGAACAAGGCATCCCTCGCCGCAGTGCCCAGCAGCGGGCGCAGGATCGCCACTGCGCGCTTGCCGGCCGTGGGCGTGTTCTGTTCGGCAAGCACCTGCGCGTAGCTCAGGGCCAGCGCGCGCTGGGTGGGCATGCGCGCCAGCAGCGCCTCGAAGCGGCGGCCGGACTCGGCGTGGCGGCCGGCGCGGGCTTCTGCTTCGCCGAGCGCGACCTGCAGCCACATGTCGCCGGGATGTTCGGCCTGCAACGCGCCAAACTCGCGCAGGGCGTCGGCATGCTGGCCGGCGCGAAGCTGGGCAAAGGCGAGGCCGTAGCGTTGCGCTGCATCCAGCGGCTGCTTGGCCCGCATCTGCTGGTATTCGCGGACTGCCTGCGCGGGCGTGATGGCACTGAGCACGCGCAGGCGTTCGCGCGCCCAGGCGAATTCGCCGGTGCCGCCGCGACGCGGCGCATTGCTGCCGATCAGCAGGCCCGCCGGCAGTAACGGACTGTTGACCAAGCTCGAAGCGGCCGCAGAGGCGACCGGGGTCTCCAGCTTTGCTGCGCGTTCACGCGCTTCGCTGACCCGGCTCAGGGTCACCGGATGGGTCTGCAGGTAGGTGGGCACGCGACCGCGCTCGTCGCCCTGGTTCATACGGACCACCGACTGCAGGGTTTCGAAAAACTCCGCCATCGCTTCCGGATCGTAGCCCCCGCGGTTCAGGGTGCGGATGCCGACCCGGTCCGCCTCTGCCTCGTTGTCGCGGGTGTAGTCGATCTGGCGCTGCTGGAGCAGGCCCATGCCCCCCATCACCGCCGCCTGGGTGGCTTCGCCGCTGCTGGTGCCACCCGCTTTTTGCGCCGCGATGATGGCGCCCAGCGTGGCCAGCAGGATCGGCAGGCTTTCCCGCTGGGCTTTCTCGACGCCACGCAGTACGTGCTGCTGGGTGACGTGGGCGATTTCGTGGGCCAGCACGCCGGCCACCTCGTCCTCTCGGTCCGCGGCCAGGATCAGGCCGGCGTTCATGCCGATGTAGCCGCCAAGGGTGGCGAACGCATTGATCTGGCGGTCGCGCAGGAGGAAGAAGGTGAAACCCTGCTGGGGCCGGTCGCTGCTGCCGCCGAGGCGCTGGCCGACGTCGCGCAGCCAACCATCGAGGAGGGGGTCGTCGAGGATGTAGCCCTCGTGCCTCAGCTGTGCAAGCAATATCTCGCCGTACTCGGCCTGGCGGGCTGGCGACAGCACCGCGCCGGCGGAGGAGCCGATGTCGGGCAGTCGGGTCTCCTGCGCAAGTCCGACGACGCATGCGAACGTGCAGGCCAGGCCAAGGCCCAAGCGGGAAGCGGTCTTGCGCACGCGGTTCTCCATGGATTCAGGATGAGGCCGGGCGCGCAACGGCGCGTGAACCAGCTGGCCAGGGATTGCTGCTGGACGCTTTCACTGGAAAACGTAAGGATGACCCGCATATTCGACCCCAATCCCGTCCAAATGTTCCGGAGTCCGCCTTGACCGAGCAAGCCCTTGCAACGCCCGAGATCACCCTGTACAGCTCGGCGATCTGTCCGTACTGCGTGATGGCGAAGAACTTCCTGAAGAGCCGCGGGCTCGGCTGGACCGAGGTGCGCATCGATACCGACCCGGATGCACGCCAGAAGATGGTGGCGCTGGCGCGGCGCACCAGCGTGCCCCAGATCTTCATCGGCGACACCCATGTGGGTGGCTACGACGACCTGATGCTGTTGCATCGCAGCGGCAAGCTCGAGCCGCTGCTGGCGGGAGCGGTGGCATGAACGCCGCAACCGACGACACCGGCGAAGGCCAGGACCGGGTTGCCGCATTCACTGAATTCCGCCAACGCATGAACCAGCGAATCCTCGCCGAGCCCAACCAGGTCGTGCGCCGCTTCTTCGCGCTGGACACCCAGACCTACCAAGCGGGCGCGCTCGACGGAAAGACCAAGGAGCTGTGCGGGCTGGTGGCCTCGATGGTGCTGCGTTGCGACGACTGCATCAGCTACCACGTGGCCCAATGCAAGGAGGCTGGAGTGACCCGAGACGAGATGTTCGAGGCGTTCTCGATTGGCCTGGTGGTGGGCGGCTCGATCGTCATTCCGCACTTGCGGCGCGCGGTCGATTTCCTCGACCACCTGGAGCAAGGCGCTTCCGCCCCGGCCGCGCACGACCACGCCTGATCGCGTATTCCGCCAATGCACTGCAATGCGCGTCGCTCGGCGCGCGGCGGCGCCTCGGGGTCGCCAAGTTTGTGAAGGGCGCCCGCGACGCGGCATAATTCGGCACCCCGAAATCCCCCAGGAACCGCGCAACCCGCGCGGTCTCCGCCTGTCTGGACACCTCCTATGAGCACCACGATCACCGTCATCCGCGGCGATGGCATTGGCCCGGAAATCATGGACGCCACGCTGCACGTACTCGACGCGATGCAGCTGGGCCTTGCCTACGAATTCGCCGATGCGGGCCTCGTCGCGCTGGAGAAGCACGGCGAACTGCTGCCCGCCGCCACCATGGAATCGATCCGCCGCAACCGCATCGCCCTGAAGTCGCCACTGACCACGCCGGTCGGCGAGGGTTTCAGCTCGATCAACGTCGAGCTGCGCAAGCGTTTCGACCTGTACGCCAATGTGCGCCCGGCTGTCTCGTTCCCGAACACCAAATCGCGCTTCCCGTCCGGCGTGGACCTGATCACCGTGCGCGAGAACACCGAGGGTGCCTACATCGGCGAAGGCCAGTCGGTGAGCGAGGATGGAGAGACCGCGGTGCTGATGCAGCGGGTGACCCGCACCGGCTCCGAACGCATCGTCCGCTACGCCTTCGACATGGCCCGCAAGATCGGCCGCAAGAAGATCACGGTGGTGCACAAGGCCAACATCCTGAAGTCGACCTCCGGCCTGTTCCTGAAGACGGCGCGCACCGTGGCTGCCGAGTACCCCGACATCGAGTGCAACGAGCTGATCGTCGACAACTGCTGCATGCAGTTGGTGATGAAGCCGGAGCAGTTCGACGTGATCGTGACCACCAACCTGTTCGGCGACATCATCTCCGACCTGTGCGCCGGCCTTGTCGGGGGCCTAGGCCTGGCCCCGGGCGCCAACATCGGCGTGGACGCCGCGATTTTCGAAGCCGTGCATGGCACTGCGCCGGACATCGCCGGGCAGGGCAAGGCCAACCCGTGTGCGCTGCTGCTGGGCGCCGCGCAGATGCTGGATCACCTAGCCCTTCCCGACCAGGCAGCGCGCCTGCGATCGGCCATCGTGGCGACGCTGGAAGCCAAGGACAACCTGACGCCGGATCTCGGCGGAAGCGGCAACACGATGTCGTTTGCGCAGGCAATCGCAAGCCGCCTCTGAGCGAAATGGTAGACGGCGAGACCGTCGGGTGGCTCGCGCAGCGGCATTTAGAGCCGCGTAGCGAACGGCCGGCGGTAGGCGCCGTCGGTGGAACGCGAAAAAAAAGGGCGCCCATGGCGCCCTTTTTATGTCGACGTGAACCGAAAGTCAGTTGCGCGACTGCAACTTGCTCAGCAGGCGCAAAATCTCCAGGTACAGCCACACCAGCGTGACCAGCAGGCCAAACGCGGCGTACCACTCCATGTACTTGGGCGCGCCCTGTTCAACGCCGTTCTCGATGAAGTCGAAATCCAGCACCAGGTTCAACGCCGCCACGATCACCACGCCCACGCTGAACAGGATGCCCATCGTGCTGCTCTCGTGGATGAAGCCCATGCCTTCGAAGCCGAACAGGCGCATGCCGATGTTGACCAGGTAGAGGATGGCGATGCCGCCGGTGGCCGCGACCACGCCCAGCTTGAAATTCTCGGTGGCCTTGATCAGGCCGCTGCGGTACGCCAGCAACAACGCGCCCATGGTGCCGAAGGTCAGCCCCACCGCCTGCATCACGATACCCGGGAAACGCATCTCGAACATGGCCGAGATCGCGCCCAGGAACAGCCCCTGCAGCACGGCATACGCGGGCGAGGTATAGGGCGCCCAGGTCTTCTTGAACACGGTGACCAGGGCCAGCACGAAGCCGCCGATGGCCCCGCCGATGGCGTACGGCATCACTGCGCCGGGGTTGCCCGCGGCCACGCCGGCAGCGAACTGGGTCCAGGTGAACATCGCCGCCGCCAGTGCCAGGACCAGCAGCAACGCGGTCTTGTTGACGGTGCCATTCAGGCTCATGGCCTCGCCATCGTTGCGCACCAGGCTGCCGGTGCCGAGGTCGAGGAAGGTGTTGTCCTTGAGGGCGGGGTTTCCGCTGCGCATGTCGATCGACTCCTGATGTTGGGGAGCGGCCGCTGCCGCCTTCCGAGCATACCGTGAGATGGCGGCGCAGCGCACCGGTTCAAGTGGCTGGCAGGCAAGCCTTCAGCCTTGGTGCGAAAGGGGGGACTCGAACCCCCACGCCTTGCGGCACTGGCACCTAAAGCCAGGGCGTCTACCAATTCCGCCACTTTCGCGCGCCGGCATTGTATGCCGCACGGGTGGGGCGTGCGTTCGCCACGCCCGGTATGCCCGATGCGGACGTGGCTCAGTGCTGTACCGCGTCTCGCCCTGCGCGCCGCTCGATCAGCGCCTGCAGCAGCGCCTCGATCCGCGTTTCCATCGCCTCTCGCACGCCTGGGCTCAACGCCTGCGCCTGCAACAGGATGGGCTGCGCATAGACGTCGAAAGTTTCGCGCAGTTCGTCCGCACCGGGCGATGCGTCGGCGATCGCATCCCCCATCATTGCCAGCCGGTCCACGCGCTGGGCGATCATCTCCGCCAGCTCCCCCAGCCCTGACGCCGGATCGAGGTATCGGGCCACGCCCTGCATCAACTCGATCAGGTCGTCGGCGGTGTCGTGCGGTTCGAAATCGAAGTGGCACAGGCTGCCGAACACGGTGCCGTCCTCGCCGACCAGCGGCACGCCGCAATACGACTGGACGGATTCGCGCGCGGGATGGTCGAACACCCGTCCGTCCTCGAGCGAGCGGTTGACCAGGAATGCATCGCGGGTATCACGCACGATGCCGCAATACGACGCACCCTCCGGTACCGTCAGCAGCACCTCGGGCGGGTCCGAGAGGCGATCGTAGATCACCAAGTTCGACGCCCCCGAGCCGGTGAACCGGTATACCGCGGTGAAGCGATAGTCGGTCATGACGTTGAGCGCCTGCAGGGCAGGTCGGATCTGCAGGCTGCGCAGGAGGAACCGGATCTGGTCGAGCTCGCGGGAGGCGTTGCGCATGGCCGCATCGTATAGCAGCGGGGGCATTGCCACCGGACGCAATAAAAAAGCCCGGCAGTGCCGGGCTTTCTCGGGATTGGTGGGCCGTCAAGGATTCGAACCTTGGACCTATTGATTAAGAGTCAACTGCTCTACCAACTGAGCTAACGGCCCGAGAACGCGATTGTAGCAAACGCCCGCAGGCATGGAAACGCCGCCTGCGGCCTTGCGCAAAATTGGGGTGGATGATGGGATTTGAACCCACGACCCCCGGAATCACAATCCGGTGCTCTAACCAACTGAGCTACACCCACCAAAG